>DMCT01000066.1 GCA_003446665.1 Synergistaceae bacterium
GGCGGTGCCGGCGCAGGCCAGGCCGGGCAAAGAAGCGGCACTGGTGGAGGTGACCCCTGTTGAAAACCGTCGCTGTAGCGAACCGGGAGGGGGGCGTCGGCAAGACTGCCTGTTGCGTCAATCTGGCCGCCGAGCTGGGAGGGCGGGGGTGGGAGGTACTTCTCAAGGACATAGGCCCCCAGGGAAACAGCACCTGCGCCATGGGAATGGACGCCAAGAGCCTGAAAAAGAACATGTATCACCTGCTCCTCGACAAGGCCAAACCTTCCGAAGTGGTCTTCGAGACTCCCTGGGAGGGCGTATGGCTGGTCCCGGCGACGCTCGACCTCGCAGGGGCCGAGGTGGAACTGGCGGGCATCATGAGCCGGGAAACCCGGCTTGCCAGGCACCGTAACGCCTTCAGGGATTTCGACATAGCCTTCATCGATTGCCCGCCTTCGCTCGGGCTTTTGACGGTCAACGCCCTGGTTGCCTCGGACAGCCTCCTGGTCCCCATCCAGTGCGAGTATTTCGCCCTCGAGGGCGTGGGGCAGCTCATGCGGACGGTGACGCTCGTTCGGCGTTATCTGAACGAGGAAATAGAACTGGACGGAGTGGTGCTCACCATGTACGACTCGCGGACGAACCTCGCGAAAGAGGTCGCCGAAGAAGTGAAGGCGCAGTTCAAAAAGGCCCTCTTCGAGACCATAATCCCCAGGAACATCAGGCTCTCCGAGGCCCCGAGCTTCGGGAAGCCCATATACTATTACGACCCGTCCAGCGCGGGGGCGAAGGCCTTCAGGGACCTGGCCGAGGAGGTTGCAGGGCGATGGCTCGGAAAAAGGCTCTAGGCAGGGGGCTCGGGGCCCTTATACCGGGAGGTCCGCTCGCTCGGGATGGCACCGATGAAACCACAGCCCAAAACGTGCGCGAGATAGAGATTTCCAGGCTGTCGCCGAACCCCTACCAGCCCAGGAAGTCCTTCGATGGGGAGGGGCTCAAATCCCTGGCCGATTCCATCCGCGAGCACGGTGTGGTGCAGCCCGTTTTGGCGAGGAGAGTCGACGGCCGTTACGAGATAGTCGCCGGAGAGAGACGCTGGCGCGCCGCGGAAATGGCCGGCCTCGAGAAGATCCCCGTAAAGGTCATCGAGGCCGACGACAACACCGTAATGGAAATCTCCCTGGTGGAAAACCTGCAGAGGGAGGACCTTTCGCCCCTTGAGGCCGCCTGGGGCATCGAGGAACTTATCTCGCGCTTTTCCCTGACCCAGGAACAGGCCGCGAAGAGGCTGGGTTGGAGCAGGGTGGCGGTGACAAACACGCTCAGGCTTCTTCAGTTGCCCGAGGCGGTGCTGGGGATGCTCCATTCCGGGGACCTTTCCGAGGGCCACGCCAGGGTGCTTTTGGGCCTTGAAAACGACGAGGACAGGCTTCACCTGGCCCGTCTCGCCGCTGAAAAAAAGCTCACCGTGCGTGAACTGGAGTATGCCGTCCGGAGGATGAATTCCGGCTCGCAGACGGGCAGGACGCGCAATAAAGCCGTCCCCGGCCTGAGCGAACCGGCCCGCCGGTTCAGCGAGCGCTGGGGCGTCTCTGTGAGGCTTTCGGGGAAACCCTCGAAGCTCCGCGTTGTCCTCGACGGCCTCAACGAGCAGCAGACCAGCGAGCTTTTCAGGCTTCTCGATGACCATGGCGAACGCCTATTCCCCAAGAAGTAAAAAATTTGCCCTTTTCGGGGGTTTGTAAGACATTGAAAAAGATATACGAGGACTTTCTGGCTTTCGGAAGGGTCATATCGGCGGCGCTTCTTTTGTGCGGCTTCGTCGTGCTGGGCCTTCTGCTTGGGAAAAACCTGGAAGCCAAGGGGCAACCGGAATGGGTCGTCCCGTTCATGGTCATCCTGGGAGGGGTCCTGGGGGCCTGGCAGGCCTGGATTTTCCTTCGCGAGAGCTGGAAGAAACGTTGAGAAAACAAAACAACGGGAGGCACAGCATGGAACATCTTTTCGCGCCCTGGCGGATGGCCTACATAGCCGGCGCCGACAAGCAGGAGGGCTGTATATTCTGCGACTTCCCGGCGGAGCAAAACGACGAGAAACGCCTCATCCTGGTCCGCAAGGAACAGGTATTCGTCATGTTCAACGCCTTTCCCTACAACCCGGGGCACCTCATGGTGGCCCCCTACCGCCACGTGGCCGGGTACGAGGACCTCACCGAAGAGGAGCTCCTCGAGATGCACGTTACGGCCCAAAAGTGCATACGACTTATAAAATCCCTCATGAAGCCCCAGGGGTTCAACCTGGGCGTAAACATTGGAAAAACCGCCGGGGCCGGGTTCGCCGGTCATGTCCACCTGCACCTGGTTCCGCGCTGGGATGGAGACACCAACTTCATGCCAGTTACAGCGGGGGTGCGTGTCCTTCCAGAATCCCTGGAGGAGACCTACGGGAAGTTCAAAAAAGCCTGGGAAGACCATGAATGAAAATGACCTGGTAACCGAACCCGCCCGCGCCGCGGTGGTGGAAATAAAGGAACGCCGGTCCCGTTTCATAGCCTCCCTCGACGTCGCAAAAAGCGAGGATGAAGCCAGGGAGTTCATCCGGGCCACGAGCCAGAACCACGCCGAGGCCAATCACAACTGCTGGGCCTACAGGGCAGGTGCCCCGAAGGCGACGGAATATTTTTCCGACGCGGGTGAACCCTCCGGGACGGCGGGAAAACCCATCCTTGGGGCCATACGGAAGGCGGGCCTCGACAATACGGTGATCGTCGTCACAAGGTATTTCGGCGGAATAAAGCTTGGCGTCAGGGGTTTGATAGAAGCCTACGGCAAGTGCGCGTCACTGGCCATAGAACAAGCGGGGACGACAAAAAAGCGCCTCGCCCGCATGGCGCGGATAGTGGTGCCCTATGAACATCAGAAAACGTTACTGTCCCGTCTTAAGGAAATAGAAGTCGACATCGAATCACTAAAAGCCGGATACGACGTGGCGGTTACACTGGACGTGCCTGTGCCCCTTTCCCTGCAGCATGCCGCTGAAGAGCTCTTCGAGAGCTTCGCGGGGCAGGGGCTGGTATCTTCGTGGAAGTGGAGTGGACCGGGTAGCTAGCAATTCAAAAAACGGAGGGAAACCAAATGGTTATCGGTGAATTCGAGGATTTCTACAGGAAGCTCAGGCATCCCGTTTGCCGGAGCCTGCTGCGGGACGTCACGCCCGAGGAGCTGGCGGCTCTTGCCGCTCACGAGGCGGTCCCCAACAACCAGGGATCGCCGCTTTACGTGACCCGTATACGATCGAGGAGCGCCGCTTTCACGGAAATAGCCTACGAGTTCGACGAGCAACTGCTCTTTCTGCTGGAACAGGTCTGGGGTTACCTCAGGTGGCAGCAGATGATAAGGATCACAGGCAGGATAGGCAGCCACGACAAGCAACCCCTGAGGGCAAACCTGTACGTGACCCGCAGGTACGCGCGTATTGCCCAGATGTACGCCATGAATTTCTC
>DMCT01000135.1:0-1237 GCA_003446665.1 Synergistaceae bacterium
ATGTTTCCGTCTTCCAGAGGCTGTCTAAGCGCTTCCAGCAGGTCCCTTCTGAATTCCGTCAATTCGTCAAGAAACAGCACACCGCGATGAGCGAGGCTTACTTCGCCCGGCTTAAGGGTTGCTCCGCCCCCGCAGATGGAGACTGTAGTGGCCGTGTGATGTACCATGCGGAAAGGCCTCGTCCTGCTTTCTTCAGGCGGAAGCCCCACGGTGCTTCTTACCAGAAGGGTCTCCATCACCTCTTCGTCGGAAAGCGGCGGGAGCAGCCCCCTGAGCGATTTGGCCAGCATGGTTTTTCCCGACCCCGGTGAACCTACCAGGATCAGGTTGTGCCCACCGGCCGCAGCTATCTCGAGGGCCCGTTTCGCCTGGGCTTGTCCTTTTATGTCGGCAAGGTCCGGTTCGGCTTCTATTTTCGCATCGCCTACGTAACCGCCTTCTACGGGATTTAACGCCCTTTCTCCCCTGAAATGGGCGAAAAGGCTACCCAGGCTCGAAACAGCATAGGCCGTGACTCCTGAAACAAGCGAAACTTCCCGCGCATTGGCCTCGGGAACGAAAAGGGGCAGACCGGCCTTTTTTGCAAGGATAGCAGCCGGCACGGCGCCCCTGACCCGCCTTATCCTGCCGTCCAGGGCAAGTTCGCCCATGCAGATGGCCTCCCCTACAGGCGGTATTTCTCCCATGGCCCTTGCGATACCCACGGCCATGGGAAGATCCAGCAAAGCTCCTTCCTTCGGGAGGTCTGCAGGTGCCAGGTTTATTGCTACTCGCCCCCGCACCGACATGCCTACGGACCGCAAAGCCGCCCTTACGCGTTCTCGGGCCTCCCTGACGGAAGCATCGGGAAGGCCGACTACGGAGATCGAAAAAAGCCCTCCCGTAATCTCCACCTCCACTTCTACCTTCCGCGCCTCGATCCCTTGAAGGGTTACTCCGAAAGCACTCACTGTTCTATCAACCCCATCGTCACATCCCGAAAGATCTCGACTTCCGGGTTTTTGTCTCCCTTTACCGTTACGGCCACCACGTCTATGCGCCACGGCCCCTCCCAGCCCTTGTTCAGGACATACCACCTGCCTGTTCGAACAAGCTTCCGGAGCTTCCTGGGGCCCACCGTCGTCTCGGGAGGCGCCATTTTCCCCACACTCCGAGTCCGGACTTCAACCACTACCAGCTCGTCCCCGTCAAAAGCCACCATGTCCAGCTCGCCCGACCTGAGCCGCACGTTTCGATC
>DMCT01000135.1:1404-3192 GCA_003446665.1 Synergistaceae bacterium
ATCCCTTCCTTGTTTTTCGTTAATACCAGGTGTTTTGAAAGTTTATGTTCCCGGAATGGTTCAACGGCGGTTACCACAGGGACCAAAAGTCCGCCGGTGAAGCGGACAGGGGCCCATTCTTTCAAGTACTTCCCTGTGTTCCCTGGACGGGTATCCCTTGTTCCTTTCAAAACCGTAATCCGGGTAACGTTTCGCAAAGGCCGCCATGGTCCTGTCTCTGAGGACCTTGGCTACCACGGAAGCGGCGGCCACTGCCGGCACTTTATCGTCTGCGGCCACCAGCGTTTTCTGCTTCAAGCCCCGCAAAGGGATGGGTATATTTCCATCCACCACGACCAGATCGGGCAAAACCGGAAGACATGAAACAGACCGCGCCATGGCCCAGAGCGAGGCACGAAGGATGTTGTCCCTGTCGATCCTTGCCGGCGAGGCCGCCTGCGCCCTCCAGACGATCCCCATTTCCAGCATGGCGCAAAAGATCTTCTCGCGCCTTGAAGGAGTCAGTTTTTTGGAATCCTTCAACCCCACGGCGACGAGATGTTCACGTTCCTCTCTCGACAACACCACCGCCGCGGCTACCACGGGCCCCGCAAGGGGACCTCTGCCAGCCTCATCCACCCCGGCGACAATCATTGACGATCACCGAATGCCACGAAACCGGGCGCTTCCAGGCTTGCCCTGCCGAGCTTGCCCGCCGCGAAAGAATCGACAAGCATCTTGCCCGCTCTTTCAAGGTCCACGTTGCCCCCCTTTACCAGGCAACCGAGACGTTTTCCGACATTGAAGAGAATATCCTCGGGAGAAAGCGCAGGCCCTTCGACCCCCAAATTGCCCAGGGTCTTCTCCCAGAGGCCCCTCTCTTGTATGTATGAAATAAAATCCAGGGCAACCGACTCGTAACCGCCGATCACGTCGGAGCGTGATCCCGCAAGCCAGGCCAAAAGCCTGTGAACGGCGGCATCCGACTTGGGATCGACGATCCCGGGCGAATCGACTACCAAAAACCCACGGCCGCGATACCAGGAAACGCCACGAGTGACACCGGGAACGGCGCCCGTGGGAGCGGCCTTTTTACCTATAACGAGGTTTAAAAACATGGATTTTCCGACATTGGGAACGCCAATCACCGCCAGTCGGAGTTCACGGTGAACGGGCTTTTTCATTTCAACTGCGGCGAGGAAAGGCTTTAGCTGTGTCCGTCTGAGATCAAAAGCCCAGGCCATTTTCCCCTGATCCCGGTAGAAACGGATCCATCGTTTCGTCACATCCTCATCGGCGAGATCCCTTTTCGAGAGGACAACCCAGAGGGGTTTTACCTTTTCGGCCTGGGCGGAAAAGGGGGATGCCGTAGCTTCGGGGGCTCGGGCATCACGAACTTCGACAAGGACGTCCAATTTGTCCAGAAGCGACCTCAGCTGCCTGAGGCCCTTTGCCATGTGCCCGGGGAACCAGACGGTTCTGGGCATATCAGTACAGTCCCCCCAGCCTGGTAATCGGCCAGTACCTGAAAAAGGCCGGTCCCTTTATATTCGTCTTTGGGACAAACCCCCAAAAACGACTGTCCTGTGAATTGGGCCGGTTGTCCCCCATCACGAAATATTCCTCCGGAGGGATTTTGATCGCTTTCATGTCGAAGGAATCGTGATACTGCACGTACGGCTCAGACAAAGGGTCTCCGTCGATATGGACCACCCCGTCCCGGATGTCGACCACTTCACCGGGCAGGCCAATTACCCTTTTGACGAAATCCCGCTTAGGGTCCACAGGGTACTCGAAAACAACTATCTG
>DMCT01000133.1 GCA_003446665.1 Synergistaceae bacterium
CTCCCGGGCCGCCACCGCGCCCAAGCAGGAAATGCTCTCACGGGGCGGCGCCGCCATAGTGCACAAAGATGCTATACAGGGACCCATCAAAACCTGCGATGTACTGCTTTTGGGAACCCCAGGACAGTACGACAGCCTTATAAAAAAGCTTGAGGCCTTGCCTTACGGGGGGCTCGAAACAATACGCAGCGGCCTTGCTACCGCCTTTGCCAACGTATACGTTTCGGCCTGGTCGATTCCCCTTACGGAAGGAAGGATCCTGCGCCTGGGTCCACGCCCGCTCATAATGGGTATAATCAACCTGACGCCCGATTCTTTTTTCTCCCCAAGCAGGATTTCAAACATCGACGAGTGCCTGAAAAAGGCTTTCCAGATGCAAAAAGAAGGCATGGACATACTGGATCTTGGTGCGGAATCTACGCGCCCAGGGTCTGAACCTGTTCCCGAAGAAACAGAAAAGGGAAGAATCCTGCCTGTCTTGCGAGCTCTCCGAAAAAACGGCTTTGACTTGCCCATATCGGTTGACACAAACAAGGCATCCGTGGCAAAAGCAGCCATTGAAAACGGAGCGGACATAATAAACGACATTTCCGCAGCGCAACTGGAGCCATCGATGTTTGACGTCATTTCCGAACTCGACGTTCCCTACATATGCATGCATATGAAGGGAACCCCCAAAACCATGCAGGAAAACCCCTATTACGACGATGTCATCGGCGAAATCGTTTCATTTTTCGAGGAAAGACTAGAAGAAGCCTCTTCCCGGGGCGTAAACACCTCTAAAATAATTCTCGACCCTGGGCTCGGGTTCGGCAAAACTACAAACCACAACCTTGCTATTCTCAAAAACCTCCAGGCATTCAAAGTACTTGGCAGGCCACTTTTAATAGGCCACTCCAACAAAAGCATCATCGGCAAAGTCCTGGGCGGACTGGAAACGGACGACAGGATTGAAGGAACACTGGCCATAACTGCCTTGTGCGCCACTGAAGGCGTCTCTATAGTTCGCGTACACGATGTCCTAAAGAATACACGTGTCATCAAAATGATCCAGGCTATAAAGGAGGTTTCCAGGTGACACAGACAGCAATCGCTTTGGGAAGCAACCTCGGGGATCGTCTGGGTACCATGCGGCAAGCCGTCATGCTTCTTGAAGAAAGTTCTCTCCGTATCAGCGCTTCCAGCGATGTCTTCGAAACCCCACCCTGGGGTATGGAAAATCAACCCAGGTTTTTAAACGCTTGTGTACTGGCCGAAACCGATATTTTGCCCCGGGTGTTGCTGGAATTACTCTTGAATATCGAAAGCGATCTGGGCCGCACCCGCCGTTACAAGTGGGGTCCTCGTGAAATAGACCTGGATCTTCTTTTTTACGACGACCAGGTTTTTAATGAAAGTGGCCTCGTTCTTCCTCACCCCCAGATGCACCGACGCGCCTTTGTGCTGGTCCCCCTGGTACAGATAGCTCCTGACTGGCGCCATCCTGTCCTGGGGAAATCCGTAAGGGAACTGGCCGGCTCCCTGGATGCCGGCTCTATCATACGAATCACCCGTCTGTGAGATAAAAAATGAAGCGACCAGGAGGAAAAACCTTGAACAAAAGCGGGGTTTCGGCCTTTTTTATGGTGGCGGCTTCCTTGTTTCTATTGCTGTCAAACCCCCTACCTGCACGTGCGACCGTGCAGGTCCTGTCCGTTCCAGGTCACCCCGTCTATCTTGTACTCGACATAAAAGACGGAATAATTGACACCGCTTTTTTGAGAAGCCCTGCGGGCTTACAGAAACTTCTTCCACTTGAGGGGCTCACGCCGGCGGGCGAAAAGGTCTACCGGTTCCATGCCGACGAAGATTTTGCCAGAGACCTGATATGGATATTGTCTTTCACGGAACCTTCCGGAAGATCAAAAGGTATTCAGCTTTGGATCGGAGCGCTGGGAGGGGAAAAGAAGGCATGGGTCGATATTTGCCCCCTGGAGAGGACCTATTGGGATGCTATTCCTTTCAAGTTAAACTTGCCTGAAGGTGTGGCCCTTTATATATCCCCAAGTTTGCCTCAATATGAAGACCTGCCCAGACTTTCGGGAAACAGTGTCCTGACGTTTGTATACACCATTTCGCTAACCTCGGGCGGCTTCCGTTTCGTTCCAGCCCCTGAGGTCTATAAGCAGCTTCAAAGGATCACTGAAATTGTCTGGGGTGGAGAAACCCTGCCTTACAAAAAAAAAGCCTATGAGCACCTTATGGATGAGTTCGCCCGACTTTCCCTGGGTTCAAATCCATCGACGGCGGCGATACGAAACTTCGCCTGGAATCGTATACTGTACCTGCAGTGGGAATAGCCTTCATATAACCTCAAAGGGGGAAGCCCCGCCCGAAAAGGAAGCGGGGCATCGGGAAATTTCTTTATTCAATCAAGATCCTTTAAAAATTGCGCAACCAGCTCCGGCTTCCTTTCCCGCCTGTAAAGTGGGGTCTTGTCTTCCGCATAACAGGCAAGGTTTTCCTCGAAGGTTTTTTTCCCCTCTTCCCTGTAAAGTATCCCCAGAGGATAAGGTTCTTTCTCGAAGGCTTTCATCATGGCGGTTTTCCTGTCAGTAGGATCGTAGCCCTCTTCAAGGAAATAAGTATTTTCCCTGAACCATTTATGAGTATTTATCTTGTTGAAGGAAACGCAGGGCTGGAAGATGTCCACAAGGGCATACCCCTTGTGTCTGATCGCCTGTTTTATGATCTCTTTCGTCTCGTCCACGTAACCTGAAAAAGCCCTCGCGACAAAGGTAGCCCCCTGGGCTATGGCAACGGCCAAAGGATTGAAAGGTTCCTCAAAAACCCCATCCACCTGGACAGGCGTTTTAAACCCGATGGGGGTGGTCGGCGAAGCCTGTCCTTTCGTCAGGCCGTATACCATATTGTTATGAACCAGATTGGTGATGTCAGGGTTGCGCCTTATGGTGTGCAGGAAATGATTCCCGCCTTCACCGTACATATCACCGTCCCCTCCGATGGCGATGACCACCATTTCCGGATTGGCCGCCTTCATTCCCGTGGCGTTCGAAATCGATCGGCCGTGAAGACCGTTGAAGAAATTGCCTTTCATGAAATGCGGCATCTTTGCCGCCTGGCCTATACCCGAAAAAAGCACCACTTCTCTCGGTGCAAGCTCCAAATCGGCAAGGGCTTTTTTGAGTGCTTCCATTATCTGGAAATCCCCGCATCCGGGACACCATTGGATGTCTATTCCGTCGAGATCGTAGATTTTCCAGTCCATTTCTCACACCTCC
>DMCT01000005.1 GCA_003446665.1 Synergistaceae bacterium
GGCCAGGAATTCAGGGCCGTTGGCCAGGACCGGCACATTGCGGAGGTTGCAGGGATCAAGGTAGACCGCGTCAGGATAATAGCGATAATATTTTCGACGGTTTTAGCAGGCCTCGGGCAGGTTATTTTCCTCCAGAACCTGGGCAATATAAATACCTATGGAAGCCACGTCCAGGTAGGAACCTTTGCCGTAGCCGCTATCCTGATAGGCGGAGCATCGGTGAAAAAGGCTACAATAAGCCAGGCGTTGCTCGGGACGCTTCTATTTCATACACTTTTCATCGTGTCGCCTCTTGCAGGAAAGAACCTCGTCGGAGACGCGATGATCGGGGAATATTTCAGGGTTTTTGTAACTTATGGAGTTATAGGTATCGCCCTGGCCCTACATGCCTGGCAGAGTTTGCAGCAGAGAAAGACTGTTACGGTAGAGGCTGCATCAGAGCCTGCTTCAGAGGGAGGAAAATAAATGCACCATTCCGAAAGACTGGCAAAGGCGGTCGAAAAAATTAAAGCAGCTGATTGGGACGCAATGCTTTTGGGCCCATCGCCGGATCTGGAGTACCTTCTGGGTCTTTCCGTTCACCGGTGCGAACGATTCAACGGTTTGTTTCTTCTTCCCGGAGGGGACGTTTTCGCCGTGGTTTCACGTTTATACCTCGAGGAATTCAAAAGAGCAATGCCGGATGGGGCGCCTGTTTACGACTGGCCCGACGAGGAATGGTTTTATGGTGCCTTGGAGCAAGCATTTGAGGATTTCGGTTTAAATAAAGGCTCCAGGCTGGGAGTAAACGATGGAATCTCTGCTGTCGACGCTGTTGAAATCGCCAAACGCTGTGGGACAATTCTCGAAAATGGCTGGAGGCTTTTGGAAGACCTGCGGATCATCAAATCGCCCGGGGAGCAACAAAAACTCAAAAGGGCAGGCGAAATCGCAGACAGGACTTTGGAAGCGCTCCTTCCTTTTATTGAGCCCGGAAAGACGGAAAAGCAGATAAAAAGGAAGCTTCTGGAGATTCTCGACGACATGGGAGCTTCGGATGTTTCATTTCAGCCGATAGTAGCCAGAGGCGAGAATGCTGCTATGCCTCATTACCCGGGGGGAGACGGCGTAATCGGGGAAAAAGACTCCCTGCTTATAGATTTTGGTTGCAGATTCGATGGGTATTGTTCGGATATGACGCGGACGCTTTTTATTGGCGAGCCGGACGAAGACGTTAAAGAAATGTACGAGGTCGTTCTGCACGCCCAGGAGGAAGGGGAACGGGCAGTACAACCCGGTGTTGCAGCAGAGGATATCGATATTGCCGCCCGCCGTGTCATCGAGGAAGCCGGATACGGAGGGTATTTCGACAACCGTCTCGGCCACGGGATTGGCATAGCTATTCATGAGGCCCCAAACATAATCAGGGGAAACAGGATGGCTTTGGCCGAAGGGATGGCTTTCAGCGTAGAGCCGGGCATCTACATCCCGGGAAAGATTGGAATCAGAATTGAAAACTGTGTTGTAGTTACCGATGACGGCTGCGAAGCCTTGACTCGTTTTCCCAAAGAGATCATTATTCTAGAATAAAAGCGAGCTTTTAGTGAAAGTAATTGTTACCAAGAGGGCACTTGTCGCACTAAGAGGAATGTGATATTTTTCAATTACAAGATACAAGACAGGCATTTAAAATTTCAATGAATACACACTAAAGGGGAGTAGCTCACGGACGAAGTCACCAGCACGGCGCAATGCGCCTGGCTTCGCCGGCGGACCAGAAAGGCCGTAAGCGAGACTTTTAGCGTGGCATTGCCATGCAAAAAGTCTCGCTTTCTTTTTGGAAAGAGGTGTTGGGCTCATGGACTGGTACGAATCTGTGATGGCGGTTTTTACTTACAGACACTTCATAATGATGCTGATCGGTGCTGGTTTGATATGGTTGGCAGTAGAAAAGAAATATGAACCGAACCTGCTTCTGCCAATGGGATTTGGAACGATTCTGGTCAACATTCCTCTTTCATCGGCCATAACCAGGGTAACCGAAGGAGTAGTCCAGGAGGGGGCGCTGAGCCTTCTTTTCGACATAGGCATCGCAACGGAGCTTTTTCCTTTGCTGATATTTATTGCCGTGGGAGCCATGATCGATTTTACGCCCTTATTGTCGAACCCGGTAATGTTTACTTTCGGCCTTGCGGCCCAGGCGGGGATATTTTTGACCATGGGGCTTGCGCTGTTTTTCGGGTTCGATATAAAAGAAGCGGCTTCCATCGGTATTATCGGTGCCGCTGACGGACCAACCTCGATTTACGTATCGGCCAGATTCGCGCCTCATCTTTTAGGACCGATTTCTGTCGCTGCCTACACCTATATGGCCATAGTGCCCCTGATACAGCCGCCGGTGATCCGTCTTCTTACCACAGTCAATGAGAGAAAGATTCGAATGCGTTACGCCTCGAGACCCGTATCCCGGCGGACCAAGATTCTTTTCCCCATAGTCGTAACACTTGTTGCAGGGGTGGTTGCTCCTGCTTCCGTGTCACTCATAGGCTTTCTCATGTTCGGGAACCTGGTAAGGGAGTGCGGTGTCCTGGATCGCCTCTCCCATGCTGCGCAGAACGAGCTTGCGAACCTCGTCACATTGCTGCTGGGGCTTTCACTTTCTGCGACGATGACTGCGGACAGGTTCGTGCAGCCTGCAACTTTGCTTGTCATAGGCATGGGGCTCGTTGCATTCATCCTCGATACGGTGGCGGGAGTTGTCGCGGCGAAGGTGCTCAACCTGTTCCTTAAAAACAAGATCAATCCAATGGTTGGAGCGGCAGGGATTTCTGCTTTCCCAATGTCTGCGCGGGTAATACAGAGGATGGGGCAACAGGAAGATCCGCAGAACTTTCTGCTCATGCACGCCGTCGGCGCCAACGTAGCGGGGCAAATCGGCTCCGTTCTTGCCGGTGGTGTCCTCCTGGCGTGGCTCGCATGACGGAACGTCAACGATCCAGAAATGGGGCAAGCTCATATTTTATGTCTGAAAGAAGTGGTACGTTCCTTCGAACCAGGTCAAGGTCAGGGTTGGCTTGGACTTCGTTGCACAAGTTTTCGGAGACCATTATGTGCTCCAGGTCCAGGGAGTCTTTTATGCGGACGATCCTGGCTTCTTTTTCTCCCGCCAGAAACAATCCAGCGGCGAGGGCCTGGAAGTCGTTGTCGAAAACCATGGGAAGGCGTTCCGCTATCCTGGATGTTATGGCGTTTGCATAGGTAACGGTGAAATCGGTCTTGCTTAATAACCTGGAAGTGGTGATGTCGGCAGTTCCGATTCCGGAAGCATTGCCGCCGGATGCTTCAGTCAAGTCGAATACTACGATCCACTCGGTTGAAAAGGTAGCCCCTGCCTTATGTGAGCCGTCCCAGGCCCGACCGGTTACGTTTGGGTCCATACCGGCTCCAGAGACGTCTTTTCCCATGCGATCCACCAGAAGCAGGTCCGATTCGCTGATTAATATCCTGCCTATCAACCTGCGGGCCTGCTCGAGGAGGATTCTTTCACCAGAGTCGATTTCACCGGTTTTCAAACCGTAAATTCCAGCCGTTTCTCCATAGGCGTTTTCCAGAATGCCGATGCCCCCTAAAACGGGCAGCCTGGAAATCACTATATCCCGAACTTCCGGGAGAATATGTCCCATCTTCCCAAGACCCCGACTGTGACAGGCTGCCGCGCCCTCGAGGTTGCCGAGACCGACGGAAAGCATCTTGGTGAGCCCGCTTTCGAAGGGGCCTGTTACATCCGTATGGGGCTTTATACGGTTTACAGCGAGAATCCAATCGGCTCCGGCAGCCACAGCATCAATCCAGACCGGTATGCCGCAAGGTGTTTGTCCGAGTCGTATTACTTCCATTGAAGCTCGGATCGGGACATTTACGGTTTCTTCGGTGATGCCAAGGCTTGCCAGAGTATCCCTCTGTCCCTCGGGTGTCCCCCCACCATGGCTGCCCATCGCAGGAACGATAAAAGGGTCAGCCCCGTTTTGTTTGAGGTAGCCGGCGATAACCCAGTGAATTTCCGCAATCGACGTTATGCCCCGGCTTCCAGCCGTAACGGCGATACGGGAGCCAGGGAATATTTTCCCCGGAGGGATTACGCGATTTAATGCCTCGATGAGTTCTTCTTCAAGGTTTTCTGTCCGTGGTCTCGGAAAGGTTTGTTTCACCAGATGCATTTCCGGGACCTGAATATTTTTCAAGAGATAGGACAAATCGGCCAAAAGAGACACTCCTTGCCTGTTACTGGATTTTTCCACCAGAGGCAACTGTTGTGCTATTTCCCCCCGGTCGATACGGGGAGGTCGAGCCTGAACCTTTGCGAATAAAGTACCATCTCTTCCCAGGTTTTCTCGTCCAGGGGAACACCTTTTTCAAGAGATTCCATCCTGCGCATACGTTCTTTCTCGCCGTGGACGAAGATCCTGTCCTGGCCTTGTGCCTTTTCGGAGGCCCTGATCTCGTCGAGTATCGA
>DMCT01000039.1:0-990 GCA_003446665.1 Synergistaceae bacterium
GCTGCTGTGATTTCGAATGTTTCCGGAAAGGATTTCGACATGGTCGCCCATGCTGAAAGAGCTTGGCCTGCTTTCCTCAGGTACATCGCCGAACAAAAGAGACCAGAGCCTTGAATAATCCAGATCCTGCGAAGTTCAGTCGGCTTGCAGCAAGTGCAATTATAAATTGCGAAACAAAAGGGAGGGCTAAAAATGATGTTTTCAGTGACCAAAATAATTGTGATGGTTGTTTTCGCAACGTTTGCCGTAATGTTAATGTCAAGGGGTAAGGCATACGCGCACTGTGACACCCTTGACGGGCCGGTTGTGACTACTGCGCGTTCCGCTCTCGAGACAGGTGATATTACACCGCTGCTGAAGTGGGTTTCGCCCGAGGAAGAAGAAACCATCAAGGCGTCTTTCGAGCGAGCCTTGTCCGTTAGAAAACTTGGAGTTCAAGCGAGAGAGCTGGCCGACATGTACTTTTTCGAAACGCTGGTTCGCGTTCACCGAGCCGGTGAGGGAGCTCCCTATACCGGCCTCAAGCCAGGCAGCGACGTCGATCCGGCGGTCGCCCTTGCAGACGAGGCGATCGAAATCGGTTCCGTAGACAAGCTCGCCAATGTCCTGACCCAAGCCCTTGATAAAGGACTCAGGGAACGCTACGAAAAGGTTATGGAACGCCGCAGGTACGTCGATGAAAGCGTAGAAGCAGGGCGGGAATACGTCGAGGCCTATGTCGATTTCACCCATTTCGCGGAAGGTATTCACGAACAACGGCGGCGTCCTGCCAACTATCGCACCTATTCTTGAAGATCCCAAAGGACTCAAGTTCCGTAACAAAATAAGCGGGGCTTTTGGTTTCCATGGTTGGAGCGGCGAATCGGCACTCACGATAAAAAAACACATGGAATCTCGCGGCTTCCCGGTTGTCGGGGAGGGTGTAGCGGCTAAATGGCGACCTGCGGCGAAAGACCTGGAAGCCTGCCGTGAATACGGACGCGAGATAGC
>DMCT01000039.1:1179-2540 GCA_003446665.1 Synergistaceae bacterium
CAAATCATCAAGATCGACGAAAACAAGTGCGACGGTTGCGGACTCTGCGCCGAGGCTTGCCACGAAGGGGCGATCCGCATTATCGACGGTAAGGCCAGGCTGATTTCTGAATCATACTGCGACGGACTGGGAGACTGCATCGGAGAATGTCCACAGGGCGCCATCACCTTCGAAACGCGCGAGGCCGCCCCCTACGACGAAGAGGCGGTAAAACAGAACCAGGCATCCGGAACGAATGAGACCCTGCCCTGCGGGTGTCCGGGAACGGCCACTCGGTCTTTAAAGCAGCAGGATGAAAGCACCCCATGTTGCGAAGCACCGGAGGTTTCGGCTGCTCCGACAAAATCCACGCTTTCGAACTGGCCAATCCAGTTGCGCCTGGTACCTGTAAACGCCCCTTACCTCAAAGGCGCCGATATACTTCTGGCCGCGGATTGCACGGCCGCATCGATTCCCGATTTCCATTCGAAATACCTCAACGGGAAAATCCTTTTGATGGGCTGCCCCAAACTGGACGACGCGGAGGCTTACAGGAAAAAACTCGCCGACATGATAAGAGCCAACGGCTTCAGAAGCATACACGTCGTAATAATGGAAGTTCCTTGCTGCGGTGGACTTTCCAGACTGGCCGAAAACGCCGCGGAGGACGCAGGACTTACGCTTGACCTTAAAAAGACCGTGGTCGACGTCAGGGGAAAGGCCATTAAGGAAGAAACGCTTCGATACCGTTTCCCTAACGCCTGACGTGTCTGTTTAACCCTCGCAGGGCGGCTCAATGGCCGCCCTGCGTTTTTTATCTGTGCCGGTTTTTCCCTTGCCGCGAACAAAAGCCGGTCGTCCCTCAAAAAACGTCATTTCGGGGACTACGCGAGACCTGTCCCTTTCAGAGCAAAAATCCACGTCTGGTTCAAGCCCGAGGCGGAACAGCTCTTTCATGTGCGATGCGCTTTTTACCCCTTTCGAAAGATCGGCGCTGAAAAAGCTCCACAGACTAGATGCGATACGAGCCCCATCATCCAAAAGGGAGTTCGGGCTTCTTTCCAGTATTTCCGAAACCAGCAACCCGGCGCAGGTCGTATCATCCATGGCCGCTCGCCCATCTTTCCCCGCACAAAGGATGCCTATGGACTCAGCTCTTTTCATGGCCTCCTCGACGACTGCGGAAGCGTTCCTCGCGGAAGCGCAAAGAACGGGACGTCCCTGGTCAAACGCGCGCAGCCAGGCCTTGGTCCCGTTCGATGTGGTCATAACCGCGCCGGCGTACCTTGCCGGTATTCCTCCCAAAAGCTCCCTTGGGGAATTGCCGACGTCGAACCCTTCGGGCGGGAGGGCGTTCCTCTCGCCCATAAGGAGCCAGTCGC
>DMCT01000148.1:0-3204 GCA_003446665.1 Synergistaceae bacterium
ATTTTCGTAGAGCGAATGTGGGAAAGGCAGCGGGCGGGGGATATTTACAAGGCGAGGGTCGACAGCGTACTGCCCGGCATGAATGCGGCCTTCGTGGACCTTGGAGAAGGACGTAACGCCTTTTTGTATCTTGCCGACGCGCGCGGCATGGAAATTCGCCAAAACCAGGAAATTATCGTCCAGGTTTCCAAGACGGCAAGAAAAGGCAAGGGAGCGAGAGTGACGCCCAGGCTGTCCCTTCCCGGCCGGTACCTGGTGCTTGTCCCCGGAGGGAAGGAAATTGGAGTATCACGCAAACTGGACGATGAGAAAAGAGATCGTCTCAGGGACATCGCGAAAAAGATACGACCTGAAGGAATGGGGCTGATAGTCCGGACCGCGGCGGAAGGACTTGATGCGGACCTGTTGCTCGAGGACCTGGAAGATCTTTTGAGGCTTTGGGAAGAGATTTCCCACGAAGCAAAAGTACAGCAGGCCCCGTGCCTGTTGTACCAGGATATGGGGCTTTTGGGCAGGATCCTTCGTGATGAGATGGACGAAACAGTTTCGGAGATCGTCACCGACGGAAAGGAAGAATATCTACAGGCCAAATCCTTTGTTGAACGGTTCTGCAGGATGGGTGAGAAACCCGAAGTAACGCTGCACCATGGGAGCATCCCCCTTTTCGAGTTGTACGGGCTGGAGCAGGAGCTCGAAACAGCCCTGGAAAGAAAGGTGTGGCTTGAATCGGGGGCTTACCTCGTTATAGACCATGCTGAGGCCTTGACTGTCATAGACGTAAATACCGGTAAATTTACCGGCAAGGTGGACCTGAGAGATACAGTGCTTGCCACGAACCTGGAGTCGGCCGTTGAAATAGCGAGACAACTGCGGCTTCGAGCCATCGGCGGGATAGTCGTTATAGATTTTATAGATATGGAGAACGCACAGGATCAGAAAGTTCTTCTGGAACGTCTTCAGGAGGTATTCAGGGACGATCGTTGCAAGGCCAGGGTCTTCGGGCTGACCCGTCTGGGGCTCGTGGAGCTTACCAGGAAAAGGGCCAGGATGGATATCAGGTCTACCTTTACCAGGGGTTGCCCCTTCTGCGGAGGCACGGGCGTAGTTTCCCGGGAAGAGAGCCTGGCCGTGGCCATCAAGCGCTTCGTGCGGAAGGTAGCCCTTTCGAGCAGGCCCGAGGCGATACTTCTTGAAACTCATCCTGCCATCTCGAGATTTATTGCTGACAGCCTTCTAGGCCAATGGGAAGAAGAGATGGGAGTAAGGCTCTTTTTGAGGGATATGCCCGAATTCCCCTGGAACAAGTACCGCATAGAGGCCCAAGGCACACTCGAACAGGTCCGACACCGGATAGACCTTCTGGAAGAGAGGGAGGCAGGGTGCGTTGTACATAGGACGGATCCTGCTTAAAGGCTTCAAGAGTTTCGGAGGCACCCACGAGCTGCTTCTTCCGCCCGGCATTACCGCAATAGTCGGGCCGAACGGAAGCGGCAAAAGCAACATACTGGACGCACTGCGCTGGGCACTCGGGGAGACGAACCCCAGCCGCCTGCGTATTTTGAGGCAAAATGACCTTCTCTTTCACGGAAGCCCAAGCCTGCCGCCTTCATCGTCGGCGGAGGTTTTGATCCAGTTACGTTCGGCCGGCGCAGTATGTTCCATCAGAAGAAGATGGGTTCAGGACGAAGGGAGCCATCTTTTTGTCGATGGCGAAAGGGTCAGGCTTCAGGACCTGGAAGATGTCAAAAGACGCTGGAAGCTGGAAGGTGACCGTTTCGCCTTTATCGGTCAGGGCGAGATTGCCGAGGTGATCCAGCAGCGCCCCGCACAACGAAGGGCTCACCTGGAAACCCTTTTCGGAATAGACCTGTATCGGAAGCGCAGGGAGGACGCGGCCCGAAGGCTGGAGGACGCTTCCGGGGAGATGGTTCGTCTCAAGACATTGAAAGCGGAGCTCGAAAACAGACGAGGGACCATAGCTCCACTGGTGGTTCAGGCCCAAAAGGCCAAGGAAATTTCAGAACGCCTCGAAAAGGAATATCGACGGCTGTACTGGATCAAACGGACCAGGGCCGAAGGGATTATAAAAGCGGCGCAAGGGGAGATCGACCGACTTCAGGGAGAGCATTTAAACTGCCGGTTCTGGGAGTCAGGCTGGACAAGGAAAACCGAATCCATCGAAAAAACCGTTCCCGAACTGGAAAGCCGTCTCCTGGAGCTGGAAGAAAATATCGACATTGCGGGGAAAAAGCTCGGGGCCTTTCAAAAAGAGATGTTCACCCTGGCTGCCTCGGTGCGGGAAGGCCGATCGCAACGGCTGCGTCTTGAATCAGACCAAAAGGAACGCGACGAGATACTCCGAAAGCGGGAAAAAGAGCTGGAAGACGCTATTCGTACGGTAGAGGAGGCGCTCAGGGCTGAAGAAGAAATCATAAAGGAAAAAAAGCGGCTTGATGACAGGCAAGAGGCTTTGAGGCTCGAAGCCAGCCGCATTTTGGCCAAAGCGCGCGATCTCGAAGATCGAAAGTCCCGTGCAGAAGCCGAGCTTGGGAAAATCAAGGCACGACTGTTCAAAAGCGGATCCTATTTTCGTGAAATGAGGGAGATCCTCGGAGAAAACGACAGGACCGCCGCCATGGTCAGGGCGGAACTCAAAAAGACGATCAGGGAAAAGGATCGAATGGAAAGCCGGCTTTCTGATGCTTCCCGAGTCCATGGCGATGCTTACGCGGCCTGCCGGGAAAACGCCTGGAAGCTGCAGGCCTTAAGACGGGATATCGTCAAAATGGAAGCTGACGTGGAGGAACTGCAGGACAAGCTGCAAAGTCGCACCTATCCCCCACCTTTGAGGCACCTTTTGGCAGCTAAACGCCTGGGCAGGCTCAAGGTAGAACTTTGCCCCGTGGTGGACGCGATAAACTGCCCGGACAACCTTTCGCGAGCAATCGAAGCTTTTCTGGGCGGACGCCAGTTCTGGGTTCTCGTAGAGGATTACGAGGCGGCAGGTATTTGCATCGAACACCTGAAAGAAGCGGGAGCGGGCAGAAGCACCTTTCTTACATTGGAAAGGGCAAGTCCGAGACATCCGGCCGGAAAACTGCCGTTGACATCGGAGGGTATCCTGGGATGGGCCGCGGAGATGCTTTCTTTTGAAAAAAAATGGGAACCTGCACTGCTTCATATTCTCGGGGACCTGCTTGTCGT
>DMCT01000148.1:3461-3763 GCA_003446665.1 Synergistaceae bacterium
ACCGATCTTGAAAAAGCCCGCGACATGCGTGAGAGGGCAATTGAGCAGGAGATTTCTCTCGGGGAAGCCGAGCGCCGGGCGGCCCAAAAGCTCGAAGAGCTCGAAAAAGAACTTGAACAGATTGTGCGAAAAGTCGGTGAACTTGAAAAAACCCTGGCAAGGGCGGATCGTGAATCGGAGCGTCTTAAAGGTGAGATTGAAAAAGCATCCCGGGAACTGGAAGCCGGCGGAAAAGCGTTTTTCGAGAGGGTAGCAGAGATCAGGCAAATCGGGAAATCCCTGGAAGAGCTTAAAGTGCCTGA
>DMCT01000052.1 GCA_003446665.1 Synergistaceae bacterium
GGTTTTGAACAGGTGGTACGTCTTTGCTCGAATGAAAACCCTTGGCCTTTACCCGAATCCGTTAGAGAGGCGATACGTTCCGGTCTGGGGAATGTACAGCGATATCCCGATCCCGGAGCTTTCAAGCTGAGGCGATTCATTGCCTCGCAATGGGGAGTATCTCCGGCTGAAGTGATTGTTGGAGCAGGGACGGAAGGGCTCATGCACAACCTGCTTCACACGATCATAGACCCCGGAGACCAGATCGTTTTCCCCGTCCCGACCTACCCGATTTACAGGTTGGCCGGCATTGCCGCCGCAGCGGAGTGTGTTCCCCTGGAAACGGGTCCGGACGGGGGATGGGGTGTGGACGAACTGGTAGCGGCATGTAGTGAAAAAACCAAAGCAGTCATCCTTTGTAACCCGAACAACCCGACCGGGAAAATGCTTCCGAGGAACGACCTGATCCAGCTGGCGTCCGCCCTTGAAGGAAAGGGAATACTACTGGTGGTTGACGAGGCTTATGCGGAATATATAGACGATCCGGCCTATCTTTCGGGTATCGGATTGTTCCGCCAGATAGGAAGAGTCGTGATTACAAGGACTTTTTCCAAGATCCATGGCCTTGCTTCACTGAGGGTCGGATACGCCATTGCTCCAAAAAGCATCGCGGAAGCCTATGACAAGATTCACCCGGTGTTCGAAGTCAGCGGGATTGCTCAACGAGCGGCTCTTGCTTCGCTTGCTGAGAGGGAGTACATCGAAAGCATACGCGTGAAAACCATAGAGGAGCGAGACCGCTTGGTGAAAGAGCTTCTGAAAACAGGCGTTCATGTCGAAAACACCTGCGCCAACTTCGTCCTCATCAGGCATCGAAAAGCCGAAATGGTTTATGATTTGCTCTTGCGCGAAGGCGTCATAGTAAGAAAGGGCAGCGACCTGGGTCTTCCCGGCTTTCTACGTGTTTCCGTGGGAAGACCGGAAGAAAACGACAGGTTCCTGGTCTCCCTGGAGAAGGTGCTGAACTCCGTTGAAGGCTGACGTTTCAAATAATGAACCGACCCTTTCCGGAGTACGTGTCGTAGCCTTTGTGGGCCAGGCCGGGACAGGGAAAAGCCAGAGGGCGCAACTTGTAGCGCTCAACCTTGGGATAGACTATGTCATCGACGACGGACTGGTTATACGCAGAGGTCAGATAGTTTGCGGAAGGAGTGCCAAAGCGGAAAAAAACCAGGTAAGGGCTATCAGGCGGGCCCTCTTCCAGTTTGAGGACCACAGGAAAGCCGTGCGGTCATACCTCGAAAAGGTCAGTCCCTGTGAGGTAATGATTATTGCGACATCTGATGAAATGGTATCTCACATCGTAGGCAACCTGGGTCTCATGCAACCTGAAAGGACTATCCGCATAGAAGAAGTGGCTTCCCCCGAAGAGATACTGAACGCTCAGAAGGAACGTGCGCAGAAAGGACAGCATGTCATCCCGGTATCCCATGTGGAAGTCAGAAAGAATTTCGCCGGGAAACTTGTGGGAAGGCTGAGGGTTTTATGGAGCGACAGGGGACCTCATGAGGGAGAAAAAACAATTGTCAGGCCTCCATTCAATTTTTACGGCGATCTGCGAATCGACCCAATGGCCGTCGAGCAGATGGGGCGCTTTATCGCCAGGCGGTCACGCGGCATAGAGAAGGTGTTGGTTTTCGACGTAAAACCGGTGGAAGAAGGCATTGCCATTACCATATCGGTAAAAGCGAAGGGGGATAAGCGCAATCTTCTTGAAACCGGTAAGGATCTCAGGGAAAAGATCCTGAAGGCTGTCTCCTATTTTACAGGCCTGGAAGTGAAACGAATCGACGTACAGATACAAGAGGTGGAAATACCGTGAATACTGGTAAAACCGACGTGAAAATGGAGATCGAAGCAAACATGGAAGAAGCCAGAAAAGATGCATGGAGTCGTTTGAGAGAGCTGACCGCAGGGTGCAAAAAATGTCCTCTCGCTGAAGGGCGCAAGAACGTGGTTTTTGGAGATGGGAACCCCTCGGCGGGTGTCATGTTTATCGGGGAAGGTCCTGGTGCGGACGAAGACGAACAAGGGATTCCCTTTGTTGGCAAAGCGGGAAAACTTTTGACTAAAATCCTGGAATCTGTAGAAATCTCACGGCAAGAAATATACATTACAAATGTAGTCAAGTGCAGGCCTCCTGGAAACAGGGTGCCCACTGTGGAGGAAATGACTGCTTGTGATGAATACCTTCAGGCGCAAATTGCTCTTATAAGGCCCAAGATCATTGTATGTCTGGGCAGTACCCCAACGAAATGGATGCTCAGAACGACCGAAGGCATAACAAAGATCAGGGGGCGCTGGTTCAATTGGCGAAACATTTCCGTAATGCCCATGTTTCATCCCAGTTATTTGCTCCGGAATGCCTCGAACAAGTCGGGAAGTCCAAAACACCAAACATGGCTTGATATACAGGAGGTCAAAAGACGTTGGGAAGAACTTGGGAAAAAGACTTGATGAGCCGGCAAAATATGGACAATTCTGTCAAACCACGACATGTAGCCTTCATAATGGACGGAAACGGCAGGTGGGCGGAAAGGCGGCACCTTCCGCGGGTTTTAGGCCATCGTGAAGGCGCAAAAGCCCTGGAACGCGCGGTGCGATTCGGTGTGCAGGAGGGTTTACCCTACCTTTCTTTCTTTGCCTTCTCCACCGAGAACTGGAGGCGGCCGGCTGAAGAAGTGGAAGGCCTTATGAAGCTTTTCCGGCAGACCTTATCCGATAAAACCGCGGAACTGGCCGAACAAGGGATCCGATTGAGGTTTTGCGGGCGTATCGGTGATTTACCGGCGGATATCCGGGAAAACATCGAAAAGGCCGAAAAAATGACCTCTTCTTTAGACCGCATGCAGTTAATCATCTGCATGAACTACGGAGGGCGCCAGGAGATACTGGATGCGGCCGCGAAAGCTTTTGCCAACGATGTTTCTTACCTCGACGAAAGGTCCTTTCGGGAGTACCTTTACCTTCCCGATGTTCCCGATCCGGATTTGATCATTCGAACCAGCGGGGAAATGAGGTTGAGCAATTTCTTTCTATGGCAGGCCAGCTACGCGGAACTCTATTTTACGGACGTTCTCTGGCCCGATTTCGACGAAAAGGATTTCATCGATGCTCTTCTGGCGTATTCGAAAAGGAAGCGACGATATGGAGCTACCGAAGGTTTTCAAAAGTGAAATATTCTTGAGAGCAGGTAGCGGCGCCTGCATAGTCATGGCTATTTTAGGAGGGACTTACATCGGAGGTCTTCCCTGGTTTTTCATGAGTTCCGCCATAGCCATGGTTTCGCTTTGGGAATTTTACAGGATGCTGCTTGAGTCTTTTCACGTTTCAAGAGGGATAGGGTACATCGCCGGTTTGCTCGTTTTGGGTGCTGCTTATTTCGGAGACCTGGCGGCGGTGCTGCCTGTCATCTGTCTTTGTGGTTTCCTGGTGCTTTTTGTCGAAGTCGCCCGGCGCGGCATTTCGGGACACAGCTTCGGAATACATAGCCTGGGGGGGACTATGGCCGGTATTCTTTATTGCGTGTTGCCCTGGAGCTTTCTCATACTGTTAAGGAAACACCCCTGGGGACTTTACTTGCTTGTCACCCTCTTTGCGTGTACCTGGTCATGTGACGTTTTGGCCTATCTCATAGGGTCCCGCTGGGGTAAGACGCCACTGGCACCGGAGGTAAGTCCGAAAAAATCCATAGAGGGATTTATAGGGGGATTGGCAGGAAGTCTGCTTTGTTCCGGCGTATTGTCATTTATCTGGGAAATAAGGCCGGTCCCGCTTCTATTGATAGGACTTTTTTGCGGAACTTTCGGGCAGCTCGGGGACCTTGCCGAGTCCCTCGTTAAAAGGGAAACAGGAAAAAAGGATTCAGGGACGATCATCCCCGGCCACGGAGGTATGCTTGACCGTTTCGACAGCATACTCGTCAACGCCTCCCTGGCGTACCTGTTTTTCGGGGTCTTGTGGCAATGATGGACAAAAAATCCGGCGGGATAGCTCTCATAGGGGCTACAGGAAGCGTAGGCAGGTCTGTGGTGAGCGTCTGTGAGACCTTCGGGGAAAGATTTGTCCTCCATTCCATGGCCGCCCGTAACAACGCAGAAGCCCTTGTCGAATTACAGGAACGTACAGGGTGCAGGGTGCTTGCCCTGACCGGGAAGCGTCGTTCGGGAGAGTTTGAAAAAAGGGCGGCATTCGGAACAAGGTGGCTCTATGGTGATGATGCACTTGTTGAAATTGTTCTTGATCGTGAAGTCGATCTTGTAGTCGTTGCCTCTTCCGGTGTTTCAGCAATCAAGCCTGTGATAGAGGCACTTGGAGCAGGCAAGCGGGTTTGCATCGCGAACAAGGAAAGCCTCATTGCGGCTGGGAAATGGATTTCCGGTTCGGTCAAATATGAAAACCAGCTGCTACCCCTGGACAGCGAACACAACGCACTATGGCAGTGCCTCGGGAAAAAATGCGACTGCGACGGTGTTGCAAAGCTCGTTCTGACCGCATCGGGCGGCCCTTTTTTAAACCGCCCAGCCGATTCGCTCGCTCATGTCACCGTCGAGGAAGTGCTTAAACACCCGGTGTGGTCCATGGGCTCGAAAATCACCGTTGACAGCGCGTCCATGATGAACAAGGGCTTCGAAATGATGGAGGCAGGAGTGCTTTTTGGTTGCGAGCCCGAAAGGGTCTCCGCCGTAATTCATCCCGAATCCCATGTCCACGGCATTGTGGAATTTTTCGACGGTACCAGGCGCATGGCCGCTTTTACGCCTGATATGAGAATTCCCATACTTTGCGCCATGGCTTACCCCGACATACTTCAGTGGCCCGAAAGTCCCGAGGCGCCGTCGGTAGAGGAGGTCTCCGTTATGACATTCCTGGAAATAGATGCCACTCGTTTTCCCTGCTTTTACATCGCCAGGGAGGTCTTCAAAAAGGGCGGAGGTTATCCGGCGTTTCTGGTAGGAGCAGATGAAGCGGCAGTAAATCTTTTTCTGCAGAGAAAAATCGCTTATCGTGAAATTCCGGCT
>DMCT01000120.1 GCA_003446665.1 Synergistaceae bacterium
GGGGCCACCAAAAGCGTGACGGTGATCAGGTAGGCGATGCCCGTGTAGACTGCGGCTTTGACGGGGTTAAGCTCCCCCTTTTCGGAACGCTGCGAAAGATATTCCGAAGCCGCCATGGAAAGCGTGGCCGCCACCCCGGTGATAAGGCCGGCCACCCCGACGATGGAGCTTTCGGCCAGAGCAAAGGTAAACCCGGCCAGGGCGCCGGTGAGTTCCACCAGGGCGTCGTTGAGACCCAGGACCATGGAACCCACGTATTTGAGTCGTTCCTCGTCTATGAGGTTAACAAGCTCTGCTTCGTGTTCCTCCTCTTCGCGCATGATCGTCCCTGCTTCGGGTATTTTCTCCTCAAGAGAGCTGTAGGTCTTTTCGGCGTTTTTCTCGCCCCGCTCCATGATTTTTATGGCGAAGGTCACGCCGAAGATAAAGGCCAGGAAAAGATAGCAGGCAACCAAAAGAAAGTTCGGCCTCACACCGGTTTTCGTGTAGCGCCGCCAGGTGTCGGAGTGACGTTTTTCGTCACGAGCTATCCGTTCCAGTATCTTCTTGTTTTCCCCGGTCATCCTGCGGGCAAGAAGCAGATATACGTGGTGTTCGGTTATCTCCGTTTTCTGGAGCTTAAGCAGCGCGTCACGAAGATCCTGCGATATTTCGTTCAAGGGTTATCCTTCCTTTCGTCGTAAACCTTCGTTCGGATACCGCGTTTTCGCCTTGCGCGCGTCAATCCTTCATGGACAGGAGGATCTTCCCGAAATGTTCGGCCTTTTCCATCTTGCGGTGGGCTTCGGCGGCCTGCTCCAGGGGGAAGATGCTGTCGACGGCGCTTTCAAGAAGCCCCTTTTCGGCAAGGCGGAAAACGGCGTCGATTTCAACGGGAGTCGCTCCGTAAGAACCTAAAAGGGCCAGTTCGTTCCGGTATACGCGCTGGAGGTTGATAGTGTAGTCCGAACCTGACGTGGAACCGCAGAAGGCAAGCCGCCCGCCGGGCTTGAGGATTGCCAGGCTTTTGTCCCATGTCGCTTTCCCTACGGTTTCGAGGACGACTTCGACGCCGAGTCCGCCCGTTGCTTCCCTGATTTTTTTGTCGAAGTCCCCCGAGGTATCGAAAACTTCGTCGGCTCCCCATTCTTTGAGGCGCCTGCGTTTTTCCGGGCTCCTCGAAGCGGCGTAAACTGTCGCCCCTGCAGCGCGGCATATCTGTATTGCCGTCAGCCCGACTCCTCCCGTTGCTCCGGCGATGAAAACCCTCTCTCCCGGCCTGATTCCCGAAAGGGTTATTGCCATGTGGTAGGCCGTAGCTGCGGTAAGCGTCAGGCCCGCGGCTTTTTGGGGGTCAAGGGCCTTCGGCATCGGTCTCAGGCAGGAAAGGGGTACGCAAGTTTTCTGGGCGTAACACCCGTCCCTGGCTACGCCCACTACTCCGGCGTAGGCGTTGGCCGGTTGGTGCAGCTGATCATTAGGGTAAATCCAGGGTGTTACAATCACCGAATGGTCCTGTTCCCATGTCGTGTCCGGTCCGAGGTCTTCGATGACGCCGACCCCCTCGGAGCCAAGTATGCGTGGAAGGGCAACAGGCACGTTGCCGAGCCTTACCCATATATCCAGGTGATTGACGGCGCAGTATTCTATCCTTACCAAGGCTTCGCCCCTGTCCGGTTTCGGGTCGGGGAGACTCTCGAAGCTGAGGGTTTCCGGGCCTCCCGTACTCTTTATCCTGACGGCTTTCATCATTTTAGGCCTCCTCCGAAACGGTTTTGAATTACTGCAAACGTATATATTGTAGCAGGAATTAAAGACACCACTGAGACGGGGACGACCTGCTACTCCGTCGATAGTTTCTCCTCAAGCGAATTGGCCTCGACCTGTGTTTCTGTTTGAGTTACCTCGCGTTCATCGTATATAAAAACCGCGTCTTCGAGTATGGCGACAACGGCACCAGACCCGTACCGACAAGGACCTTTTCGGGCCTGTTGAGATTGAGTCCCTCCAGAGGATGTCTTCGAGCCCTTCGGCTCCGATCATGTCCGTGGCCTGGTGGTAGTGATACATCGGGCAAACATGCGGGTCACCGCATCGGGCTGTCCGGAGAATCGTTCGAAAAACCGGAAGTCCCCGGCGCTGATTCCATGTTCTTCACCGGCGATGTTGGTTACACTGATGGCGACAAGTACATACTCGTACCCCTTCCCGGGGTCTTGGTCCACTCCGTGGCTTTCGACACCCCGGTGATCGTTATCTTCAGTATTTCCGTCTTTCCGGTTTCAACGATTCCGAGTACCGGGGGTTGAGCCGGTGCCATTCCGGCAAGTGCAAGAAACATGCACATAACAACAACTATACTGGAGCATGCCGTACAGACAACAGGTGTTCGATGATATCAGCCTTTTCCCACCTCCCGGGGTATGCACGAGAACGTCAGGGCGCGTTTAGGGTCTTCCTGACCCCCGCGCTCCGCAAAGCTTCGTATATTGCAATATACCCGGGCAGGGCCGTCCCCCAGATCGTTCGGGTCCTTCCGTCTTTCATGCGTATAGAGATACCCGGGTCGTGACGTCCGGATTGGACCAGGAGCGGTCCTGTGGCGCGCCAGTTCACAAAGGCGGCGAGTGCTGCGAGCCAGCGCATCCATCGGGGCATGGAGTATATTACCGGTCCTGCTTGCGTCATTTCTTCAAAACGGAGCAGTTCCTTGCCGAAAAGGGTCCGCCGGAGGATCCCCCCGGGCAGGACTTCGATCTCGTAGGCTTCGTACCAGGCGGCGATGACATTGAGAGAAAGGCAGAAAAATCCCATTGCCCCCAGGGCAACGAAAGCGCCAACGGGGCCGCCTTCGGCGAGGATGCCGGCGCCTAAGGAAAAGAAAAAGGCAGAAAGGCTGTATCCAAGAAGATCCGGGAGCACTACGCCCCGGAAACGACTGTAGCGGATGGCACTGGGCTGCTTTTTGGGCCAGGGCAGTAGAGCGTAAGCGATAAAACCAGAGAAGAGGAAGATCCAAGGCAAAAGGGACGAACCACGGTCCCATTGGCCGAAAAACAGCAGCTGGACCGCGAAAAACCCGGCAAACAGAAAGACTCTTCTTCCCATCTGTATCATCTGTGCAAGTTCTCCTCTCTGTCGTAATGTTGCTTTTTCTGGGTGGACGCGATTTTGTGACTGATCTAATTATAGTGGACTTGGCCGGGGAGTGCGGAACATTTCGGATATGCACTTTGATATGATATATATGTGTTTGTTTTTTTCGACCCTTTTTCAAAGGAGGGAAATGAGAATGCTCGAAGGGGAACGAGTACTGGGAGTCCTGGGCGGCAGAATAAAGCTGGGGTTTTTCAAGGCGGCATCCATGGCTATGATCGTGACGAACCGACGTTTCATCTTTGCAGAAATTACCAATGACATGTTGGCTGCCGAAGCGGAAAAAATCAAAAAAAGATCGGCCGAAGAAAAGCCGGGGTTTTTCGGTCGCATGGCCATGGCGATGAATGCCAACAAGGAATTGCTTGCTGACCTGGGCAAAGGTGATCCCGACGAGGTTTCCGCAGGAAACCCCAAGAATTTTGTCGTCCCCAATGAAGGCGTGGTCCTGGGAAAGGTCAATAATGAAACGAAGTATGACTGTGACGGCGATTTCAAGGGATCCAACACGGTGATATTACTGAAGACAGCCGACAAAAAGTATGAACTGACCCTCGAGGGAGCCACTTCGCAACCGGGCGAAATCCTTGAGCAGGCCCTGGGGTCCCGTTTCAAAAAGGGTTTGTTCAGGTAGGAGGAAGGGAGAGATATACAATGGATTACAGGAAACGGTCAAGCCTTGTTGTCTTTATTCTTGTGCTCCTCGTGGCGTGTTTTACTTTCGCCGCGGCAGAAGAACTGCGCGCATTCACTCCGCCGCCCTTGCCGGGCGAAGAGGGTGCCGGAGACAGCGAAGAGGCACCTGCTCCACCACCTCCTCCGAAGATGGATGAAGAGCCTGAAGAGGTGAAACCTGAACCGGCACCTGAACCTGAGCCGAAGCCGGCACCAAAGCCGAAACCCAAACCGGCTCCCAAGCCTCAACCGAAAAAGCCGAAGATCTCTGCCGAAGACGCTTTCAAAAAGGGTGTTGCCGATTACCAGGCGGGGAATTACCCCGAAGCGTTGAAGTGGTTTACCCTTTCGGCCGAACAGGGGCACATGCACGGGGCCTACAATCTTGGTGTCTTGTATGAACGGGGCGAAGGAACGGAAGCGAACCCCGAAAAGGCTTTCGAATGGTACAGTCGTGCTGCCCAGGCCGGTTACGCGAAGGCCCAGGCCGAAGTGGGATATGCCTATCTTACAGGTACTGGGACGGAGCAAAATTACGTCCAGGCCAGATTCTGGTTCCAGCGTGCCGCGGATCAGGACCACGCGACGTCGGAATATAATCTTGGGACCATGTACCGAAAGGGACTCGGCGTGGAAGTGGATCCCCTGAAATCCTTCTACTGGTTTGAAAGGGCAGCCCGGCATGGCCACGTGGAGTCCATGCTCAACGTGGGGATTTTCTATGAGCGTGCCTGGGGGACAGTCTACAGTCCGGCCAAGGCCGTCCAGTGGTATGAGAAGGCGGCCGAAAAGGGTGTGGCAAGAGCCGTTGCGTATCTTGGAGAATGCTATGTCACAGGAAAAGGCGTGGACAAGGACATGAAAAAGGGTGTCCAGCTGCTGGAAGAGGCGGCGAAGCAGGATGTGGATTACGCCAAGAAACTTCTGTACGAGATCGACAAACGGAAATATTACAAGTACAAAAAATATGCCCAATAGACAGACAGGAGAAAAGAGGGGCCGCCGGTTTCCGGCGGCCCCTCTTTTGTGGACGGAATACCGGATCAGAAACTGAAAGTGGCGAGCATCTTCTCGATGGTGCCTTTTGCGGCGTTCCAGTTGTTGAAGGGGACCATGATAGCCATGCCCTGGCCACCGGACACGGTGCCGCAGTTGATGACCATTGCCGTGACGCCGTATTGCTCGGTGGTAATCTGCTCGCAGGTTCTGTTGCCCACCTTGATTGACTCGACCTTCCCTTTTGATTTCATCTTCTGAAAGTCACCAAAGACGTCGTCGGGATCACCGAGCCCTACGGAGACTCCGATTTCCGGATTGTTCATGTCGCCTTTCCAGGCCGCAAAGAACTGCCCGTCTTCGTTGTTTCTCTCGTCGGTCTTCCAGTCCGGTGGAACCTGGAACGAGACGGGGCCAAGGGTGACTTGCCGCCATCCTGAGACATGGGATGCCCCGTCCAAGGACGCAGGAGCCTTTTTCTTTTCTACAGGTACAGGAGTGGAGTTGATGCGGATATCACCGGCATCAAACCAGCCGTGACCCTCAAACTCGAGCCGGAAGGCCTTGGCCTTCTGCGGATGCTTGAGTTCATAGGTCTGGGGTGGCCTGGACAGCCCCGTTTTCCCATATGACAGCTTTTCCCTGTTGATATTGGCGCCCTTGTAGATCACGATGGGTACCCATTTGTCGGCTTCGTTTTTGAACTTGACCGTCAGGACGAAGCCTTCGGTGGTGATGTCCGTGCTGGCCCTGCCGATGTAGAAGGAATGGATCTGTTGCAGGGTGTCGAAATCCTTCTGGATCCAGTCCCTGCCGTTTTGGGCTCCGGTCCAGAACCCGCCGGCGAAGGGGTCTCCCTTGCTGTTGCGTTTGTATTGGGAACTTGCCGTCACCTTCCCCTTGGGTGAATCCTGTGAGGCCGGGGCCTTTGTTTTCGGTGCCGGTTTCTCCTGCGTGGCCTCGGCCTGTGTTGGCTGCGCTTTCTGTCCTTCCTCTTTTGCGGGAGCCTTTTCGTCTTTCTTGAGGCCGGCGATGTAATCCTCAAGTTTCTTTACATGGTCCCTGACGGCAGCGTTCTCATGCAATTTGAGGCCTTCCTTGTATTTTTCGAGGGCCTGCTCGTATTTTTTTGCGTTCTGGAGCTCCGCCGCCTCGTTCCAGATCCTTTCCGCCTCGGCTTTGGCGTCGGCTTCTTCGTGTTCTTTTTTGGCTTCAGCCTGTCGGGCCTCGTATTCCCGGATGAACTGTTCCAGTTTCTTGATGTGATCGCGGATCGCCTGGCTGTCGTGGATCCTCAGCCCTTCGTAGTATTTCCCGAGGGCTTCGCGGTACTTTTCAGCTTTCTGGAGTTCGGCGGCCTCGGCCCAGATCTTCTCCGCCCTGGCTTTTTCCGAGGCTTTCTTTTCCTCGTCGGCCTGTTTCTTCCGGAGATCCTCGATGTATTTCTCAAGCTTTTTCACGTGCTCCCGAACGCCCTCGTCATCCTGTATGGCAAGGCCTTCCTTGTACTTTTCGAGGGCCTTTTCATATTTCTCCGACTGCTGGAGCTCCGCCGCTTCGGTCCAGATTGCCTCGGCGCGGTTTTTCCGGTCCTCTACGGCTTTTTTCTTTTCGATGAATTCCTCGAGTTTTTTCACGTGATCCCTGACGGCCTTGTCATCCTTTATCTTCAGGCCTTCCTCGTATTTATCCAGGGCGTCTTCATACTTTTCGGCCTGCTGGAGCTCCGCCGCTTCGGTCCAGATTTCCTCGGCTTCGGCGGTCTTGTCGGCTTTGCCGGTGTCTTCTGACGGAGTAACGGGGATGGCCCTTTCGAGTTCGGCCAGGGTGGTGCCGGAATCCCTGTGGGTCACTCGCACGGCGACCTCTATGGAATCTGCGTCCTTGCGGGGTCCAATGGTGACGGAACGTGACTCCCTGCCCTGTGGAAAGGTGGCGGAACTGGAGCTTTTCCACTCATATCGGAGCATCGATCCGTCGATACCCTCGGGGAGGAGTACCTCCACGACATCTTCGTCGTTTTCGGCAATGGATTCGGGCGTTTTCAGTGAGAATTCGGGAGCCGTCACGCGCACGGTGTGTTTCTGTGACGTTCCGAGAACGTCCCCGTGCCTGTTTCTGGCCTCCACCCATATGGACAAGTCGCCTGGGCTGGTTGCGGTGATGTGGTTTGCGACTTCCTCTCCCATGGTGCGGGTCATTTGCGCACCTGGTTCAACCAGCCAGCGGAATCTCGGTGGAGGCTTCCTGTTAACCCCCGATGCGGGAGGACTCAAGGGATATTCGACCCTCGGCGAGAAGGATTCTCCCAAAAGCACCTTTTCGGGGACATTGAGAAGGGTGACTGTGAAAGGTCCTGCAGTGACGTTGTGTGTGGCCGACGCTTTTTTCTTCGCTGAATCTTTCACTGTGACGCTGACTTTGACCTCTCCCGGGGTTTCGGCGACGAAAGATGCTTCAGGTCCTTCGGCGGTGACGTTTTTACTCCAGGTGAAGGTATAGGGAGGTTTTCCTCCGGTGGCTTCGGCCGTCAACTTCGCGGTGCCATTGACGGTGACAGTGTTGTCGGCCTTCAGGGAGACTTCAAGGGGCTTGTCCTGCAATTCCGCCGGAAGGGCGAGGACGGGAAATGATGCCGAGCCCCTTGCAAGGACGAGGTCTTCCTTGTTCCTCGCCTCCACCGTCGCCGCAGCCGTTCCCGGCTCGTGACGAAACAGCGTGGCCTCATCACCGATTCCTGTGGAGCTCATGGAAGTTCCTTCGCCCGGGATCCATTTCCAGCGGAGTTCCTTCGGTGCGGCCGGGTCGGTGATTTCCGCCTTGACCCGGACCTGTTCATCAGTCATGAAGCTGCCCTCGGGGACATCCTTCAGGCCCTCCCCCTCGACCCATTCCTGGGGTCGAGGGCCGGCTGTGCCCAGAACAGTGACCTTCAAGTCGTAGCCTGCCACATCGATCGTCGCCGTTCCTTCGGCCAGTGGTTCACCCTTCGGGCTCCGTGCCTCCGCCTGGATGGTGTAGCTACCCGCTTCCTCCGCAAGGAAACTGAATTCCGTAGAATCTGCGGCTTTCGCACCCTGTCGGCCCGACTTGCCTTCCAGGTTCCAGGCGATGAAGGCGCCTTCGGGAAGGGTCGTATCTGTTTCGGCTTTTACCGTGACCTCCTGCCCGACCTTGGGGGTGTCGGGGGTGAAGGTGAAGAAAAGCTCCGGTCCGGTGACTTCTATGGTGATGGATTCCGATTCGCCGATGGTATCGCCCTTGCCGTCTATGGCGACGACCCAGACGTCGACCGTTCCGGGCTCGGCGAAAACGGCGGAGGTGGACCCTGTTTTCGTTTCGTAAGGGGCGAAGGCCACTTCAGGGTGGGGCTGGAACTGGAAGAGGACACTCCCTTCTGACTTTTCCCCTTCCAGGGATGCTTCAAAGGCCACGGGGCTTCCCGCCGGGACGGGGCCCGAGGCGGGGGAGAGGCGCTTGAGTACAACGCCCGAATCCTTTTTCTCTTCAGGTGATTCCGGGTCGTAGGCTCCCGTCGTCCGTTTCGGGTCGGGGACGATCCGGATGCTCGCCAGGATGGCCTCGAGTTCGGCGAGACCTTTTTCGACATACTTCCGGAGTTCTTCTTCCGTGTACTCTGCGACAGAGCCGCTGTACTTTATGAATCCCTCGAAATCAAGGCCGACCTGCCCTTTTACCGCCAGCCCGTCCACGACAGCGCGCGCCTCGTATGCGCCGACGGATATGCGCAGGTCCGAGACGGTAAGACTGGTTGCCACATACCCCTTGTAGTCATCCACGGTGACGGGTTTGACGTCGCGGTGGGAGTTGTTCTGTCGCACCTGTTCTCCTGCCGCCTCCAGCGTCCCGTTCGGCCAGGGGGTGATATCGAGGATGAATTCCCCTTTGACCGTCAGGGGTTCACCGTCAGCTGTTTTTCGCTTCATTACGATTCCCATTTCGGTGGGGCCGCCTTCCCAGGATGACGGCGCCGTGACGGAGCACCCCATGGGGGCGACTTCGATGCCCCTGAATCCCGAGGCAAGGGAGGCCGTGGGTGTTCCCTTCTGGTTGGCTTTCAGTTTTTCGTAGACGAAGACGCCGATATTGCCGGGATTTCCGCGGAATTCGGGTCTCGGCAAAAACTGGATCTGAGCCTCCGGGACGGGTGTCCTGTCCCGGTCTGCGTCAGGCCCGAGAATCACCATGGGCCGTATGCCCCTGGATGCGTCGGCCCCCCAATGGTAGGATGGTGCCGCTTTCTCGGTTAGGTCAGGGGGGATGACAGCCTTGACATTGACGATATCGCCTTCCATGACCCTGGCCGGGGCGGAGATCTCGATCTTCCCCCATGTTTTTGTATCGTTGGTTTCCTCTCCGACAACGGCGTCTTGCGCTTCCTTTTCCTCGACGGCGGTCCCCGTTTCTTCGGCGGATTCCTCCGCGGCGTCGGGTTCGTCTTCTTCCTCGTCTTCAGAAGGCCATTGAGGCTCCGTGACCTCGATGGGTCCCGTCTCTGCGGAGGCGGTGTTTTTGCCGTCGGTGGCGACAACCTTGTAGCGGACGGTCTGTCCCGAAAGGCCCCGCATGGAGGCGGCCATCTTCGGCCCCGTGGCAATGGGGTTGGTGCTCCAGAAACGCCCCCGCCACTCGTGCCATTGGTAGGTGAGATTGCGGTCGGGGTCGGCCACTTCAAGCCTGAGGTTCTCGGCATCTGTCACCCTGTCCGGCCAGGGAACCAGACGTACCGTTACGGGAGTTTCCGCCACGAAGGACACTTTCCGGGTGACCTGTCCTTCGTAGAGGATGCGGTCTTCCTCTACCTGTTGGACATAGAGACCGAGGGTGACCTTTTTCCCCTCGTAGGCCGAAGGGTCGAGGATGATCCTGTCGTCGTTGCCCAGGACATTTCCGTTCAGGCTCCACTGATACCGGTAATCCTTGCCGGCGGTCCTGCCGAGGACAACGGCCCTGAATGCCGCCGGTTTCGTTGCATCGAACTCCGTCCCCTCGGGATCGATCAGAACACGAAGATTGTCTCCTGCGAGGTCCTCGGCGACGGTGACGGTCATCGACGCCTCCGCCACATACCCTGTAGCGGTCCGTCCCTTGACGGAGATCTCGACGGTCCGGCCGTCGTATCCCCTGGCGTCGAATTGGAAGGTGTTTTCCGCCGAGGCGCCGGAGTTGACCCCGTTTACCTCCCAGAAGTAGCGTTCGAAGCTTTCACCGTTGAGTCCGAATGCTGTGGTGACGGCTGTTACGGGAAGGATTTCCCCGGGCGAGACCTCGCGCACCGGCGCACGAAGTTTGAGTACTGGTCTGGGACACTCGTCGGTTGCAATGACGGTCACTTTTTTCTTGTGCCAGACCCAGTCGCTTTGGGGTTCCTGAAGCTGTGCGAAAAGAACGAGCGTATAGGTCCCGGGCTCTGCGGGCACCCACTCCATACGTGAGGCTTTGCGGTTTTTGAGGGTTTCCGACGGGGCCTCGGGTTCGAAGCGCCAGTCGTATTTCACCCATCGTGCCTCGCGGTCCAGCTGTGCCGAGAAGGTGTTCTTTTCCCCCTGGCAGACCCGGTCTGGTCCGAGAATGCGCACGTCCAGGGGGACCACGTCGGTTCTGAGGGAGTCCAGGTAGTCCTTGTAGGTCTTCATGTGTTTTTTCCGTTCTTCGCTTCCCGACGGTGCCCGGACGGCCTTGATGCGGGCCTCCACGGCGGGCTGCTTTTTGGCGTGGGTTGCGCCGGACTTCCCGAGAATTTCCTCAACGGCGGCGGTGGCATCTTTCACGGCCTGGCGGACGGTTTCGAGATCTTTTCGCGCTTCCTCGAGGGTCTTTTTGATCGAGGCCGGATGACAGGCCGCCCTGTGCGGCCTCAGGGAGACTACGTTCCATTCTTCGCGGATCCGCGTGATTCCGGCATTGACCTGTTTCAGTTGTTCGTAGTCGGAAATGACATCCTCGATGAGGCGGCGGTCCGTCGCCTCATCGCCCGTCAGTTCCACCAGGGGACCAGTGCAGGAGAGTTCCTTCTCTATTTCCTTTATCCTCCGGAGGCCTTCACCTTCCGAGAAGGTCTTGCGCTTTTCCAGCTCCTCGATGACGCCTGCGAAAAACCTCCGCGTCGTGCGCCAGACGGCATCGGAGTATTCCTGCCAGAGTTTTTCTCCGTAACGGCTCAGGTTGAGATACTTGCGGGGCCATACGGGGATGCCGCTCTGGCCGTCCGAGATGGCGGGGTTTACCAGGAGCTCGTGATAGAGAACGATGGACGGGTCGTTTTTGACCTGTGGGACAAGAATGTTGGAGATATCCGGACAGAGTTCGGGCAGGTTGAAGGCCTCATCCCTGGTGACGGTGACGGTGCCCTTCCCGGGGCAGTCGTAGGAAATGTTTTTGACCTTCCAGGAATCGCCGGATTTTTCGAAAGTCGTTCCCTCGTAAAGGGCGTTCACCATTTCCTCGTAGCGCCACTGTTCCCACTCTCCCACGCCCCATTCGGCGGCGGCGATGCTCATGCCATAGATCCCTTCCGGTACGGCGGTGACGGGAAAGAGCAGGTAAACTACACCGATGGCCGCCCTGGCATAGTTTTCCATGACCACTGCCTCGACGAGGTCGCCTCCGGGGACGTGATTTCTGAAGAGTTCCGTGGAGAGGTTGCTGAAGGATTCGCTCCAGTCTTTTGCTTTCATGACGGCGTCAAGGTAGGCTTTTCCCTCCTGATAGAGATTGAAAGCCTTGAAGGGCATGGAGTTTCCGATGACTCCAAGAACGGAGGAATTCAGGCGTTCGTTGATCTGGCCGATGGGGATGGGGAGGGAAAGCCTGGTATCACCGTCAGCGCTGGTCCATGAGAGCTCCAGATCAAGGGCCCGGATTTTGTCCACCGTGGCCTTGTCGAGGACGTCCATGATGTCATTAAAGGCGTCGATCTGGTCATTGACGGCATCATAGTATTGCCCCGTCTTCTCCCATATGAGAGCCAGCATCATTTCCGACATGTTGGGGTTGTCGGCGGCCTTTTCCAGGAGTTCCGCCAGTCGTCTCTGCTCCGCGATGGGGATATGGATGGCTCGCTTCTTGAAATGTTTCGCCAGGTCTACCATGGTTTCGTAGGCTTTGGGCGGGTAGTCCACTCCCTGCCTGCGGTAGGCGTCGTAGGTTTCTTCAAGAACATCCAGGAGCTTTTTCCTTTCGGCATCTTTTTCGGAGGGGGTCTTGGCGTCGTTGATGACCTTGAGACGGGCGTCGATGCCCTCTCCGATGTTATGCCGGATGAGCGCCGCCGACCGTTCGGCCAGGGCGTTGAGGGATCTTTCGAGGGCGCCGGCGTTTCCTGCATTGCCCAACATATCGCGGCTGGACTCAAGAATGGCCTTGAGCTTCGCCCTGGCTGTCATGTTTTTATCCTGCTTGATGTCGGTGACGCGTTTCGCCCAGGAGGTGAGGCTGGCGTCCCCGGGAGAAGTAGGGAAGCCCTTGAGCATGGCCTGGTGGTCTGCGGCGCTTCGGTTGACGAATTTGGCGATCTTGACAAGACGTTCATGAGGAGCAAGGTTGCTTCTGATGGCATCGACGGTAAGGTGGCGGAGGAATTCAAGGCTCACGGCCGGTTCCATCTCGTGAGAGGGCTTCGGGACGTCTTCATCCATGAGTCGTGCAAGCTGGTCCGGGGCTCCTCGTTTCATTTCCACGTTGTTTTTCAGATTGGCGAAGATGAAAAGGCGCTCCATGGGATCGGTGACGGGACGGTAGGAGACCTCTCCGTTTTTTATGACCACTTCCTGGAGTTTTCCCCGGTTCAACGCATCCATTTCCGCCCAGTCGGCACCGGGCTGGGTGATGTAGACATCGAGGCTCGCCCGGCGGTGTGCCGTGGCATGTGCATCGAGCTCGGCCATGTTCATCCTGAAGTCGCCCCTGATTTCCTCGTTGTAGTAGTTTCTGAGCTCTACGGCGTTTTCGACCATGGATGTGATGGCGGTGATATCGATGTCACCCTCGAAGCGGAGATCGTTCCAGCTTTCCGTGGGCCAGCTGCCTACGTCCATTTTTATGATGTAGGGAAAGTCGGGGTGTGTCTCGATGTACCTTTTTACGGCCCGGTCCCATGCGGCTTGCACGCCCTTGCGCCGTGTATCCATGAGGGTTCGTTCCGCCCGCCCCCAGTCTTTTTGCCAGGCGTCGAAGGCCTCAGGCATGGCCTCGGCTGCCGAGAGTCCCTCCGATTTTGCTATTTCATCGGCCTTTCCTCGAATATAGTCGGCCTTGAATCCGTAGAGGTCCTTGACGGAAATCCCGTCCTCCCCGAAACGGCGAAAAACCGCCATGGGGTCCCCTCCGCCTCCTGCAAGACCTTTCAATCTGGATTCGATGAGAAGCTGCCTGTCTGATGGAACCTGAGGCGGCGGCGAAATCCGGTTGATCTTGAGCCAGTAGTCTTTTTCATCTTCTGCGATGACAGAGGGCTGCGGGGGATCTTGCGCGCTCCACGCGGGGAATCCGGTTGGGAACATGAAGACAAGAAGACACAGGAGAAACACAATTGACCACGATGATTTCAGGGATTCCCGACGCATGGGGGCACCGTCCTCACGGTATTGAATTTTGGAGTATTCGATAATGCTTTAGCCTAATGTTATTTTTATCGTTCTTTTTGGTTTCTGGCAACTTCGGTTTTTCCCTAGGTGTACAGGTTCGGTTTGGTGTCTGAGCGGCTCTTTCATATACTGTTTGGCTTGCCACAGGTACATCATGTCAGGATATAAAAGGCGCGCCCTGCGACAGGCGCGCCTCGTAAAAGTATTTTTTTCAGGACCTATGGTTCAGATGAGTCCCTTTTCCTTGAGGTATTCCTCGGCGACCATTTCTTCGGGCAGACCCTGCACGTCGACGCGGTAGTTGAGCTCCTGCATGATCTCGTCGGTCAAATCGGAGATGGGGGCCAGGACTTCTTCCAGGTCGGGGTGTTTGTCGAGGACGTCCTTGCGTATGCAAACGGCCAGGGAATACACGGGAAAGAATTGTTTGTCGTCCTCTAGGACATGGAGGTCGAACTTTTTGATCTTCCCGTCAGTGGCAAATACCATGGTCACATCCACCTGGCCTCTTTCCATGGCTTCGAAGGTAAGTCCGGTGTCCATCGATCTTACCTGTTTCTTGTCTACCTTCATTCCATAGTGTTCGGCCATGGCGAAAAAGCCGTCGGCGCGCTCGTAGAATTCCTGGTTAATGCCGAAAACGACTTTCTTCGGGTTGCTGTTTACGTACTCAGCCAGGTCGCTGAGGGTGGTGCCTATGGTTTTCGTAGCGTCCTTCGTAATGGCCATTGCGTAGGTGTTGTTCACTTCAGAGGGTTTTAGCCAGACGATGCCGTTTTTCTCCAGGTCTTCTTCCTTGACTTTTTCGTAGAGCTCTTCGGGGTCGGTGAGTACCGAATCGTGTTTCAGGTAAAGCATCCA
>DMCT01000140.1:0-1700 GCA_003446665.1 Synergistaceae bacterium
TCGATGATAAGGCAGGGGCACAGTAGATTGTCGTCCTCGTAAGGCTGCGCCTCCCTGATGTCCTTGAAAAAGGGGCTCTGCAAGACATCAACGAGGCTCTTTTCCTTTATGTTGTCAACGGCGAAGTGAACGAAAACACAGGGCTCCACGTCACCGTTTGAGATTATGTGGAGATAGCGCTCACCGCCTGCCATGCAGCCATCCACGTAAGGTCCATCGTTCCAGAAATCGCCCATGAAAATAGGGTACTTCATTCGCCATTGCTCGACCTTTTCATGAAGCTTCGCCCGCTGCTTCGGAGTGGCCATGTATTCGAGATCGGGAGTGCCTCCCGTAGGGATATACTGGAAAAACCACCCGACTTTGCAACCCTTTTTGTACATTTCCTCGATAAACGCGTCGCTTGCCAGGTAGTCTGCGCTGGTTCTGGTGTAGGTAGCGCTGAATCCGTAAAGAATCCCTTTCCGGTTGAGCCGGTCGAAGCTCTCCATGACCTTGTCGTAAGTCCCCTCGCCCCTGCGGGAATCCGTATCCTCACGGGTTCCTTCGACGGAAAGTACGGGAGCCACGTTCCCCATCTCGGCGAGGCGGTCCGTCACCTTCTCGTCAAGCAGTGTGCCGTTGGTGTAAACGTGGAAGAAACAGTCATCATGTTTTTGCCAAAGATCGAGCAGGTCGGGCCTCACGAAACACTCACCGCCCGAGAAGGTGAAAAAATACATGCCCAGTTCCTTGGCTTCGTTTATCACCCGGTCCAACACCTCGAAGGAAAGGTCGTCTTCCTTCGAATAGGCCGAGGCGTAGCATCCCTTGCAATGCAGGTTGCAGCGCATGGTGGGGCTTATGACCAAAAAATTCGGGATGTGTATGCCGAGTTCCTTCTCTTTTCTGTCCCGGATGGTTCTCCCGAGCACAATAAAATTGACCATAAAATTGATTATGGCTTTTTTGCGACAATTCTCATTGAGGTCGGTGAAAAGACGCCTGAACACACTTACAAAAGGATGGTTTTCCCTGGCGTATTGTGCCATAATCGCAAAACCTTCCTTGTAATACTTCGTCGGCGAAAGCCTGGACATGTTTTCAAAAAGCGCGGCGAGCTTCTTTTCATCGTCTTGTTCGGCCACGCGCACAACCTGGTCCAGGAGCATTCCTGATACTAACCCCTTTAGCCTGTCGAAAGCGTTCTTCGACATCCTTGTTACCCCCTTTTCCTCTTGCGGCTGATCCCTGTGATATTTAATGGATATCCTATTTTAAATATACTATACAGCCGCAAGCCCGAGTTTGCAAAGACCACCGGGCGAGAAACCCTTACGGCCACCTGTTTTACTTGCGTTCCGGCACCCTTTCGTACCATTCCGCAAGAATGGTACCGGAGATGTAGATGGAACTGTAGGTTCCTACAATAATGCCCACCATAAGAGCGAAGGCAAAGTTGGCGATTACAGGCCCGCCCCACAAAAAAAGCGCCAATACCGGGAGAAAGGTGGTTATCGACGTATTCAGGGTTCTAGCCAGGGTCTGGTTTATCGACCGGTTGATCAGCGCTGTTATGCCTTCCCTGCGAAGCCCGCCCCAGTTCTCGCGGATCCGATCGAGAACCACGATCGAGTCATTCAGCGAATATCCGACTATGGTAAGTATGGCGGCGATAAAAGGCAAGGTAATCTCCCGACCGGTCAGGCTGAATACTCCCA
>DMCT01000140.1:1871-2451 GCA_003446665.1 Synergistaceae bacterium
TATTCCCGCGAGCGCGATAATGACGGCAATTACGGCCTGTCGTCTCAGTGTCTCGCCCACGACGGGTCCCACTTTTTCCAGCCTCAATACCTCCAAGCCGCTATAGCCTTCCCGCAGGACCGTGATTATTTCATTTACCTCGGCGTCCTCGACAGGTCTTAGCCTTATTATCATACCGTTACTGTCGTAACCTTGTATTACGGCCTGTTCCTGGCCGATTCCAGCGAGCCGGTCCCTTATATCCGCAACACCGACCTTTTCTGCGAACTCAACCTGGATCAGGTGACCTCCACTGAAATCTATTCCAAGGTTCAATCCCCTTGTCACAAGCAATCCGAGACTCGCCAATATCAAAAAGGCACTGACTAAGGCGGCTCTCCTGCGTAGATGCATGAAATCTATTTTCCAATCGCGCTTTTTAAAGAACATTGCGATCCACCTCTTTCGAACCTCAGGAACGTGCCGGCTTTGACCTGCGGCGGCCATGAAACACCTGCAGGAGAGCCCTCGTTACGACAACGGCGCTGAAGACGCTTGCAAGGATCCCTATCGATAGCGTCACGGCAAATCCCCGGATAGG
>DMCT01000140.1:2638-17091 GCA_003446665.1 Synergistaceae bacterium
ATCAGTATATTTCCGTCCACAGCCATTCCTATGGTCAATATGATACCGGCTATTCCCGGCAAGGTAAGCGTAGCCTTCAGGCTTATCAGACCGGCGAAAAGCAGTAAAATGCTCGAAAGCAGGGCCACGTTGGCCGCAACGCCAAGTTTTCCATAATAAAGAAACATAAAAATCAAAACGAGCACCGCACCCAGCATACCGGCACGAAGCCCGGATCTTATGGAATCAGCCCCAAGGGTCGGACCAATCGACCGGTTTTCCAGGATTTCGACGGGCACCGGGAGGGCACCGGCTCTCAACATTATCGCCAGACGCTGCGCCTCGGCCGTAGAGAACCTGCCCGAGATCTGGGCGTTCCCTCCACTGATACGTTCCTGCACGACGGGAGCGGAAATAACTTTTCCGTCGAGCACTATGGCAATCTGCCGCCCTATATTACTCGCTGTCGCCTGGTCGAATTTTTCGGCTCCCTCGGCGTCGAACTCGATAGTGACAACAGGTCTGCCCAGATTGTCGAAGGACGTTTTGGCATCTTTTAAAGATTTGCCGGTTACGTAAGTCTTTCCAAGAAGATAAATATCGTCTTCTTCTCCCCGAGCCACTTCGAGGTCCGTGTTTTCTTCGACACGCTCCGCGAATTCAGCGGCAAGCCCCTCTCTTTGCTCCCTTATGGACTCCCAACGGCGCAGCGCCTCCATGTATGCTTCCTGGCTTTCGTAGTTCGGACGCTGTGGCCCCGGCGGGAGGGGGGGTGAAGCATCCACGACCTCGCGGAACTCCAGCTGTGCCGTTTTACCTATCAGATCAAGGGCCGCTTCGGGATCTGAAACGCCGGGCAGGTCAACAATGACCCTGTCGCTTCCCTCACGCTGGATAACCGGCTCGGTCACGCCATATTGATCGACCCTGTTCCTCAAAACCGCTATAAGCCTCTGTACGCTGTCATCCGTCAACGGGTTTTCAGGCGTTCCTTTCGCCTGCAACAGGATATGGGCCCCTCCCCTGAGATCAAGCCCCAGGCGGATACGGCCTTCTATGGGAAAGACAGAGAACAGCGCCGCGACAATCACGATGCCGACGATGACAAGACGCCATCTGTCCTTTCTTTGCATCGCGCGACCTCCTTTGCTTTGCCCTCCGGGCACCAATCATAAAAAACGGAGCGGATGCGAGGCATCCACTCCGCCTCCGTTCCAGAAAACAACGATACTAACTTTCCTTTGATTCGTCCTCTTTAGTTCGGTTTTCCGTCTCTTCTTTCTTTGCTTTTCCGGAAGAGGAAGCGTCGGGCTCGACCGGGCTTTCGTCTTCGACCGAGGTGCGCTTCATCTGTATCGACGATTTGAGAACTCTTGCTTTGGTACCCTCGGCAATTTCAAGAATATAGCTGTCCTCTTTCACGGCTTTCACAGTACCGAAAAAACCGCCAGCCGTAACGACCTGGTCTCCAGGCCGAATCGACGCCAACATCTCTTCATGTTTTCTTTGCCGTTTCTTTTGCGGCCTTATGATCAGGAAATAGAAAATGACCACGAACACCGCCAAAGGAAGAAGCATTCCCATTAAACCACTCTGCTGCAATTGCGACGCCTCCTTGCTCTATATTGTCCGTCCATTTTTGCAAAGAACATTCTATCATGATCGGTTCGCTTATAGAACCGGCTACCGGCCACTACCTGGAAGTCGTACCCTTCAGGTAAAAGAGCAGCTTTTCCAGTTCTATGGAGATATCCACCCTGTACACCAAAACATCCTCAGGTACTGCTATGGCCGCCGTGGCAAAATTCAGAACACCTTTAAGCTTACCCGAAGATACGGCCTTGTCGACTACCTGCTGGGCAGCCGTCGGCGGAACGGTCAGGATTATGACTTCTATATCTTTTTCCTTCAGAATACCGGGCATGCTGTCCACGTGATAACAGGGTACCCCGTATATTGTCTTGCCCGTCTTCTCGGGATCATTGTCGAAAAGCGCCTCGATACGGAATTTTTCACTCCGGAGCGCCTTGTGACCCAAAAGCGCCTCTCCAAGTCGGCCGACCCCTACAAGTGCTATCTTCCATACCCTGTTAGGGGATAATATATCACTCACGTGGCGATAGAGCCGTTCGACGTGATAACCAACGCCGCGTTTCCCGATTTCGCCGAAGTATGAAAGATCCTTCCGGACCTGACTGGCCTTCAGACCGAGCATATCCCCTATTTCCTGGGATGATACCACCATCCGACCTTCATCATGAAGCTGCGTCAAAAGCCTGTAATACTGGACAAGTCTTTCGACGGTAGGTTCGGCTATTCGAAACAGGCGTTCATCCGGCTGGATGGCTTTGTCTTGTTCTTTCCGGTTCCTTCCCCTGACCATACCATTCACCTATTGTGTATTTCCCCAAGATCCGCCGCAAAATCTCGGGAATTCACCGAAACCGTTGAAGGGTGCCGTGCACTCCAGCTCTTCTTCTATGTTCAAAAGCCGGTTGTATTTGGCCACCCTGTCGGTCCGCGCAGGCGCACCTGCTTTTATCTGTCCCGCCGCCGTCGCGACGGCAAGGTCACTGATGAAAGTATCATCCGTTTCGCCTGACCGATGGGAGATAACGCAGCTGTAACCCTTCTTTTTCGCAGTCTCTATTACTGACAACGTTTCAGTAACTGTACCTATCTGATTCAATTTGACAAGGATCGAATTTGCGGCGCCTTCTGAAATACCCTTGGCAAGCCTGACGGGGTTGGTAACGAACACGTCGTCTCCTACCAGCTGGATTCCGGTGCCCAGCCGTTCCGTCAAAAGTTTCCACCCTTGCCAATCTTCCTCGGATATGCCGTCCTCGATGGAAAGAATGGGGAAGTCCTTGCAAAGGCTCTCGTAATAGGAGACCAGCTCTTTTGCTGTAAAAACCTTCCCCTCGCCGTCGAAATGATAGGCACCATCACTGTATAGCTCGGTGGCCGCTACATCCAGGGCGAGCCCGACTTCACGGCAGGGCTTGAACCCGGCCTTTTCGATGGCCTGCGAGAGAATTTCGAGGGCTTCGCGGTTGGAAGAAAGGTCCGGAGCAAAACCACCCTCATCGCCTATTCCGGTGGAAAGTCCTTTCTCTTTGAGCAGTTTTTTCAGGCAGTGATATATCTCGGCACCCATGCGGAGCGATTCCGAGAATGAGGGGGCCCCACATGGAACTATCATAAACTCCTGTATATCCAGGTTGTTGTCTGCGTGTTTCCCTCCGTTTATGACGTTCATGAGTGGAACCGGAAGGGAATACGGTCCGGATCCTCCGAGAAAGACCCAAAGAGGCAGGTCGCGTTCGATAGCCGCCGCCCTCGCGGACGCCATTGAGACCGATAGTATAGCATTCGCTCCAAGGTTTTTTTTGTTCTCGGTCCCGTCAAGATCCAGCATGATACGGTCCAGAGCCGCCAGATTCACGGGATCAAGGCCTATGATCTCCGGGGCAATTTTCTCCATAACGTTTGTGACCGCGTCCCTGACGCCTTTTCCACCATATCGCGTACCGCCGTCTCTCAGCTCCACTGCCTCGAAACTGCCCGTTGATGCACCCGAAGGGACCGCCGCCCTACCTACGACGCCCGAATCAAGCCAGACTTCCGTCTCGACCGTCGGATTGCCTCGTGAATCAAGAATTTCTCGGGAATGTATACCGATTATTTCGCTCACCTGGAGCCACCCCCTTTTCACAAATTAAGGTTTTCTGCCCAACCAGTGTAGAAGGACCCTGGTTACCATGGCCTTCTCTCGCCGGTTACGGGCCGTTCTTCAAGGATTTCATATGCTATGGCGCCTCGTTTCAGGTTCGGCTCCGTATACGGCAGGACCTTTACAGAAAGGACTTTCCCGGGAAAGGCTATCTCTATCAGGTCGCCTTCTTTGACCTCTTTCGATGCCTTCGCTACCGCTGCGTTCACGCGCACCGCTCCGATGTCGATCATCTGTCGCGCCAGACTCCGTCGCTTTATGATTCGCGCGAGCTTGAGAAACCTGTCAAGTCGCATTCTTCGTTCCTCCGGGAACAAACATTATCGATTATAACAAAAGCTTCGGGGTTCAGGCTGTTCCGATTTTAAACCGGATGCCGAAGACCCCTTGGTTTTTCTGTCGCAATCTATTCAAGGAAATCCCTGAGCTTTTTACTCCTGCTGGGATGTCGTAGCTTTCTCAATGCCTTTGCCTCTATCTGGCGAATCCTCTCCCGAGTTACTCCAAACCGGCGCCCCACTTCTTCCAAAGTGTAAGGGTGGCCGTCCTCAAGGCCAAACCTTAACCGGAGAACCTCTTTCTCTCTTTCAGTCAGGTCCTCGAGCATACCTTCCAGTTGTTCCCTCAAAAGTTGCCCGGCAGCCGCATCTTCAGGACTCGGAAGCTCTTTGTCTTCGATAAAGTCCCCGAGCTGACTGTCTTCTTCCTCGCCGATCGGAGTCTCCAGGGAAACGGGTTCCTGGGCGATACGCTGTATCTCTTCAACCCTTTCGGAGCCGATCCCCATCTCATTGGCAATTTCCTCGGCCGTGGGTTCTCTGCCGAGCCGCTGGACCAACTGTCTTGAGATGCGTATCAGCTTGTTGATGGTTTCGACCATGTGTACAGGGATCCTGATGGTCCTGGCCTGGTCCGCGATGGCTCTCGTTATCGCCTGCCTGATCCACCATGTGGCATAGGTACTGAACTTGAATCCCTTTCGGTAATCGAACTTTTCAACGGCCCGAATCAACCCGAGGTTTCCCTCCTGGATCAGATCGAGGAAAAGCATACCCCTGCCGATATACTTCTTCGCGATACTGACAACAAGCCTCAGGTTAGCCTCGACCAGCTTGGCCTTTCCCACAGGGTCGCCCGCCTCAACCCGTTTTGCCAGTTCGACTTCTTCTTCCGGTTTCAAAAGGGGAATCTTCCCTATTTCCCGCAGGTACATTCTCACAGGGTCCGAAAGGGGCAGATCCTCGAGATCTCCCATTTCCTCCGCAAATTCCGCTACCGGGGCGGTTTCTTCGGGTCCTCCCTCACTCTTGCGCTTTTCTTCCTCTACTAGATCTATCCCCAGTTCCATCAGGTTAAAATAGAGATTGTCCAGTGTTTCAGCGTTTACGAGCTCTGCAGGAATGTGTTTTTCGATGTCTTCATACGTTACAAACCCCTTTTCCCTTCCCACATGGAAAAGTTCCTTCACGTTTTCGATGTAACCCATGATCTCTTTAGATTCCATCTCCGTGGCTTTTGCCCCTTCCGCGTCGGGTTGGCTTCCCTTTTTCTTTGCCATCCTATCGGGAACCTCCTTTCAGGGCCTTCGCGAGATCGGCGAACTCACGGACTTCCTCGATCGAAGCCTCCCCGCGTGCCTTTTTTTCCTTCAGAAACAGAAATCGCCGGTAGTTCTTCTTTCTTTTCAAGGCCTCAAGAAGAACCTCCCAACGGTTATTTCCTTCGTATTCTTCAAGATGCGCCCCGCCGGCCGCCAAAATAGCCATGGGACGACGTTCCCCCGTTTCGAGCCAGCGACTTTCCAGTTCGGCCGGTTCCTCACCCTGTATAAGTGCGGCCGTGACAGACTTTACCGCCTCGTCGTGCAGAAGCGGAAAGACCAGCTCGGGCGGGACCGTGGCTCGCAGTCTTGGATCGATCCATAAAAGATAACACAAAGCCGCCTCGAGCGGATCAACAGTTTCTGCTTTACCCTCTGCAGCTATATCTTCACCGGCAGGACGTTTTTTTTGGCCCTTTCGTGTCCTCGATTTTCTCTCTTTCTCCAGGACACCAACGATTTCCGGCAGAAGAAGCCCGAGGCCTTTTGCCACTTCGGGCAAGTACCTGTTCGCCTCAAGCGCCGGGAGGGACGCCAGCCCTTCTATGATCTCTCTCCTGGCCCTGCTTCGTTTCGATTCATCGGTCAGTTCCGCCTCTTTCGTCCGGATGTGAAAAAGCGGTAACGGATCGGCTGTTTCAAGAAGCTTATCTAATCTGTCGAAACCTCCTTCCGAGGAAAGAAGGTCATCCGGGTCCATCCCTTCCGGGAGAGAGACGACCCTTATATCCAGCCCGGCACCCTGCAGCAGGTACATACCTCTGATCGCGGCTTCCTGCCCTGCTATGTCCGCATCGTAACAGATAAGGCATTGGTCCGAAAAGCGCTTTAGAAGCGTCGCCTGTTCTTCTGTAAGAGAAGTACCCAAAGTAGCCACCGTTTCCGGAAATCCGGCCATGTGCATTTTGATGGCGTCCATGTAGCCTTCCACCAGAATCGCCCTGTTTTTCTCCTTTATTGCCTTTTTCGCCGCGTCAAGGAGAAAAAGGGTAGATCTTTTGCTGTAAATGGGGCTCTCCGGGCTATTTATGTATTTGGCCCCGTCGCCAGATATGGTCCTTCCGCCAAAGGCGATTATTCGCCCACGCACATCCTTTATTGGAAACAATATCCGGCCCCTGAACCGGTCATAAGTCCCCTTTTCCCCGTTTATAAGGAGGCCTGCCTGGGCGGCCTGTTCGGGCGGGAAACCAGCCTTTGCGAAATGCCGTTTCAGCGAATCCCAACCGGGCGGGGCCCAGCCAATTTCGAATCTCATGATGTTTTTTGAGTCTATCCCTCTTTTTTCCAGATATGATCTCGCTGTTTCCGCTCCCGCAGACTGAATCTGCCTCCTGTAAAAGGCATGAGCTTCTTTCATGAGGTCATATAGATCCACTGCACCCTTGCCGTTTTGGGTGGATTTCAGGCTCACTCCAGCCCTTTCTGCGAGAAGGCGCAAGGCTTCCGGAAAGGAGAGTCTTTCCTGCTCCATGACAAAGGTAAAGACATCCCCGCCCCTGCCGCAACCGAAACAGTGCCATGTCTGTCTTTCAGGAGAAACATAAAAAGATGGTGTCTTTTCGCTGTGAAAGGGGCACAATGCCCTGTAGTTCCGGCCCGCGCGGCCCAAATGGAGGTAGTCGGCTATGACGTCGACGATATCCAGGCGTTCCTTTACTTCTTCTATTTCCTCTCTTGACATTCCGGAGTACCTCCCTCAGGCAAAAGGGGAGAGCACCGGCTCTCCCCTTTTGCCAATTTTATGCCTTTCAAGGGACCGTGCAGTCTTTTTAAATCAGAAAAGAGGAGCCAACACAAGTGCGACCACCGACATGAGCTTGATGAGAATGTTCAGACTCGGTCCCGCAGTGTCCTTGAAGGGGTCCCCTACGGTATCTCCTACCACGGCCGCAGCGTGCGGCTCGGAACCTTTGCCGCCATGATGACCCTCTTCTATGAATTTTTTGGCATTGTCCCAAGCCCCGCCCGCGTTGGACATGAAAATGGCCATCATTACACCCGTGACTATAGATCCGCCCAGGAGTCCTCCCAGAGCTTCAGCTCCGAGGAACAACCCCACCAAAACGGGGGTGATAACCGCCAGAAGCCCCGGAACAACCATTTCCTTAAGGGATGCGGCCGTCGAAATATCGACGCAACGTTCGTATTCCGGACGACCGGTTCCTTCCATGATACCCGGAACTTCACGGAATTGCCTCCGCACCTCATCGATCATCTTCGATGCGGCCCGGCCCACGGCCTGTATGGTCATGGCGCTAAACAAAAAGGGCAGCATGCCGCCTACGAAAAGGCCGACCATGACTTTCGGGTTGTTCAAATCGATTACATCCACACCCACCGCAGTCGCGTACGCCGCGAAAAGAGCAAGCGCTGTAAGCGCCGCACTGCCTATCGCGAGCCCTTTCCCTATCGCCGCGGTGGTATTCCCCACGGCGTCAAGCTTGTCGGTTATTTTCCTGACCTCCGGGGGCATATGACTCATTTCAGCAATGCCGCCCGCGTTGTCCGAGATGGGGCCGTAGGCGTCCACACTGAGCGACATGCCGGTAATGGAAAGCATGCCCACCGCTGCACAGGCAATACCGTAAAGCCCTCCGAATTTCACGCCGACAAGTATCGCCCCGCAGATAAGGAGTACGGGAACGGCCGTCGATTTCATTCCCACTCCGAGCCCGGCAAGGATGTTGGTTGCCGTCCCTGTCTCGGAGGATTGGGCTATCTGTTTTACCGGGCTGTAACCGGCCGAGGTGTAAATTTCGGTTACGATTCCTATAAGAACGCCCACGGCGACACCGGACGCAACGGCGAAAAAGAGGGTACCATCATCGAAAAGGCTTTTTGTCAGGAAAAAGGAGCCGACAATCATAAAGGCTCCGGTAACCATCGTACCGACACGCAAGGCAAGCTGCGGGTCGCCACCCTCCTTTACCCTTACGAAGAAAGTCCCGATAACCGCTGAAACTATGCCCAACGTGGCCAAAAGGAGTGGGTAGGCCACTCCTAAATCACCGAAGGCGACAAGACCTATCGCCATTGCAGCTATGATTGAATTTACATATGACTCGAAGAGGTCCGCTCCCATGCCTGCTATGTCGCCCACGTTGTCGCCCACGTTGTCTGCGATGACCGCCGGGTTCCTTGGATCGTCCTCGGGAATCCCCGCTTCTACTTTTCCTACGAGGTCCGCACCTACATCAGCCGCCTTGGTGTAGATACCACCACCGACGCGCGCAAAGAGGGCGATGGAACTGGCCCCGAAACCGAAACCGGTGATGAGCGAGGGGTCACGGTACATAAAATAGCTGATTACGATACCCAGGAGGCCTATGCCGACAACGGACATGCCCATTACTGTCCCGCCCATAAAGGCTATCCTGAGGGCAGGGTTTACGCCTTCGCTCGCGGCGAAAGCCGTCTTCCCGTTGGCCCCGGTGGCTACTTTCATGCCCACGTAACCGGCCAGTCCGCTGCATAGGGCACCGAAAATGAAAGAAACCGATGAAGCCATGTTGATTTTCCACCCCAAAAGAAGAGCGACTACAACGACAAAGGGGACAAGCGCCTTGTATTCCCTGGCCAGAAACGTCATGGCGCCTTTCTGGATGATCGTTGAAAGCTCGACGACCTTTTCGTTCGCAACTTCGAAAGCCCGGACCCTGCCCGTGGCGATTACGGCGTAAACCAGGGCGAGGAGACCGGCCCCTCCCACAATCATGAGAATCTGCGTATCCATTCAAAGAAACCTCCTTATGCCTGTACTCGATAAAGTTGTTCCTGCAAAGAACTGCCCGCTCGCAAGCGGGCAGCAGACGTTCAAGCGACCATCATTATAGTCTCGCCTGCGACAACAGACAAGAGCATTTTCAGGATCGGTCCGCTTCCTCTTCGGGTCTGACGAAAATTCTCAGTTTCTCTCTTTTGCCGGGAGGGTTCTTCAGCGTCGAAAGCATGCCCCTTATCCCGCCGGCGATAAACTCTCCCACGAACTTCTTGACCGGCACGTTCCGGCCGTCGGCGTAAAGTTCCACCGGCCCTGGATCTGACTTGATCCAAAGCCCTTTAATGAACCCCGCAAGGTCTTTTTCTTCGCCCCTGCCGAAACAGGGAATTCCTTCTGCGTCCTCGGTCGGGTCATATCTGGCGACAATACCCGGTATTTCGTCTTCGTGCCGCACGTCCTTCACCCAGATCTTGGGCATTGGCAGGTGCTTTCCCCCCTCGACGATCACGATATCCCTGTCGGCGAAGGACTCCGCCGCTATTTCTTGTATATTTGCTTTTTCCTGCGGGCAGAACAGTACGAAACCGTCAGGTCCCCAGAGGACCGTCCGGCCTGTCCATTCCGCTAACGAATTGGTATCGTTTATGCCTGTCGGCAGGACCGGCTCGTGTGTCCTTTTGATATATCCCACGGTTACGCCATCGCTAGTAAGACAAGCAGCCAGCTTACGGCAAAGGGTGGTCTTCCCCGAATTCTTGTAGCCACTTACGCCTATCAAAAAGGGCATTCGGCTTCCCCCTTAAAGGTCATCAGTCTTCGGTACGGAACTTGAACCACAAGTGGCGATAGCTGTCGAGAAAAAAAACGAACATGGAGATTAAAAGCGGCCCGAAGAAAAGTCCCAAAACGCCCCATGCGGCAAGTCCTCCGATGACTCCTACAAAGACGATCAAAAGGTGAACCTTGCTTCCACCGGAGATGAAAAGGGGCCGGATGAGGTTGTCGATGCTGGCCACTACCGCCAGCGCCCATACGGCAAGAAATATGGCCGACTTCCACTGTCCCGTGACCGCAAGGTATATTGCTCCAGGTATCAGGATCATCGGGGTACCAATAAAGGGTATAAGAGCAAACACGAACATTATCGAACCAAAAAGCACCGGCGCTGTAAGCCCCACACCCCACCACCCGAGTCCGCCCAAAACGGCCTGTATACCCGCCGTTAAGGTCAGGCCGTAGATAACGGCCTGGAGGATATTGGTTCCCCTCTCGAAAAGCATTTCCCTTTCCTTTTTCGGAAGAGGTGTGATGTCTTTAATGTACTCTATCAATACATGACCGTCGCGCAGAAAGAAAAAAGTCGCAACGGTTATGACTATAAGCTGATACACGAGCTGGAAGGCATTACCCAAAAATGCGCGGGAAAAGGAAGCTACCTGCGACGCCAGCCATCGGCCGGTCTGTTTCAGTACATCGCCAATCATGGAAAGATGCTCCTCGAGGGGGATGTCGCTACGGACCAGCCAGTCGGGAAGCAAATTCAAAACAGCCGAGACATCGTATCCATCGAACCTGGACAGCAGTTCGACGACCTCCCCGTAAAGCCTAATCCCCTCCCTCGCAAGCAGCGTCCCCACCAGGACGGCCGGAAGAACAATCATGACAATGACGGCCGCCGTGGTTATACCGGCCGCAAGGTTCCTCCATTTGCCTCCAAAGACCTTGCCGTGAACATACTTGAAAAGAGGATATGCAAAAAACGCAAGAAGCGATGACCAGGCAAGGGGTCTTAAAAGCGGCATCGCGACCATGAAGGACAACGTTCCCACCATGGCGAACGCCACGAAAAAGGGAATGTAGTCCCCAAGGCCTTTCCTGCGCTGTTCCTGCACGTCGTCGGTCATGCCGAGTCTCACCTCTTGCTGGTTTCCCACTTGATCCGCTGAATCGGTTGTTTTCCTCGTGTCACTCCCATTCGATCGTCGAAGGAGGCTTGGCCGTAACGTCGTAGACGACCCGATTCGCGCCCGCCACTTCGTTGCAGATCCTCCGTGCCGCAGTGTCCAGCAAATCCGCCGGGAGCTTTGCCCAGTCGGCCGTCATGGCGTCGATAGATTCCACCGCTCTCAGACCAACAACTTCAGCATAAGTACGGATATCCCCCATTACACCCACGGTCCGTACAGGCAAAAGTACGCAAAAGGCCTGCCAGAGCGAATCATACAGTCCAGCCTTGCGGATTTCATCTATGAATATCGCGTCGGCCCGTCGGAGGGTTTCCAGCCGCTCTCTCGTTACTTCCCCAAGACACCTGACCGCAAGCCCGGGCCCCGGGAAAGGATGGCGTTTCAGGATGCTTTCAGGAACACCCAGCATCTTTCCTATCTTTCTTACCTCGTCCTTGAACAAATCCCGCAGCGGCTCGAGCACCTTGAGGTCCATCTCTTCAGGCAGGCCTCCGACGTTGTGATGGCTTTTGATGACCGCCGCGCCCTTTCCCCGCTTCCCGCTTTCTATCACATCTGGATATACCGTCCCCTGCAGAAGCCATTTTGCTCCGCCGATTTCCTCGGCTTTTTTCTCGAAGACACGGATGAAGGTCTCCCCTATGGCCTTGCGTTTTGTTTCCGGATCGACGACGCCTGAAAGGGCTTCGAGGAACACATCCGAGGCATCTACGAAATGAACCTTGAGTTTCAGGTTTTTCCTGTAGGTCTCAAGCACCTCGGTGGCTTCGTTCTGCCTCAAAAGCCCGGTGTCGACAAAGATACAGTCCAGACGGTCTCCGATGGCTTTTTGGGTCAAAACAGCCGAAACGGTCGAATCCACACCCCCGGAAAGGCCGCAGACCACACGGTCATCACCGACTTCCTCCCTGATCGCCCCGATAGCGGCGTCTATCCAATCGCTCAGGTTCCATGTCCCGGAACAACCGCAAATCCCAAAAAGAAAATTCTTCAGGATTTCAACACCAAAGGCCGTATGCGAAACCTCCGGGTGAAACTGTATGGCCTGGATCCTGCCGCTTTCATCCGAAAAACCGGCGATCAATCCGGACCTGCTGCGTGCCGTGACATGAAATCCGGGCGGTGGAGTCTCGACATAGTCCCAATGGCTCATCCAGACAGTCAATTCGCCGGGCAACCCATCGAATAGCGGGGTATCCGGCTTTTCGACGGAAACCATAACCTTTCCGTACTCGGCGAAATCCCCTTTTTTCACGCTTCCTCCCAGCAAATACCCCGCAAGCTGCATGCCGTAGCAGATCCCCAATACGGGGAATATCCCGTCAAGGAGTTTCCTTGAAACCGACGGAGCTTCGGGATCGAGAACAGTCCCAGGACCTCCCGAGATGATTATTCCCTTCGGTTTCCCTGAAATTATTTTTTCTTCGGGGGTATCCCAGGGCAGGATTTCACTATAAACTCCAAGTTCCCTGATTCTTCTGGCTATCAGCTGGGTATACTGCGAACCACAGTCGATAATTACGACTTTTTCATCTTCCATTCCAGGGGCTGGTTTCATGGCGACCCTCTTCACCTCCGGCATTTCTTTTAAAAACGAAACCAGTGTACCAGAAAGCCCCTCAAAAAAAATACAGGCCCCCGCCAAGGCAGGGGCCCGAAATTTACGTTTCCAGGCCGAAGGCCTAGTAATCCATGTCCATGCCGCCGGGCATACCGCCGGGCATGCCTTCTTTGTCCTTCTTGGGCTTGTCGGCCACAAGACCTTCGGTGGTCAGGACCATGGAAGCTATGGAACCGGCGTTCTGCAAGGCGCTCCTGGTAACCTTGACGGGGTCGATGATACCCGCCTTTACGAGGTCCTCGTACTCACCGGTAGCCGCATTAAGGCCGTGCCCCTTCTTTAGGCCGCGCACCTTTTCGACCACCACGTCGCCCTGGAAGCCGGCATTGGTGGCTATCAGGTAAAGTGGGGCCTTGAGTGCCTTCGAGACGATTACGGCACCGGTCTTTTCGTCACCTTCGAGTTCCTCTATTAATTTGTCCAGAGCTTCCGAGGCGTTGAGCAGGGCCACGCCGCCTCCGGCGACTATGCCTTCCTCAACGGCAGCCCTGGTGGCGTTAAGGGCGTCCTCTATGCGATGCTTGAGCTCCTTCTGCTCCGTCTCGGTAGCGGCTCCAACCTGGATGACGGCTACGCCGCCGACGAGCTTGGCCAAACGTTCCTGGAGCTTCTCCTTGTCATACTCCGAGGTGGACTCTTCGAGCTCTGCCTTGATCTGGGCAGCGCGCTTCCTGATGGCTTCAGGATCTCCTGCGCCCTCGACGATGGTGGTCTCTTCCTTGGTCACGCGGACCTTCTTGGCACGTCCAAGCATGGAGAGATCAGCGTTTTCAAGCTTGATGCCGATATCCTCGGAAATGACCTGACCACCGGTCACAGTGGCGATATCCTGGAGCATGGCCTTCCTTCGCTCGCCGAATCCAGGGGCCTTTACGGCCACCGTCTGCATGGTTCCACGGAGCTTGTTGACCACGAGGGTTGCGAGGGCCTCTCCCTCGACATCCTCGGCGATGATGAGCAGAGGTTTGCCCGTCTGCACCACCTTCTCCAGGAGAGGGATCATGTCCTTGACGTTGCTGATCTTGCCGTCGTGAATGAGAATGTAGGCGTCGTCAAGGCTTGCTTCCATCCTCTCTGGATCGGTCATCATGTAGGGGCTCACATAGCCCTTGTCGAACTGGAGTCCTTCGACCATCTCAAGGGTAGTCCCAACGGTCTGGCTGTCCTCCACGGTAATTACACCGTCTTCGCCAACTTTCTCCATAGCTTCGGCGATGAGTTCTCCGACGGCCTTGTCGTTGGCGGAAATAGCCGCTACCTGGGCGATCTTCTCCCGCTCCTTGACGGGGATGGAAAGCTTCTTGAGTTCATCCACGACGAGGTCGACGGCCTTCTCTATGCCGTGGCGCATGAGCATGCCGTTTGCTCCTGCGGCTACGTTCTTCATGCCCTCGAGGATGATCGCGCGGGCGAGAACCGTCGCCGTGGTGGTACCGTCACCGGCTATGTCGTTGGTTTTGGAAGCTACTTCCTTTACGAGCTGTGCGCCCATGTTCTCGAAGGGATCCTCGAGCTCGATCTCCTTCGCTATAGTGACGCCGTCGTTAGTAATCGTGGGAGAACCGAATTTCTTTTCCAGCACCACGTTACGGCCCTTGGGACCAAGGGTCCCACCTACCGTGTCTGCCACCTTGTTGATACCCCGCTCAAGCGCTCTGCGGGCTTCTTCTCCGAATGCAAGCATCTTTGCCATGGTAGTGCTTCCTCCTTTTCATAATCTGCAAATTATAGCCTCGAAAATACCTTTTGATTGAAAATGCTACTTTTCAAGAATGGCAAGTACGTCTCTTTCACTCAGGATAAGATACTCCTCGCCTTCGACTTTG
>DMCT01000140.1:17280-27494 GCA_003446665.1 Synergistaceae bacterium
GCAATTACTTCACCTTCCTGGGGCTTTTCCTTGGCGGTATCGGGAAGCACGATGCCGCCCTTCGTGGTTTCTTCCTGATTGAGAACCTTGACAACAATTCTGTCACCGAGTGGTTTGAGTTTCATGCGTTGCACCCTCCTTGTGCTGCTTTTGAGATGTTAGCACTCTTCTTGTTTGAGTGCTAATTTGCCGCGAATGATAGTACCTGTGAAGCAGCCCAATCTCAAGACACATGAACACGGATTATGCTTCATTTAGAGCTGTTATCTCGTCATTTATCCGCTATACTATTTTTATCTTCGTTTTTTGCTTACCAAGAAACAGAGATCTTTGGCGGAGGTGAATTTTGGGAGTTGTCCCGTGGAGGTTTCAGGCAAGCGCCGCGGAAGGGTCGGCGGAAAGGTCCAGCCCGTCCGTGAGGCCTCTTTCGAAACGGCTTCGCCCCGCAGCCGCTATCATGGCCGCATTATCGGTGCAAAGTCGCGCAGGCGGCATAAAAATTTCCCAGTCGTCTCTTTTTTCGAGCATCCGGCGCAGAAGCGAATTGGAGGCCACGCCACCCGAAACAGCTATCCTCCGCACTCCCGTCAAGCGAACCGCGAGCTCTAGCTTTACCAGAATAGCGCCCACCGCGGCCTTCTGGAAGGAAGCGCAAAGGTCCGCAGGTTCGACTTTACGGCCGGCCTCTTCTTCGTTGCGTAGCCTGGTTAATACAGCCGTTTTGAGACCACTGTAGCTGAACTCGATTTTATCGGTGGATGAAAGTGGTACGGGGAAATCAAAAGCGTCAGGGTCGCCTTTTTCCGCAAGGCGGTCGACGGCAGGACCACCAGGATAAGGCAAGCCCAAAAGTTTGGCCACCTTGTCGTAACATTCTCCTATGGCGTCGTCCCGAGTTTTGCCGAGCAGTTCATAGGTCCCGAAACGGGGGACATGGTACGCTTCCGTGTGCCCTCCGGAAACGACGAGTCCGATGAAGGGTGGTCCAAAATTTTCGTAAGCCACTACATTGGCGAACATGTGCCCCTCTATGTGATTTACTCCCGTCAGGGGAACTTTCCAGGCCTGCGCAAGCGCCTTCGCGGTCATCACACCTACCAGAAGAGACCCCATAAGCCCCGGCCCGTAAGTCACGGCCACAAGATCGGGTTTCCGCAGCCCCTTTATTCCCGCTTCACGCAGCACGTCATCAAGAAGCGGCAACAATATTTCCTGGTGTTTCCGTGAAGCCAGTTCGGGGATTACGCCACCGTACCGCGCGTGTTCCTCCACCTGGCTCGACAGTGCCGAAGCAATGACATTGCGCCTTCCTTCGAGCAACGCTACCCCTGTATCGTCGCAACTGGTCTCCACGCCGAGAGTCAGAAAAGGCACGTTCATGAAATTCACCTGGAGCCGCAACCCGAACAGCCGGCACAGCTTGTCTTACGGCAGCCTGCACGGGACCTTTTTCTCTCGCCCGCTTCGTGTATCAGCACTTTCCCGCCACAGGCGGGACACCTGTCCGCAAAAGATTCACAGTCGAATCTCCCGCCACAGCAGGCACACCGATACTTGTGAATCTCTTTTATTTTGTCGGTACCGTCCATGTCACACTCTCTCCCTGACAACTGAAAATTACCTCCCCACCGGGTTTGATGTATTCCCCCGAAACCGCAAAAGCCAACGTACCCTTGTAACCGCTTGGCAGGTCGCCGACGGGGACGTAGTCCTTTTTTGTGACAATATCGTCTTCGGTGACAGGCCGTCCGTTTACGGAAATCATGTCCGGTTTGAAGGTCCAGGGTTTGAAGGTCTCGAAACTAAGAATGAAAAGTGCGTCCTTTCCTACCTTTTCGGAACCCAGGTAGTTTACATTCCATTGGAGCCACTCGGGCGCTTCCGGGTTTCTTTTAACCGCTTCAAAAAGGGGCCTGTCCACGTAAATGAAATCAAGGCGTGCCCTTGCGCCCAGGATCATGTCTCCAAGCACCTGGCCCTCCAGGTACAACCTGGCTGTTCTTTGTGAAACCAGATCATCCAGGTTTTTCCCGTCCGCCGCGCAGGCGACGGTCAGTACAAAGAACATCAATACCCCCAGAAGACCTTGGCGCCATAGTGGACTTTTCATAATTCTTCGTCCCTCCCGGCCGTTTCAGCCCAGATTTTTATCCCTTTCCGCCCGTTTCGTGTCGCGATTTTTCCAGAAAGATTTCCCTTATCCATTCCCATTCGTCGCTTTTTCCAAGCCAGGTCACAAATCCGTAAATGGAAGCCCCCATGAAAATCGGCATTACCATCCATCCGCCACGAAAAAGTATACCCATTCGCAAAGGATAGGGTAGCACATTTTTGAAAAGCCACACCGCAACGACCATGACGAGTACTCCGAGTACCACCGGTTTCAGCCACCCGATTTTAAAGGGCATCTCGAGGCCGCAACGTCTTCGCAACAGGAAACCCGCAAAAACTGCCGAAGCGGTAAACGAACAAGACGCCCCAAGCGCCAGTCCCGCGTAGGCCAGAGGTTTCATAAAAAGAAGGCCGAAAGCGAAATAGGTCACGACACTCGTGATCGCGACGTACATCGCCTCACGAGGCAATCCTTTTGCGTGAAAGGCTCGCAGCAGCACATTCATGGAAGCCATACCCGGCAAACCCAGGGCGAACATGGCGAGGCTCATCGAAGTAGCATGCCAGGCCCATTCTCCAAAAGCTCCCCTCACAAAAAGAAGGTGAACGATTTCGTCACTGAAAATAACCAGACCGGCGGTGACAGGAAGGACTATGAACATGGCAAAACGCAGCGCGTCTTCTATACCTCGTCTGTAGGCATCCTCGCTTACAAGCAGCTGTCGGGCCAAAAGTGGCAAAATGGCCTGGCTTATGGCTACGACGAAAAGCCCCAGAGGAAGCTGCAGTATACGGTCGGCATAGTTGAGCACGGATATGGAACCCTCCTGCAGGAAAGAACCCAGAACCCGACTTAAAACGGGTATCAGCTGATTTATTGAAAGTCCGGCCGCGTAAGGGAAAAAGAGTTTCAAAACCTTCTTCAGTTCCTCGTTGTCAGCATCGGGTAAGGCAGGAGTCAGGGGCATTCCGTATTTTTTCGTCCAGCACCACTGAAGTGCGCACTGCGCGGCTCCTCCTACCAAAACCGCCAGGGCGAGGCTTTTTATACCCATTTTTGGTGCTAGAATCAGAACCAGCAGTATGAAGACGCCGTTGCTGACGGCGGGAGCGAAAGCCGGAACGAAAAAACATCCCATGCTGTTGAGTACGCCCATCGCAAGGGCCGCTACCGAAATAAACAGCATAAAGGGAAACATGGTCCGCGTCAGGGAAACGGCCTGACGAGCGTTTTCCGCCGAAAAACCGGGCGCTAAAATGGTCACCAGCCAAGGTGCGAATGCAATGCCGAGAACGACCAAAAGTCCGGCCGCGACCAAAAGGACCGTAAAAGTCTGCCTGACGAGCTTTCTCGCCTTTTCGGCTCCGTCACGCTCCAGGGACTGGGAAAAAACCGGCACGAAAGCCGCGGACAGGGCGCCTTCCGCCAAAAGCCTCCTGGAGAGATTGGCAAGCGTGTAGGCAACCAGAAAGGCATCCAGGTGACCCGAAGCGCCGAAGAAAGCCGCTACCAGTATCTCCCTGACAAGACCCAGTATCCTGCTAAGAAAGGTTCCCGCCATCATCCTTAGCGAGTGGCGTACCATTCGGGAACCGCTTGACGCCATTTACTATCTCCCCTGTCGATCCGGCAGAAAGGATGTGTCACGATGCAAGGCAAAACCGTCCTGTGGGGCCTCGGGAACGAACTTCTAGGCGACGACGCCGCCGGAATCATAGCCGCAAGGCGCATATCCGATACCGCGCCAAAAGGCTGGACCATATCTGAATGCGGTACCGTACCGGAAAATTTCCTTCGTGACCTGGCCAAAGACGAAGTCCAGAGACTCATCGTCGTAGACGCGGCAGACATGGGACTTGAACCGGGCGAAATCAGGCTTCTGACCCTGGACGACGCTAAAGACTTCAGCTTCTCGACCCACGGACTTGCGCTTTCGCTCCTTCTGGAACCCTACGCTAATTTCCTGGAAATCGTAATTATTGCAATCCAGCCTCTGACAATCGCACCAGGAAACGGCCTGTCAGAAGCGGTAAAAAAGGCCGTTGATTCCATCATTTCGGCCGTCCCGAACGGTTCATGGAAAAACTATCCACGGCTTCACCAGGAGAAGCGCTCGCCAAGGTAGAATTTCCTGGCCACATCGCTTTCGGCCACCTCTTCTGGTGACCCTTCTATCAGGATGCTTCCCTGGTGTATGAGATATGTCCTGTCCGTTATCGCCAAAGTCTCCCTGACGCTGTGATCGGTAAGCAGTATCCCGTAGCCCTTCGTCCTGAGACCCAGTATGATCTGCTGTATGTCGTAGACAGCTATGGGGTCAATACCGCTGAAAGGCTCGTCGAGAAGTATGAAAGCGGGGTCTATGGCGAGGCTTCTGGCTATCTCGAGACGACGCCGCTCTCCCCCGCTCAGGGCATAACCCGGCAGGTCGGCCACTTCCTGCAGGTTGAACTCCTCTATAAGTCTTTCGGTAATCTCCTCTTTCTTTTCCTCGTCGATCCCCTGCTCCTCAAGAACGAGGTGCAGGTTTTTTTCGACGGTCAGGTTGCGGAATGCCGAGGCCTCCTGCGGCAAGTAGCCGATCCCGAGCCTTGCCCGCTTGTACATGGGCAGTTCCGTCAAATCGTCGTTGTCTATGAGAACCCTGCCTCCATCAGGCTTGACAATACCCAGGACCATGTAGAAGGTGGTGGTTTTCCCTGCCCCGTTAGGGCCCAAAAGTCCAACAATCTCCCCTTGCCTGACGGTAAGGTTGACCGAGGAGACCACCGTCCGCCCCTTGTAGGACTTGCTGAGGTTCCTGGCCCAAAGATACTTTCCGCTCATAAGCTTAAGATTCACTCTCCATTTCGACGACGATCCTGGGGTTTCCTTCCGCTTCTATACGGCCGGACTCAAGCCTGTAAATTATCCTGTCGGCCGTAAGAGTCCTGCCCGGTTGCACCGCTTTGGCTTCACCGTAAAAGACCAGAGTCCCGGCAGGTTTGTTGTAATCGGCCCTTTTCGACGTTACCGTGGTAGGGCGCCCATCGGAGGTAGTGGTATCGGCCTTTACATTTCCCCTGGCCTCCAGGGTGACGAATACACCTTCCCTTAGAAGACCTCTTACCTCGTCGGCCCTCAAAACCACGTTCATTTCCGCGTCCTCGAAACGTTTCACGTTTTTCGCAAGGATGCGCCTGTCATCATCTTTTGTCTCGGATTCCATTTCATCGCACCGGATCTTGCGGAGCCCACCTTCCCAAAAGGCATCCACATCGCCCGAAAGTCTCATGAAAGTGCCGTCGACAGAAGCTTCTCCACGCTTTGACACGGCCTCCATGTCCTGTCCGGTTATCTTTACGTTCCCCTCCGCCCTGATCATGTCGGCTCCGGGATCGTAAACCAGCGTGTCCGATACCATCTCAAAAGTCTCCGCCGAAGCTGAAAATGCGAGAAAAAGCGCAAGAGACAGGCTCAAAAAGGCTACCGCAAAGGTCCGTCTCATTCAATACAACACCCGCCCTCCGATTTGGTCCAAAGGAATACAACACCGCCTATTCTACCCCAGGAGAAGACTCTTTTCACCGTTTATCGCAAAAACAGGGTTTCGGCTATCTGTACGGCATTGAGGGCGGCCCCTTTTCGCAGGTTATCCGCCACCACCCACATGGAAAGCGCCTTTTCCCTTCCCGTATCGCGCCTTATCCTCCCAACGAAAACAGGGTCCTTTCCGGCCGCTTCACGGCATGTGGCATAATTTCCGTCAAGGCATTCGTCTACGCACCTTACCCCGGGTGCTTCCCGCAAGACATGCCGGGCCGATTCGGGCGAAACATCCTTCCCGAAGGCGGCCACGATGGACTCGGCATGGCCGCGAAAGACCGGTACTCTAACAGTCGTGCAGCTCACGGCAAGATCGGGAAGATGAAAAATCTTCCGCGATTCGTTGATCATCTTTCTCTCCTCTTCGCTTACGCCTTCCTTGTCGATCGAACCGATCTCAGGCAGCACGTCGAAAGCTATGGGCCTTGTATAAGGACCTGCCTCGGGTTTTTCCCCTTTAAGCACGGCCTTCGACCCTTCCGAAAGGGCTTCTATACCCCGCCGGCCCGTTCCTGAAACGGACTGGAAGGTAACTACCGACATCGATTCGAGCCAGGCGGCGTCGTGAAGCGGTTTGAGAGCCACCACCGCCTGTATGGTGGCGCAGTTAGGGTTGGCTATTATTCCGCGGTGGAAGTCGAGGTCCTTCGGGTTCACTTCGGGAACTACCAGTGGTACGTCGGGGGCCATCCTCCATGCCGAGCTGTTGTCTATCACGACTGCTCCACTAGAGGCAGCTCGCGGGGCCCAGGTTCTGGAGGTATCGCTTCCCGCGGAAAACAGCGCGCAATCCACACCGTGGAAAGAGCTTTCGTCGACGGCCTCGACGACGATATCCCTGCCGCGGAAAGGGACCTTTTGCCCGGCAGACCGGCTCGATGCAAGAGGTAAAAGTTCTCCGACGGGAAAGCCCCTTTCTTCCAGGACCTTTATCATTTCCCTACCAACAAGCCCGGTGGCTCCAAGCACGGCTACCCTCACAGCGACCCCTCCCCGCCAATAAACTCTTCGTGCAGCGACTTGACGGCCTTTTCAATATCACTTGACGCAACTACGCAGGTTATGGACATCGACGTGGAAGATATCATGTCGATGTTTATGCCTTCTGCGGCGAGGTTGGAAAACATCCTGGACGGAACTTCCGGATGGTTGGCCATACCGGCGCCGATAACTGTAACTTTTCCGATCTCGGTATCGAAGGCCACCCCCTGGGCTCCGATCTCCTTTACTATGTCCCTGCAAATATCTATAGCCTCGCCCAAAAATTCTTTTTTCACCAAAAATGCTATGTCGTTTACCTGCCCTCTCATCACGCTCTGGATGATCATTTCCGCGCCCACACCTTCTTCGCTGAGAGCCCCAAACAACCTTGCCGCGATTCCAGGAACGTCAGGAACTCCGAGAACGGCCACCTTGGCGACGTTCCTGTCGCTTGCTATGGACCTGACAATAAGGCTTTCACAAACATCTTCACGCATTATCCATGTCCCCTCTTCCTCTGAGAAAGTGCCTGCAACAAAAAGCGGCACTTCGTAACGGGCCGCCATTTCCACGCTCCTCGCCTGAATGACCTTTGCACCTGCCGCGGCCATTTCCATGCATTCGCCATAGGAAATCCTGGGCAATTTCCTGGCGTCGCCCACTATTCGCGGGTCCGCCGAGTATATGCCGGGCACATCCTTCAAAAACGAACACACCTCTGCCTCAAGCGCCGCGGCGAGCGCCACTGCCGACAGGTCCGACCCGCCCCTTCCCAGGGTTATGACATCTCTGTTTGCACTTTCCGCCTGAAAGCCTGCCACTATAGGGACCTTGCCTTCGTCCAGCAGTCTGGCTACCGGACGGGGATCAACCGCCGTTATCCTTCCGTCGCCGTAACGGCCCTTTCCCCGGATCCCGGCCTCGGACCCTGAAAGGGACATTGCCTTTATCCCCTTGCGCTCCAGAGCCATTGCCAAAAGCGCCACGCTTTGCTGTTCGCCTGTTGAAAGGAGGCGGTCCACTTCCCGGCAGTGACGACCCGCCGAGACGCAACGCGCCAGGTCGATGAGCCTGTCGGTGCTCCCATGCATGGCTGAAACCACCGCAACGACCTGTATACCCTTTTGCCTGTACCGGGCTATCTTGTCGGCCATGATTTCCATATCATCCAGGGATCGAAGCGAACTGCCCCCGAATTTGAAGACTTCCAGACCCATGCTCAGGCCACCTCCCTGGCGTTTCTTTCAGGCGGGACATCATCAAGAGAAGCCCCTTCCTCATCTACATTGAGGACAAAAAACCGGGACCTTACGCCGTTTTCGGAAAAAACGCGACACATGGCCTCGGCCACGTCCCCGGGAGTACCCTGGGCGATGGCCAAAACGCTGGGACCGGACCCGCTTATCGCCACGCCCAGGCAGTTTCTGACGGTCTTTACAGCGTCCAGGATCCGGTCTCCGCCTGGAAAAAGTTTCGAGCGGAAGGGCTGGTGAAGCCGGTCGTCCATCGCCCAGGGTAGATTTTCCCACTTGCCCGCCGCCCAGGACGCGGCAAGCAGTGCCGCCCTGTTAAGGGAAAAGACGGCGTCGTTCATGTCGACTTGCTTCGGAAGGACCTTTCTGGCGTCCTCGGTCCTGACCTGAACGTCCGGGACGGCCACCACCGCGGTTATCCTTTCGGGAGGCGGAGGCAGCTTGACGTACCTGAGTTCCTCCCCGTCCACGCAGCTTACGACAAGCCCCCCCAGACAACAGGGCACCACGTTGTCGGGGTGGCCTTCGATGGCCACCATAACAGGGAGAAGTTTTTCCACCGGCAAAGGCTCATCCCTTACGGCATTTGCCAGCAACACGCCTCCCGCTACCGCACTGGCGCTGCTCCCGAGCCCCCTGCACAGGGGAATCGCGTTGAGGCATCGAAGACTCAGTCCGGGCGGCTCGATACCCCACTTTCTGCATGCTTTTTCGTAGCTTTGGATGACTAGGTTCGACGCCTCGTCGGAAAGCTCGGAGCTTCCCTCGCCTATGACCTCCACTTTATAAGCGCCCGGCTCGTCGACTCCGATCACGTCGTAGAAGTTGTACAAAGTAAGAGCCAGGCCGATGGTATCGAAACCGGACCCCAGGTTCGCCGTAGTCGCCGGCACTCGGACCCTGACGCCCTCCAGATCGGGGTATCTCATGCTTCCATCACCTCCATAAGCGCTTCCCTGTTTGCCTCTACTTCGACGGGATGGCCTATCCTCTCGAGTACCACATTAGGATCCTTGAGACCGGAACCAGTCAACACGGCGACGACCCTGAGGCCTGGGTGCAAGGACCCCTCGGCCGCCAATTTGAAAAGACCGGCGATTCCCGCACATGAAGCGGGTTCGGCAAAGACGCCTTCCCTGGAAGCGAGCAGCTTTTGGGCTTTTAGGATCTCTTCGTCCGAAACGGCTATAAATCTGCCGCCGCTCATGCGCACCGCCCAGCGCGCCCTTTTGCCGTTGACCGGCTTTCCGATCCGGATCGCAGTGGCTACCGTTTCGGGATACGAACAGGGAGAATCAAGGGCTAAAGGAGCTGCACCGGCTGCCTGGACTCCGAACATGGATGGTACCTTCGTGCCCTTTTTGAGGCGTGCATACTGCACGAACCCCGCCCACCATGCGGTGATGTTACCGGCGTTTCCAACCGGGAGGACCACTGCGTCGGGAAAGCCCCCGAGTTCGTCGCAGACCTCCCAGGCACCGCTTCTTTGGCCCCACAGGCGGTACCGGTTGACGGAGTTTACTATGGCCATTTTCTTTTCGGAGGCGATTTCCCTGGCAAGCTCCAGGGCACGGTCGAAATCCCCCTTGATTGCGATAACTTTCGCCCCATGGATGACGGCCTGGGCGAGTTTGCCCAGGGCGACCTTGCCCGCCGGGAGCAACACGTAGCAGGGGACACCCGCTCGCGCCGAATAGGCGGCCGCCGAAGCGGAAGTGTTGCCCGTAGAAGCGCAAATCACGGACCTGGCGCCTTCTTCGAGGGCTTTGGAAACAGCTAAGACCATTCCCCTGTCCTTGAAGGAACCCGTAGGGTTCATCCCCTCGAATTTCCCGAAAAGCTCGATGCCGAGGGTTTCCCCTGTTTTAGAAAGGGGTAAAAGAGGTGTGCCTCCTTCACCCAAATCAAGACGCGGTGTTCGCTTGTTCAGTGGCAAAAGGAGTTCATAACGCGCAAGTATCCCGGACATTTCTTTCGGCCTCCCTTTATGTGATGCGCCTGGAATATAAAAAAAGCCCTTTCCGTCTCCAAGGAGACGGAAAGGGCTTTCATTTGCCTTCCCGCGGTTCCACTCCGCTTCCGTAAAAGAACCAAAAGGTAATTGGTTTCTACGGCACTCTTCCCGCTGTAAGGGGCGAATCCCCGTCACCTTATCCCCTTGTCGGGGCCTCGGATCCGGCTCGGAGGGGGTTTTCCCTTCCGGTTGCGGAGGAGGTCTTTCAGCCGGTGGGCCTCCATCTCTGTCCGTACCTTTGAAGGTACTCGTCCTCTTCATTGCCTTT
>DMCT01000140.1:27647-28422 GCA_003446665.1 Synergistaceae bacterium
GGACTTGTCAAGACATTGCGCATTTTTGCGTACTCTGATAGAATACGCCGTCACATAGTGGCTTATCCGGGGAGGCTGATTGCATGGCCGAAGAAACCTTGACGGAACAGATAATCTTGACAAGGGAAGGCTACGAGAAACTTCGCTCCGAACTCATTCAACTTCGAAGTGAAGGCCGCCAGGAGATCTCAAGGATGCTTGAAGAGGCAAGGAGCTTCGGAGACTTGAGTGAGAACGCCGAATACCAGGCGGCAAAAGACGCGCAGGCAAAACTCGAAAGCCGTATTCAGTGGCTGGAATACCAGTTGAGCAAAGCCAGGGTCGTCGACTCGAAAGACCTAGACACCAGCAGAGTCAGCCTAGGGACAAAAGTTACGCTCCTGGACCTCGACAGCGGCAAGGAACTTTCCTATGTGATCGTAGGGTCCGAGGAATCCGACCCCAAGGCCAACAGAATTTCCGCGGCGAGCCCGGTGGGACAGGCTCTTTTAGGCAAATCCGTCGGTGAGGAAGTGATCGTCAGGGTTCCAAAGGGGACAAGGAAATTCCGCGTCAACGATATAAGCGTCTAGCAACGGCGAAAGGGGAGCGAATTTGAAACGATGCGGCCGCAAAGTTCCGCAAAGGACCAGCCGAATGCGGCTGCCGCCTTAGGGACAAGGCTTGTGGCCGTCATGCCCGGTGCCGTGTTGACTTCCAGCACGAAAGGTTCTCCTTCCGGGGAAAGCCTTAGATCCACCCTGCTGTAAACCCTGCAGCCAAGGGCAAGATGTGC
>DMCT01000112.1:0-9873 GCA_003446665.1 Synergistaceae bacterium
GGAAGTGATTTTTCCAATGCCCAACCTATCATTGCCAATTACGCAAGAGGGTCCGTTGCAATAGCTCATAACGGCAATATCACAAACGCAACGGCGATACGAAATTTTCTAGAAAACCGCGGGGCTATCTTTCAATCTACCGGCGATACGGAAACCATACTTCACCTTATGGCCCACCAGTCCCACAAACCTCCCCTTGACGCCCTCGTGGGGTCGCTGAGGCTGTTGCGCGGCGCTTACAGCCTGGCGGTTCTTCTGGGAAACAGGTTGATAGCCGCCAGAGACCCATGGGGGTTCCGACCGCTGATAATCGGTCGACGGGGGGAAGTCACTTATGTCGCCTCCGAAAGCTGCGCACTGGATATCGTCGGAGCTGAAATAATCAGGGACGTAAAACCGGGCGAGATACTGGTGATAGACGAAAAAGGAATGAAAAGCCTGAAAATACCCGTCACTCCTCGCAGGAAACACCTTTGCGCTTTCGAATACGTCTATTTCGCTCGCCCGGACAGCCTCATCGATGGTCGTTCAGTTTACAGCGTCAGAAAGGCCCTGGGTTGTAATCTCGCTAAAAACTGCCCTTGTGGGAAAGCCGATATGGCTACGGGCATGCCGGACAGCGGAACAATTTCGGCCATCGGCTACGCTAGTGAATCAGGCCTCCCTTATGAAAAAGCCATAGTCAGAAACAGGTATGTCGGAAGAACATTCATAGAACCAACGCAACGCGTAAGAGACCTGGGCGTCAGGATCAAGCTCAATCCGATAGGCAAGATGATCGACGGGAAAAGAGTCGTCGTAGTGGACGATTCCATTGTCAGGGGCACAACCGTGCAAAGGGTCATTTCGATGATAAGAGATAGTGGAGCCAGCGAAGTACACGTCCGGATAGCCTCGCCTCCCGTCAGGTTCCCCTGTTACTACGGCATAGACACGCCGACATGCGAGGAACTTGCAGCCGCAAGAATGGACACGGAAGCGTTGTGCCGGGAAATAGGCGCCGACTCGCTTGCCTACATAAGTGTGGAAGACATGACGGAAGCCATCGGTCTCCCCGCTCCCGACCTGTGCACGGCCTGCTTTACCGGGGAGTACCTTCAAGGAGGCGACGATTATGAAATGGACCTATAAAAAGGCTGGCGTCGACCTGGAAGGCGCAACAAACTGGGTGGAAACTGTCCGTCGTCATGTTTCGCGGCTTAACGACCCCAATGTGATAAGCGGCATAGGAGGTTTCGCCGGGCTGTATCGCATTGGAGATGGGAAGCTCCTCGCAGCCTGTACAGATGGGGTAGGTACCAAGATTGAAGTAGCCCGACTCGCAGACTACTATGGGAGCATTGGGCAGGACCTGGTCGCCATGAACGTCAACGACCTGGTCACATGCGGCGCGAAACCGCTTTTTTTCCTTGATTACATCGCGTGCGGTTTGCTTGATACCAAACGCCTCGAGCCGATTCTTGAAGGTATCGTAAAAGCCTGCGAAGAGGCCGGATGCTTTCTCCTCGGCGGGGAAACAGCGGAAATGCCCGGTGTCTACGAACCTGAAGGGATAGACATAGCGGGCTTTTCGGTGGGCATCGTAGATGAAACAAAGCTTGTAACAGGAGAAAATACACAGCCGGGTGACAAGATCGTTGGCCTTCCAAGTTCCGGCATACACAGCAACGGGTTCAGCCTTGTAAGGAAGGTGCTCATCGGAAAGGACGGTAGGAAAGCCCTGACCCGGGTCGTCAGTAAACTAGGCGAACCACTTTCCGCCGCCCTGCTCAGGCCCACCCGTCTTTACGTCAGACAGGCTCTGGAAGCCTGTGCAAAGATACCTGTTTCTGCAATGGCCCATATTACCGGAGGAGGTCTCGAGGAAAATATCTCCCGTGTCCTGCCCCCGGGTCTTTCCTTACATCTTTACTACAATTCATGGACGCGCCCGCCGGTTTTCAACTACATAGCGGAGCATGGCGTTCCCGAAGAAGAAATGCGCAAAGTATTTAACCTGGGAATAGGATTCGTATTCATCCTGCCGGAAGAACGGGCCCAAAAACTTTGCCCGCTTTTGGAAAAGATGGGCGAAAAACCTGAAATAATCGGAGAAATAACGGGATGAAAAAAAAGCTGGCAATCCTCGTCTCCGGTACAGGCAGCAACATGGAAGAAATAGCGAAAAACTGCATCCGGGGTTTCATAAATGCGGAAGTCACCTTCGTCGCATCCGACAAGTCGGACGCTGCGGGACTGGAGAAGGCGCGGTCTTTGGGAATATCCACCATGGTGCTGCCCTACCTCAAGGAAGGCCAAGAAAGTGCGGAAAAGGTTCTTATCGATAAAATCCTCAAGGAACAAGTGGACTGGCTCGTGCTGGCCGGTTTTATGAGAATCCTTTCGCCGGGCCTCGTTCAGAAGCTGTCAGGGAAAATCGTCAATATTCACCCCTCCCTCCTCCCTGCTTTACCTGGAACGAAAGCCATCGAAAGAGCGTGGAACGCTGGAGTCAAGATAACCGGTGTCACCGTGCATCTGGTGGATGAAAAGGTAGACCACGGGCCGATATTGGCCCAGGAACCCGTGCGTGTGTCAGGGTCTGAAACCCTTGAAAGCCTCGAACGCAAAATACACGATGTGGAACACCGTATCTATTCCAGAGTTTTGAGGGATCTGGTAAATAGGAACCTGTCCGTAACGGAAGGGAGGAAACCTGTATGACGAAAAAAAGAGCACTTATTTCGACCTATGACAAAACCGGACTAGCCCCGTTCGCAAGGGCTTTGGCCGAAATGGATTACGAAATAGTTTCGAGTTCAGGAACGGCGAAGTTCCTGCGCCAGGAAGGCATGGAAGTCACCGAGGTCTCGGACCTTACGGGCTACCCCCACCTTCTAGGTGGGAGGGTCAAGACGATTCACCCACTTATAGTCGGAGGAATCCTCGCCCGAAAACAGGTTCAGGAAGACCTTTATGACGTCGAATCCTTCCAAATTCCACTTATGGACATAGTGGTCTGCAATCTTTACCCTTTCGAGGAAACCGCATCCAGCGGAGCAGATCTGGATTCCCTTTTGGAAAACATCGATATCGGCGGTGTTACCCTGATAAGGGCGGCGGCAAAAAATTTCCGCGACGTCGTTTGTGTGGTGGATCCTTCCGATTACAATAACGTTATCGAAGAAATCCGCTCAGAAGGTGACGTAACGCTTGTAACCAGAGAAAACCTCGCACTCAAGGCATTTTCGACCACCTGCTGGTATGACGCCGCAGTGTTTCGCGGCCTGGCCAGGGAAACGGGATTCAGCCCCGACTCACTTTCAAATCGTATCCCGATTGCATCGAAAAAAGTCCTTTCCCTCCGTTATGGTGAAAACCCGCACCAGCAGGCGGCACTTTACCTTCCGCCTCTGGCTGAAATACCCTGGCGACAGCTTTCTGGAAAGCCGCTTTCCTACAACAATATCCTTGACGTGGACTGCGCCCTTAGATCTTGCTCCCTTTTTCAGTCTGACTGTGCTTGTGTGATCATAAAACATACGACACCCTGCGGGCTCTCGGTCGGAGAAAGCCCCCTCGACGCCTACAGTAAAGCTTTCGCCTGTGACCCGTTATCTTCCTACGGTGGCATTGTCGGATTTACCAGGACCGTCACGATGGAAACGGTCAGGGCTTTTACGGAAAATTTCGCGGAAGTACTCGTAGCTCCCGGGTTTCCGGAAGATGTCGTCGAATACCTTCAGAAGGAGCGACCAAATCTGAGAGTCTTGGCCTGGAACGGTGGAAGGGTTTCGCCCATTCAGATCACCGGTACGTGGAGCGGTCTGCTCATGCAGGAAGATTCACTGCCACCTTTACCGAACCCCCAAAAGGGCAAATGGGTGGGAAAAGAGAGAAAGGACCTTTGGGATGATCTTCTTTTCGCCTGGAAGGCGGCCGCGCTTTGCAAAAGCAACGCCATTGTTGTGGCTTCAAGGAAGGCCACAACAGGCATCGGATCAGGTTTTACAAGCAGAGTGGGCGCCGTTCGTTGGGCACTGGATCAGGCGAAAGACAAGGCTCGAGGAGCAGTCATGGCGTCGGACGCTTTCTTTCCTTTCGCTGATTCACTGGAAGAGGCATCACGGGCCGGTATCGCCGCCATAATCCAGCCGGGAGGATCTGTAAGGGACAAGGAAGTAATTGAGGCAGCCGAACGTCTTGGAATAAGTATGTTCCTTTCAGGTGCTCGGACGTTCCGACATTGAGACAGAGATTCTTCTTTAAGGAGGACAATCGGATGCGTGTATTGCTGTTGGGTAAAGGAGCACGAGAACATGCTCTCGCTTGGGCGATAAACAAGTCGTCCCTCCTGGACGACCTTCACTGCATGCCTGGAAACGGTGGAATCGGGGAAATAGCAGAAACACACAAGGGCAACCATGAAGACATTCAGGATGTTTGCAATTTATGCGAATACCTCGGGCCCGACTTGGTCGTCGTAGGACCAGAGGCTCCCCTTGTTGCCGGAGTGGCCGATTTGCTCACAGAAAAGGGCATTTTGACTTTCGGTCCCCCATCCAAGGGAGCCCTTCTTGAAGGGAGCAAGGCTTTCGCGAAGCAATTCATGGCACGCCACGGGATTCCAACGGCTGATTTCGATATTTGCTACAACCTCGAAGATGCAAAAGTTGCCCTTAAAAAACGCGATGCGCCATTCGTGGTAAAAGCCGACGGTCTCGCCGCGGGCAAAGGTGTCTTCGTAGCAGAAACGAAAGAAGAAGCCCTATCCGCTTGCAAAAAACTCCTGGAAGAAAACCTCCTCGGAGAAGCCGGTAAAAAGATAGTCATTGAGGATCACTTGCGCGGGAGAGAACTTACCGTGTTGGTAATAACCGATGGCAGGTCGTGGAAGCTTCTTCCGCCCAGTCAAGACCACAAGCGTGCCTTAGACGGCGACAAGGGCCCTAATACGGGAGGCATGGGTGCTTTCTGCCCTGTCCCATGGGTGAGAGAAGATTTCCTTGCCCAGGTTGAGGAAAAGATCGTCACACCTTCGATACGGGGTCTAGCGTCCGACGGTATCCCCTTCCAGGGAGTTCTTTACTGTGGGCTCATGACAGACGAAGACGGAAACTGCCGTGTTCTCGAGTATAACGTGCGTATGGGAGACCCCGAAACTCAGGTAGTTCTCCCCGTTTTTCCAGGAGATTTCCTTGAGGCCGCTCTTGCAGCCTGCCATAAAGATATTGAAAACATTTTTTGGGAACCAACCGGAGACTACGCCGTCGGAGTCGTAATGGCTTCGGGCGGCTATCCGGGAAATTACAAGCACGGGATAGAGATTTTTGGAATCGAAGACTTAAAAGACCACGAACAAACGCATATATTCCACGCTGGTACAAAAAAATCAGGAGTACGCCTTGTCACCGACGGCGGAAGAGTGCTCACCGTAGTAGGAACAGGCTCTACGATCGCACAGGCGAGAAAACGCGCCTATGACGCCGTCGGCCATATTTCCTTCGAGGGCGCTCACTACCGCAGGGACATCGCTTCTTTCGCGCAGAAACAGGGAGAGTGAAAACAATGGATAAAGAACACAAGGTAGGTATAGTAATGGGATCCAAATCGGATCTGGATGTTGCCAAAAAGGTCTTCGAAACTTTGCAGGAGCTTGATATAGAAGCGGAAGTTACCATTGCCTCCGCTCACAGAACCCCAGGCGATGCCAAATCTTATGCGGAAAACGCCAGAGACCGCGGTATAAAGGTCATTATAGCGATCGCAGGTCTTTCGGCGGCGCTGCCAGGCGTTATAGCCGCGCACACGAGTCTTCCCGTCATAGGAGTTCCTGTGAACGCGGGAACGTTGGGTGGAATTGACGCTCTACTTTCCATCGCCCAGATGCCCCCGGGGGTACCAGTGGCGGCAATGGGAATCGAGGGAGCAAAAAACGCCGCTCTTATGGCGGCTAGAATTATTGCCCTGCAAGACATGCTTCTCCATGAACGTCTTTGCGATGCCGGGTTAAAGGGAGGGCAAAAAGTCAGGGCATCGAGGACTTCCATATCAGGAATGCCGTTAGCTCCGGAAGAAGCTTTCGCGAAGGAGTGATATTGATAACACAGAAAAATTCGTATCGTTACCTGAAGTGGTCTTCGGTCTTAAGGGAACGCTGGGGAAAAAGGGTACAGAAAATCACGATTGACATAGGGGCCGGCTGTCCACATAGAGAAAGTCTGACAAGTGGAGGCTGTATTTTTTGCGACAGCCTGGGGAGTGGAAACGGAGCCCATCTCGCAGGCGTAGGACTCGAAAAACAAATCCAGCGGGGTTACGAGCGCCTCAAAAAAAAATACAAAACAGACAGCGCGATACTGTACTTTCAAAGCTACTCCACTACAAACATTGAAACACGCGAACTAGTGAAGATAATAGAACGTGCCCTGGAATTTTCCAATAATCATGGAACAGCTGCAGGAATTGCAATCGGGGCCCGTCCCGACCAGGTCCCCGACGAAATCCTCGAATATCTGGAAGACCTTGCCGCCAGAGATCTTGAAACCTGGCTGGAACTCGGAGTTCAGACAACGGACCCTTCCGGCCTGAAATGGCTGAACAGGGGGCATGGCCTGAGCGAAGTCGAAGATTCCCTTCAAAGGATCCGAAAACGCAAGGGCATTTCGCTATGTGCCCATCTGATCGCAGGCATACCTGGCGAGAAACGCCGTCAGTTGGGCCTTTCGTCAAAATGGCTATCTGAACACGGCATTGACGGCGTAAAATTCCATCCACTGCATGTTTTGAGCGGGACACCCCTGGAACAGCTGTATCGAAGTGGAGCATTTTCACCCCTGTCCATGGAAGAATACGTAGCTACCGTTGTTGAAGCCCTCCAAATGACAGGTCCCGCTGTGGTGATACAAAGACTGACGGCTGACGCTTCACCGCCAAGGCTTGTCGCGCCAGCGTGGGTTAGGGACAAGACATCCGTTCTCAAGGCTATCGACGAAAAACTTATCCAACTCGACGCACGACAGGGAGACGAATGGGATAATGGGACTGCCCGAACGTAAATTCAACATACAAACCTTTTTGAGAGCTATAAATCATCAGGAGCGCTTTGTACCCAGGTAACCCAAAAAAAGAAGGATCGGAACAAAAATGAATTTGGCAGGGCCAGCGAAAAACTGTCTGACCGGTTCCAGCCCATAAAGAAATTTCATCACAATTGCCAAAGTGACACAAATAAAAAGCAGCGTCGTGAGAGGCGAGCGTTGTTTTTCTTTTTTTCCCTTTTCATCCTCTTCAGGCAACTCAACCACCTCTTTCAACCTGAATGGTCCTTTTTCCTTCATAAAAACAATCAGCCACGTTTCCCAAGTATACAGAACTCCGGAGCGCACGCCAAACAAAAAGCCTCTCCCGAAATTTATACAGGAGAGGCTTTTTAAAAAGAAACCAGGTTTTGACGATTATTTTTCTATAAGCCCTTTCAAAGCTTCAAGTGCCTTGAAATAATCAGGATGATTGCTGATCTCCGGTACGATTTCCATGTATCTGATCACGTCATCCTTGTCCACCACGAAAACAGCTCTGGCAAGAAACCTGAGTTCCTTGACGAGGACACCCCAGTTCTTTCCGAAAGAGGCCTCTCTATGGTCGGAAAGGGTTTTTATGTTGTAAATGTCTTCGGCCATGCAAAAACGCTTGATTGCGAAAGGAAGGTCCATGCTGATATTTAGAATAACCACTTCATCCGGCAAATTCACAGCCTCTTCGTTGAAGCGATGAGCCTGCATATCGCAAACCGGCGTATCAAGCGAAGGAGTTACCGAGATGACTTTGATCTTCCCGGAAAAATCCTTCAGGGTGTATTCCTTGAGGTCCTGGTCAACAACCTTGAAGTCGGGAGCTTTCTGGCCTGTTTCTACTTTTTCCCCCACCAGGGTCATCGGCATACCGTTTAACGTTACTTTCCTCTCCTCATTCACAGGAAATCACCTCCATAATATTTTGGCGTTTTCGCTATTCAGCTTTTTTAAAAGCTTGTTTCTTCGCTCCGCAAAGTGGACAGGTTTCCGGTGCCGAGCTTTCGGCAATATACCCGCAAACAGTACACAAGTAAAGGTTAACAGCCTCGTTGCTTCCAAGCTGATCGAGAGCTTTCTTGTACAATTCGGCGTGGACCTTCTCCGCTTCAATTGCGTATTTGAAGGCTTTCAAGGCTGCCTTGTCTTCTTCCTTTTCTGCTACTTCAATAAACTCGGGATACATTTCGGTGAATTCATAAGTCTCGCCTTCTATTGCAGCCTTCAGATTCTCCGCCGTGGTCCCTATCTTGCCCATGGCCCTGAGGTGGGCATTGGCATGGATTGTCTCGGCCTCCGCCGTAACACGGAAAAGTTTCGCCACCTGGGTGTATCCTTCCTCTTCGGCCTTCCGAGCAAAAGCGGCGTATTTTCGGTTTGCCTGGGATTCTCCCGCAAAGGCAGTCTCCAGGTTTTTGCAGGTTTTGCTTTTATTCAAAATAACCACTCCTCGCATCTTTTTTTCAAAACGTCCCTTCTTTTACCACAGGTTAGTATTTCAGGCAAGCTTCATATTTTGTACACGTTAAATAGTACTACAGCCACCTGGCCCGTCATAAAAACCAGCTATAAGTTTAAACTACAAGGTCTTTTCATGACATTGACCTCTGCAGAGTGAGAAGGTCGTCAATGACACCGTAGGCAGTATCGTAAAGGTCAGGGGCTTCCTGTGTCACCATTATGGGGCTCATCAGGTCCGTTTCTATCCTGAGTATTGAACCCGAGCCTGATACGGCTGAAAAATGATGGTTTTCAGGGAGCTCCTCCACCCCAACAGACGCCTTTATGTTTCCGTTTTCGGTTTTTGCCCTGCAAACCAGCTTTAAATATCGCCCCCTTCTGCGGGCCGAGGTGATTTCCTCTTCAGTGATTCCTGTTATTCCCGAGCGGTTGACCTGATATGGAGTAATATTTGCATTCATAAGAACGTTCGCCAGCACCGCCGTCTTTGCGGCGGCATCCCAGCCCTCGAGATCAAGAGAAGGTTCAGCCTCCGCTATACCTAGCCTCTGCGCCTCTTTAACGGCTTCTTCCATGGGAAAGCCTTGTTCTATTTTAGTCAATACGAAATTGGTAGTCGAATTGAGAATTCCCTCGATTCCCTTTACTGTGCAACCTTTCAGGGTACATCGTGCGAGGTTGAACACCGGAGCTCCGTCCATGACGACCGTTTCGAAAAGGAACCTGCATCCTTTTTCGCGGGCAAGTTCTGCAAGCTCCGAATACCTGAAAGCCACAGGGCCCTTGTTTGCCGAAACAACATGCTTTCCTCTTTCCAGCGCGGCACGGATGTGAGAGACGGCAGGTTCCCCATGGTTTTCGATGGAAAGCGTAGACATTTCTACAAGGACGTCGTATTCAAAACTTTGAGCCGCTTCGAGAGCTCCCGTTTCTGAATAGAAGGTAGACCCTGCATCGAATTTACCATAACGCTCCATCATCGAAAGACTTGCGGCCAAATCGACGCCTTGCGGGTCTATCAGGGCCCCCCGGCTTCGGGTAATAATTCCTGCTGGGATTACTTCCAGATCACCTAGAGCGGGGAAACATTCTCGCTCCCGAGAAAGGATGGATGCGATCTTTTGACCCAGGTTGCCGAAACCTATAATAAGCACTTTCATCCTGGTTTCTCTTTTGGCCTCTATTGAGCTATTTCCCGAACCGCATCAAGGAGGCGAACCACTTCTTCTTCCGTGTTGTACAAGGAAATACCTACGCGCGTCACTCCGCCTCTTTCAAGCAAACCGAGAACTTCGATAGGCCTGATTCCGTAAAAATGTCCGTCCCAGGCACAGATTCCCTTTTCGTTGAGTCTTTTGCA
>DMCT01000112.1:9948-21307 GCA_003446665.1 Synergistaceae bacterium
TTGCAAAGGAAGGGCCTATAACAGTTACGCCCGGAATCTCTTGCAGGTCTTCAAAAATTCTTTTCGCCAGAATGTGTTCGTATCGGGCAAGACGCTCCATGGCTTGAACGATTTTTTTCCTGAGGTTTTCCCCTTCGCCGAATGTCGCTATATATTCCACTGCAGCACCCGCACCGGAGATGGCCGCGTGGTTCAGCGTGCCAGTCTCTATACAGTAGGGGGCACGCTGTTCCTGCGTACGGAGCCGGTAAGCGGGTATGGAATCGAGCAGGCCTTCCCTGCTGTAAAGGATGCCCAAATGGGTCCCATAAAACTTGTAGGCCGAACACAGAAGGAAATCCACACCAAGACTGCTGACATCTATGGGAAAATGCGGAGCATAGTGGACGGCATCCACCAAAAGCCACGCACCAACCTGGTAGCTCATCTGCCGAACCTTACGCACATTGTTGACGGTCCCGGTGGTATTGGCGGAAAACCCCATAGCAACAAGGCGCGTGTTATCATTGAGCTTCGATTCCAGGTCTTCGTAATCGAGCGTGGCGTCATCCTTTATGCGCACCTCTCGAACTACAATGCCCTCTTCCCTGAGAGCTATCCACGGGCCCCTGTTGGCTTCGTGATCAAGCTGGGTAATGAGAATTTCGTCTCCTGGTTGGAAATGCTTGCCCAGGGCGCGGCTGAGCATATAGTTCAGTGTGGTCATGTTATGGCCGAAAGAGATATTTTTCCCGGATCCAGCACCTAGAAAGGCGGCGAGCTTATAGCGTGTTTCTTCTATCATTGCATCGGATTCGTTAGTAGTGATAAAAAAACCGTGGGTGTTGGAATTGCATGTCTTGTAATACCAGGAAACCGCGTCGATGACCTGCCGTGGCACCTGCGTTCCACCGGGACCGTCAAGGTAAGCCAGGGGATAACCGTTGTGAGTCCTCTCCAGCGACGGGAAATCTTTCCTTCTTTCGATAAAATCGGCAAAACTGCTCAGATCGTTCATGGGTCAGTCTCCTTTATGGGAATTTGCATTTCAGTGACAGGACTGTCCTTAATCGTATACCATGAGTTGCAAAAGTTGCAATCTGCGCTAACTTAATGTCGGGAATCAAAGCAAAACAAGCCAAAGGAGCATGGGAAATGGACCACGAAAGAAAAGAACGAATCCTGGATTTTCTCCTTTTTGTGGATAAAGCAAAAACTGTGGAACGTGCCGGTTACGTCGGAGAAACAGGCCGACACGAAACGGATGCCGAACATATGTGGCATACAGCCCTTTGGGCTATGCTCCTTCACCGCGAAATCGATTTTCCTGTCGACTTGCAGCACGTTTTGTGCCTTATCCTGGTTCATGACCTGGTAGAGATCTATGCAGGCGACACCTACGCCTATGACACAAAAGGCAAAAAAAATCAAAACGCCCGCGAAGAAGAAGCGGCAGGCAAACTTTTTTCCCGTTTGCCGGAAGATCTTGCAAGATGGCTTCAAGGCCTCTGGAAAGAATTCGAAGCGGCAATTACGCCGGAAGCCCGCTTTGCAAAGGCGCTCGACCATCTCCAGGGATTTTCGCAAAATTGTATCTCCAAAGGCGCTTCCTGGAAGGAAAACGGGATTACCCGGGAAAGAACCTTTGAGAGAACGGACTTGCCCCGTAAAACGGATCCGGCACTGGCCGATATGGTCGAAAGTCTTTACGCCATCGCTGACGCCTCCAATGCCTGGCCGGAGGTGGATTGAAAATGCACTCTTTTGATTTGTGCATAATCGGCGCCGGGCCGGCAGGTCTTTTGGCGGGTATAATAGCGGCGTCGGCGGGATCAAGGGTTATCCTGCTTGAGAAAAACCCTGAAGCCGGTAAAAAACTGCTTCTGACGGGAAAAGGTCGTTGCAACCTCACCCACGCGGCATCTTCCGCAAAGGAAATTACAGAAGCCTTTGGCAAAAACGGCAGATTCCTGCATTCTGGACTCTCACGTTTCGGGATAGCGGAAACTTTCAGGTTCTTCGAAAACCTGGGGATACCACTGAAAGTGGAACGAGGAAACCGCGTATTTCCGGAATCAGGGTCCGCGAAAGATGTGCGTGACCGGCTCCTTGAAGAATTTTCCCGTAAGGGTGGCGTCTTTCGTATGAATTGCCCTGTCCACGCATTGGAGACATCCCCTCGCATGGTTAATCGCGTCCTCCTAAAAGACAAGAGCGTAATCGAGGCTTCCCGTTTTATCATCGCCACCGGAGGCCTTTCATACCCACGGACCGGTTCGACAGGTGATGGTTACCGTTGGGCGAAAACCCTCGGACACACGATAAATCCAACGTTACCGGCTTTGTCGCCGGTACGGCTTGCAGAAGGTTGGGTTCGCGAGGTTTCGGGTTTATCGCTGAAAAATGTGCGTCTTACGCTTCTTGTAGACGGCAAGGAAACAGAATCACGCTTCGGCGAGCTTGATTTCACCCCTTTCGGCATTAGCGGACCCATTGGTATGGATTTGTCGCGTAATATCGGTTACGCTCTGAATCAACAGCAAAAAACGGAGTTGAAACTGGACCTTAAACCCGCACTGGATTTTAAAAGCCTCGACCGCAGAATTCTCAGGGAATTGAATGTAGCCGGTTCCAAACCAATTTCCGCGGTCCTTGAAACGCTTATGCCCAAAAAGCTCATCCCTCCTTTTGCAAGACTCTGCTCACTGTCCCTCGAGCAGAAAACGGCAACATTGACAAAAGAAAAGAGGCTCGAGCTATCAAGGCTGCTTAAGGCCGTTACCCTGAAGCCTCTTTCTCTTTTGGGTTTCAAGTGGTCTTTGATAACTTCCGGTGGGATATCTCTTGATGAGGTAGACCCGCGAACCATGGCGTCGAAATTGACGGAAAACCTGTACTTCGCGGGAGAAATACTCGACCTGGACGCTCCCACCGGAGGTTACAACCTGCAGGCATGCTGGACCACAGGCTACGTCGCCGGGATATCTGCAGCCGCTTTACCACCAGGATGTCACAGAAATTCATAATCCGCAGGATCCACTATGCCTTTCGGCTTTTCACCTTCAAGAAATCTGCGTACGTTTTCTGCGGCACGCCGTACAGCGATAGGGTAAATTTCCGGAACCATGTTGGAGTTGTGAGGAGAACCAAGGATATTCTCCAGTTCGAAAAAAGGATAGTTCAGCTTGAACTCCCCATGCACATGCGGCTCTACCCACCAGGCATCTATACCCACCTTGAAATCGGGGTTTTTCAGCATGTGTTCGTAAAGAGCTTCTTCCTGGATTACAGGTCCCCTGGCCGGGTTGATAAGTATGGCGTTGGGTTTCATTTTTTCGAGCTCGGCTTTGCCTATGAGACCTTTAGTGTATCTCGTCAATGGAACGGCAATGACTACAACATCGGATTCTGCGAGCAACCTGCCGAGATCTTTCATGGTCCCTATAAAATCCACGGCTTCGTCTGTCTTACCGCTGGTGTTGATAGCCATAATTCTCATCCCGAAGGCTTTCATCAAGCCAGCGGTGGCCTTTCCTATCCCCCCGAAACCAATTATCCCGGCCGTTTTCCCATGGAACCATGTGCTGTAACCCTCTCGGCTGAACTCTCCCCTTTTCAGCTCGTTGTGGCGTTTTAGTAAATTCTTGCCCAAGGCGAGCATCATACCTATGATGTGTTCAGCCATCGGTTCCGACCAGGCTCCAGCGTTGGCGCAAATCATCACTGATTGAGGCAACACGTCATAAGGGACGGCATCTACACCAGCCAGAAGGGTCTGTATCATTGTCCCATCCCTAAGCAGTCGGAATTCTTCCTTTTCCAGCTCGTTGTGAACCATGAACGACAAAAGGGCGTCCACTTCCTTAAGTCGGGCTTTTCTTTCTCTGGTTTCGAGATCTTCCAGGAAAATTATTTCAGCCACGTCATTCAAGACTTCGTACACAGGTTCTTTCCATCCCTGTTCGGGATGGAAAGTAACAATTACCTCTTTTTTGTTTCTCACTCTGGGCCACTCCTTTCATTCTCCATTCCTGACCGGTCTTTACGCCAATCAGGCCTCAACAAGTTCATCAAGGGCTTTTTCCAGATCCTGCCACACCGTCTCCGGTGTTTCAATTCCGGCGGATAGTCTGACGAGGCCGCCGGTAATCCCCGAACTTATCCTGGTATCTGCCGGGACTGACCTGTGTGAGGTTTTAGCGGGATGGGAAAGCGTGGTTTTGACAGCCGCGAGGCTTGGTAAAAGCTCCACATTTTCCAGGTTTCGCACAAGTCGAGAAACACCTTCTTCTCCTCCTGCAACCTCGAAACTCAGCATACCGCCGAAGCCGTTTCGGAGCAATTTCCGTGCGATCCCGTATGATGCATTCCTTTCCAGACCTGGATAAAATACTTTCTGCACCGCCGGGTGCCTTTCGAGCTTACGAGCCAGGTGAAGAGCATTTTCGGCATGCTTTTCCATCCTGAGTGGGAAGGTCTTGAGTCCTCTTAAAGTTAGCCAGGCATCGAAGGGGCTCATGCATCCGCCCATCAATGTACGAAATTTTCCGACCGTCTCTATATCCGCGGCAGAACCTCCGGCCATCCCACCTGTCACGTCGCTGTGTCCGTTAAGGTACTTTGTAAGGCTTTCAAGAACAATATGTGCCCCTTCCTCGATTGGACGGCAAAAGGCCGGGGTGGCGAAGGTATTGTCCACTACAACCCGGCAATTGTATTTTTTCGCCTCCTCGCAAAGTCTGGGGATATCAGACACTTCCATCAGTGGGTTCGATATGGTTTCGACATAAAGTATCCTTGTGTTTTCACGAAAGTAGGATTCGATATCATCCGTTTCCAGCAACTCCACAAAATCGACTTTAACCCCCCAGGAAGGTAGTAATTCCCCAAACAATTTGTGGGTTTCTCCGTAAAGTACTTTGGACGCCAAAACATGGTCGCCCGGTTTAACAAGCGAACATATAGTCGTGGTGATGGCCGCCATCCCTGACGAAAACGCAAGAACACGCTCTGCTCTTTCAAGAAGGGCGAGCTCCTCCTCAAGGAGACGGACAGTGGGGTTTGACGTACGAGAATAGACATAACCAGGTTTATCTCCCTCGTAAACGGCATCTACATCCTCGAGGGTTTCAAAGGAAAACACCGAGGTAGCATATATCGGCGGGACTTCCGGTCTAGTAATACCGCACCCAGCTATTCCGACTTTTTCTGCGGTTGACTTTTTTTTCTCCATAAAAACCACGCTCCTTCTTATATAAAACCTGGTCAGTACTTTTGGAAAGCTCCTTTCATTTTTTATGCACTTTATGCCAAGGCTGCAGTAACACCCTATATTTTACGATACTTCGCAGCTTCTGCCTTGCCGAACGGATCAAGATGTGTTATTTTCTTCTTGACCTCCGAGCCTTTGCTCCTGTAGGCGCAATGTCAATGGAGCCAGGCCGCAGGGTACTCCTGGAAACAGGAGTGCCTCCCGTAATTGGAAAGGAGGGATCGAGCCTAATCTGTGAAAAGGCCGCCTTCCTGGCGGTTTTTTTTGTGGGGAGGTTTTTTAGCTTGCAAAAAACACTACTGGGGAGGTATGAAGGATGAAAAAAATTTTTGCCATTCTGGCGGCTGTCGTTCTTGTTTTCTCAATATCTTTTGTCGCTTGGGCCGATACACCGGTACTTATGATGGCAACCACTACCAGCACAGACAACACTGGACTTCTCGACGAGTTGGCCCCAGCTTTCCAGGAAGCCACTGGAATCGAGCTTCGTTGGACATCGGTGGGAACAGGGAAAGCATTGGAACTCGGGAAAAACTGCGACGTAGACGTTTTGCTGGTCCATGCCCCCGACCTCGAAAAAGCCTTCGTGTCAGAAGGATACGGTGTCAACAGGAAAGAAGTAATGTATAACGATTTCGTTATTATCGGACCACCTTCCGATCCTGCTGACGTCAAGGATATGACCGTAGTCGAGGCCCTGAAAACGATCCATTCAAAGAAAGCGCTCTTTGCCAGCCGGGGCGACAATTCCGGAACGCACGCAAAGGAGCTCGGACTTTGGAAAATCGCCGGGATCAATGAACCGGACAAAGAGTCCTGGTATATCCAGACAGGACAGGGTATGCTCAATACGATAAATATCGCGGCGGAACGTGATGCATATACACTCACTGACAGGGGGACCTTCATCAAGTACGAAGCAAATCATGACGGTAATCCTCCGCTCGTCATCCTGGTGGAAGGCGATGAATCGCTCTTCAACCAGTACAGCGTGATCGCCATCAACCCAAAGCGTTGCAATAACGTCAAATACGATCTCGCCATGAAGTTCATCGAGTGGATGACTTCCGAAGAAGCCCAGAAAAAGATTGCCGATTTTCGGCTGCTCGGCAAACAGCTATTCGTTCCAAACGCCAAATAGAACATCCTTTCAATTGCGGAGAGAAAATATATTTTAAAATTAACCATAATTAGTCTATGAGGCGGTTACGGCGCCGGTTTTCTCTTCCGGCGCCGTAATTTTCGGCGGGAAGTGAAAATATGGACTATATCCTGGAAGGTGTTATCGGAGCGTTTCAACTGCTTTTATCCGGACATGAAGAAACTTACTCTGCGGTGGCAACTACACTAAAGGTTTCTACGCTCTCTATAGCCATATGTCTTCTGGTCGGCATACCTCTGGGGTTTCTTCTCGGGTACGGACATTTCCCGGGAAAGAGAGCCTTGAGGACTGTGGTGGATACCCTCCTCGCTTTACCTACCGTTGTAGTTGGTCTTCTCGTTTATGCTTTCATCACGAGGAGGGGACCACTCGGGGAAATAGGACTCCTTTTTACCATCCCTGGCATCGCAATAGGACAATTCATTCTGGCCCTGCCTATAGTAGTCTCTTTGACCGCAAGCGCGGTAGAGGAACTCGACCCCAAACTAAGACTCACACTCAAGACCCTCGGAGCCACAAAGCGGCAGGTAGCGCTCTCCTCACTTTGGGAGGGTCGTTATTCCGTCATGGTGTCCGCTGTAACAGCCTACGGCCGTGTAATTTCCGAGGTAGGAGTGTCCATGATGTTAGGTGGCAATATAAAATGGCATACCAGGACGATAACAACAGCGATTGCACTCGAGACCGGAAAAGGCCAATTTTCCATGGGTATAGCCCTCGGATTGGTTTTGCTTACATTGGCTTTCGCGGTAAACACAGCTGTGTCGGTACTGCGGAGGAGAGCGTGAAATGACCCCCATCTATAAACTTGAAAACCTGAAAAAAGTTTATGACGAAAGAACAGTCCTGGACATCGATGACCTGGAGATACAAGAAGGCGAGATTATCGGGCTTATCGGCCCGAACGGCAGCGGTAAAAGCACTCTTTTGAGAATCTTGGCTTTGCTTGAGAAACCCACGGAGGGGGACATCTACTTCCGGGGAGAACCGGCTGTTTTTGAAGAAAACAAACACAGGAAACACGTGACCATGCTTCTTCAGAATCCTTTTCTCCTTAAACGCACCGTATTCGAGAATATAGCTTATGGGCTCAGGATGCGGGGTCAAGTCGACAAACTAACCGAAAAAGTACATGAAGCCCTGAAGATGGTTGGGCTGGATCCGGGAAATTTTTCCGGCAGGAAATGGTACCAACTTTCCGGAGGCGAGGCTCAGCGGGTAGCCCTGGCTTCCCGACTGGTTCTAAGACCAAAAGTCATTTTGCTCGACGAACCCACGGCAAGCGTAGACACGGCCAGCGGACGCATAATTCAGAACGCGGTTTTGAAGGCACGCGATATGTGGGGTTCCACATTGGTGATAGTCACTCATGATCTGGCCTGGATATATGGTGTTGCGGAAAGGATCTTATCGCTTTTCCGTGGCAAGCTGATAAAAGAAGTACCGGAAAACATCCTGGCCGGCGATTGGCGTCCCTATGGCAAAGGCCTGTCTGCACTAAAATTGTCTGATGGTCAGTTCGTAATAGGTGCGGGGAATTTCTCTCACGATTCTGTAGCGATACTGGACCCTGAAGACGTGATTATCGGTCTCGAAAAACCCGCGATCGATTCGGCGCTGAATTCCTTGCGCGGTACGATAACCGAAATGTCGCTGGAAAACGGTACAGGCCAGGTCCTTGTCAAGGTGAAAGTAGCGGACAGGCTCTTTACATCCGTCGTTACCGGATGTTCGGCCGAAAACCTGAGACTCAGACCGGGAACGGCTGTTTTCTTGCATTTCAAGGCATCTGCGATCAAATGGATGCGGCACTCGTAGTTATTTGAAAAAACCGAGAAGCCAGGGGTAATACGTCGCAAGGGCTCCTGGTGTAATACAAAAAACCAAGTAACTTCCCATACCTATGCAGGACTGCACGATAGAAAGCAAATCCTTGCGTGGCTCTTTCCGCGCGAGGTAACCCAAAGCACCTACACATAAAAGAAATGCGGCAGTGTGATATCCCCAACCTGATTGCAAACCTGCTTTCGATATGGCCTCATAAGCCCTCAGGACGCAGTATGCGCCCCATCCGGCTTGTATATAAGTCTCCGCAAGAAAGAGTATTGTTCGAAGGGGGTACCAGATTATTTTTCTCGCTGCAGGTGGTACTTCTTCCTCATCAACTTCTGCATGCAGCTCGTTATCGCTGATCCAGGTGTCGCTTTTGAACGCTCTCGTCAGAAACAACACAGGCAAGCGTACACCGTAGGAATAAGCGATGCCGAAAGTTATAGCCGCGGCGCTTAATGAGAAAAAGAAAAGAACAAGCATTCCGTCGACTCCTCCATCCCTGAAACCTTACCACCTGAAACCACCCGGCGACTTGAAACATCATTGCGACGCAAGTAAATTGTTTCAAGCCGCCGTTTTTTTGATTCTATGCCTTTTTTCTTTCTTCCATCAATCAACCAGATCCCTGAGACAGACTCTTTTACGCAAAGCAGGGAAAAAGGCGCTCAAATTGCCATCGAAAAGATGTCCGAAAGGCTTTGTGATCCTTGCCTTATTTCTCTGTTTTTGTCCCTCAGAATAGCTTTTCCTTAACACTACACAGATATTGGTATCTTTCATTTCTGTCACGCCTTTCTGAGTAAGAATTTGTCAGAACGCGCGACTCCCGCGGAAGTCTCCTTTTTGTATAAGTAATATATATTAATGATTACTATTTGTCAATGTTTCCAGGGCCTTCAACCATGCTTTCGTGGATGTCTCGGATGTCATCCCCTGCACCCATTGCGGTCCTCCTCCGCCGTGGATCCCAAGTTGGGGGTTATTCTTTATGAAAGTTCGAAGGTCAACTTCAAGGTTCGCTTCCCTGGCCAGAACGAATGAGGCCTTGCCCTGCCCTTCTACGGAAAGGGCAAAAATGATCGATGCTGACCGTGTTTCCATCTTCTTTCGCACCGAAGGAGTTATCAAGTCCACCGGCAGGTTTTCGACCACAACCGACAAAATTGAAATTCCACCCCACTCGGTCCTTTCCCACGGTAACATTACCATGTTCTTCAGCTTGTCAAGACTTTTGAACAACTCTCTGCGTTCATTCTGCAATGTTTCGTAAACACTCGGAAGCTTTTCAAGGGGACAGCCGATGTTCCGTAAAAGTGGACGCATTACCCGGCTATATGCCGTTAGGTATCTTTCCCGGTGAATGGTAAAATCAACGACCCATTCTGGTGCAGATCCTCTGAACCCGGTCACCAGGACACCTCCTACTTGCCCGGTGGAAGCGGTATGAGTTCCGGAGCAGGCTATGGTGTCGAATCCGGGAATTGAAACCACCCTAATCCCGGAATCCTTAACACGCTCCCAGTTTATCTTGAGATCCGGGATTTCAATCGCCTTTTCCCGGCTCATAACCTGTACCTTAACGGGCATGTCTTTCAAGATTATTTCCTGTGCTATCTCTTCCGCCTCAAAAAGGATTTCCCAGTTTATCTCGCCGCTATAGGACAAGGAAATAGAGCTCTCTTCCTCGCTTATGGCTACTTTGTATACAGCTAGTCCTTCATACCTGTTTTCCAAGACTCTGCTGAGGATGTGTTCTCCTGTATGCATGCGCGAAAGGACCTTGTTTCTTTCGACATCGACCACCGCTTCGACGGCCATGCCTTTTACAACCTGACCCTTTTTTAATTTTAGCTGCAGCACAGGTACTTCGTCACGAATAAAACAGTCTTTCACCTCGGCTTCGAAACCTTCTCCAGATAGTAGCCCACAATCTCCAGGTTGCCCTCCTCCGGAAGGATGAAATGGATTTTCATCCAGTACCACCAATGCTTTCTTCCCATCAGTTTCAAGCAATTCTTTTATACGAGCCCTACTGTTCACAAAAACACCTCCAACTAATTAAACCCTGGCTGGCGCAAGTGCTTTCAGATGGCCTTTTCCCGATGATACACTAAACCCGCAGATCGCGAGGAATATTACGGCGGGGGGTAAAATGATGCCTCTGAAAGAAGCCTACGTAAGGGTATCAGGAATAGTCCAGGGAGTAGGCTATCGATGGCAAGCCATTCAGAAAGCTGAATCGTTGGGCCTTAAAGGGTGGATCCGCAACCGCCCCGACGGGGATGTTGATGCAATACTTCAGGGAGAAGAGACGGCAGTAATGGACATGATAGACTGGATGAGAAAAGGTCCACCTCATGCTGTTGTACGTAACGTCTCGGTGCAGTGGAGTTTTCCGGTAAACCTTTTCGAAGATTTCCGTATCAGGGGATATTAGATATAGGGTACCACCCCGATTCAGGAAAAGGAGCGGTACCCTATATTATTTTTACTTGTCGGCTCCTACCACCTTAAGCTCCTTGATATCCATGCTCTTTTCCGAATGGACGGATTTCCAGGTTTGCACAGGAAGCCCCCAGATGGTGGTAAACCCTTTCGCCGCTTCATGATCGAAAGAATCGTTGGTTGAATAAGTGGCAATGTCGTCCACATACAAGGATTTTTCCGCTTTGAGTCCTACCACTACGGCATTTCCCTTGTAAAGCCTGACCTTCACAACTCCGGTCACGTGTTTTTGAATGGAATCGAAAAATGCATCGAGGGCGGTCCTGAGCGGTGAATACCAATAGCCTACGTAGGTCAGTTCGGCGTACTGCAAAGACAAATTGGGTTTAGTCGTCAGGATGTCTTTGGACAATGTCATTGTTTCCAGCGCCTGATGCGCCTGGAGAAGGACTACCGTAGCGGGACATTCGTAGACTTCCCTGCTTTTGAATCCAACGAGTCGGTCTTCTATCATATCGATACGTCCTACACCTTGCTTTCCGGCAACCTCGTTCAATTTCGCAATCAGGCTGACACCGTCCATGTATTCTCCGTTGAGTGATACCGGAATCCCCTTCTCGAATTCTATTTCGATATATTCGGGTTTATCTGGTGCATTCCACGGATCG
>DMCT01000112.1:21514-22164 GCA_003446665.1 Synergistaceae bacterium
CTTTCCTTCGTAACCGGCACTGGGATACCGTGCTCTTTTGCGTATTCTATTTCGGCATCCCGAGAAAAATGCCAGTCCCTTACCGGAGCTATAACTTCCAGTTCGGGATCTAGCGCTTTTGAGCAAACTTCGATCCGCACCTGATCCTGACCTTTTCCCGTACAACCGTGGGCGACAGCCACGGCACCCTCCAATTTCGCTATAAGCGCAAGGTATTTTGCGATCAGTGGCCTTGAAAGAGCCGAATTGAGAGGATATTTGCCTTCGTACAACGCATTTGCCTTGAGCGCCGGCCATACCATTGATTCCACGAATTCTTTTTTGAGGTCCATAACGTACGCCTTTGACGCGCCGATTTTCAGAGCTTTTTCCTTGGCAGCTTCCAAATCGATATTTTGGCCCACATCCGCTGTCAACGTAATAACTTCGTAACCTTTTTCCTGAAGCCACTTGATCGCCACCGAAGTATCCAGTCCACCGCTATAGGCAAGAATAACTTTCCCCTTATGCATGAAGTCCACATCTCCTTTTATATATTTTTTTATTTTTTCCCGATTGCCAATAAAAAAAGCCCGTCCCTGGGAAGGGACGGGCTTTTTACCCGCGGTGCCACCCTATTTGTCGTTTTACCGACCTCTCACGGCTTTACT
>DMCT01000099.1 GCA_003446665.1 Synergistaceae bacterium
CCCAGTTCCATAGCGGCCTTCGGACCTTCCACGCCAGCCGACAACACGCCCCAGGTCACCATTCAGAGGCCCACCACCATATACGGCATCGCGAAGGTTACAGGCGAACTACTTTGCGACTACTACCACCAGAAATTTGGGCTAGACACAAGAGGGCTGCGGTTTCCCGGACTCATCTCCTACGAGGCGCCACCGGGCGGAGGTACCACCGATTACGCGGTGCACATATACTACGATGCCCTGTCCAAAGGCAGATACACCAGCTACATCGCTCCCGGAACATACATGGACATGATGTACATGCCCGATGCGCTGGAGGCGGTGGTTCAGCTCATGGAGGCCGACCCGGCGCGACTGGTAAACCGCAACGCCTACAATGTCTCTGCGATGAGCTTTGCACCTGAAGACATCGCTGACTCGATCAAAAAGTTTATTCCATCCTTCGAGATCGACTACGACGTTGATCCCGACAGGCAGGCGATTGCGGAATCCTGGCCCAACTCGCTCGACTGTTCCGCTGCGGTGGAAGAATGGGACTTTTCACCCAAATACGACCTGGACGGCATGACCAAAGACATGCTCGATAAATTGAAAACCAGAACACGGGAGTGCGCGAAATAGACAATCATTTTAGGGGGGGGAGCTTCGTGCTTCCCCCTTTTTTATTGATTCCTCTGTAAACGTTCAGATAAGCTACAATGGAACTCTGATACCATCAAAAGATTTTCATGACATGTAAGGAAGGTGTTTTCATGCGGGAAAAGTTCGAAAACGTAACTCTTGTATGCAAGGCAAATGTATATTATGGCGGTAAGGTTACCAGCAGGACCTTTTACCTTCCCGATGGAGAACGAAAGACGCTGGGCGTGTTTCTGCCCGGAGAGTATGAATTCGGCACAGAGGATGCCGAAGTAATGGAAGTTCTCCAGGGAAGCGCCGAGGTCCTTTTGCCCGGCGAGAACGAGTGGAAAACCTTCAAGGCCGGCGAGAGCTTCAGTATCCCGGCCAAAAGCTCCTTTAAACTTAAAAACGTGGAGGTTTTCGACTATCTCTGTTCCTATATCAAGGAGTAGCAAAGAGCAAGAAGGCGGCGGTCTTTTCGGGCCGCCGCATGTCCGATGCAAGGGATGTCGACCGATGAACAAGGATGATTCCGCATTGAAAAGGCTCCGTGAGGACGCCATGAAGGTGGCGCTGGAGGCGATCGATGCAGTGCTTCCAGAAAACGCCGTCAAGAAGGCCCTGGAAAGTGACCCTTTCAAAGAACGTGTGAGTTTGGGAGGAAAGATCGTTCTGGTTGCCATAGGCAAGGCGGCCTGGCGAATGGCGAAAGCCGCGTTCGACTCTCTTAACGGGCTTATTACGGATGGTGTGGTGATAACCAAGTACGGCCACTCGATGGGAGAGATCGGGGGAGTCGAAATTTGCGAGGCCGGACACCCAGTTCCCGACGAAAACACCCTCAAGGGTACCGAAAAGGCGCTTAAAAAGTTAAGAGGCCTTTCCGAGAGGGACACCGTCCTGTTTTTGGTTTCCGGCGGAGGCTCCGCCCTTTTCGAGAAACCCAAAGAAGGCGTGACCCTGGAAGATATAGCAGACGTTACGGGTCAGCTTTTGGCCTCGGGTGCCGGCATCGTGGAGATAAACATGATCAGGAAACGGCTTTCGGCCGTCAAGGGCGGCCGGTTCGCCTGTCTTGCCGGAAAAGCCCATGTCTTCGCGGTTGTACTTTCGGATGTCCTGGGCGACAGGCTGGACAGCATCGCCTCGGGGCCAGCGTACCCCGATGCCACAACCGTAAAGGACGCCTTGAGAGTGATAAGAAAATACGGACTTTCCCTGCGCCCGCAGTTACTTGATACTCTGCGAGAAGAAACTCCAAAGGAGCTTTCTAACGTGACCACCGTCGTCACCGGGAGCGTAAAAACCCTCTGCACCGCAGCGTCGGAGGCTGCCAGTAAACTCGGCTACAAGACGCTTTTACTGTCGACGACCCTTGACTGTGAGGCCCGTGAGGCGGGGGCTTTTATCGCCTCCATCGCCAGGGAGGTCAACTCTACGAAAAACCCACTAAAACCCCCTTGTGCCATCATAACAGGTGGTGAAACAGTGGTGCACGTGAAGGGGAAGGGCAAAGGCGGACGGAACCAGGAACTGGCACTTTCGTCTGCGTTAGGAATCAGAGGTCTTGACCGAACGGTCGTCATCTCTGTTGGATCGGACGGGACGGACGGCCCCACGGATGCGGCCGGGGGCCTGGTGGACGGATCGACGATAGCTGTCCTTGAAGAACTCGGACTTGACGCCGAAGCTCTATTGGAAGACAACGACACTTACAACGCCCTTGACGCGTGCGGTTGCCTTGTCCGCACCGGTCCGACAGGGACAAACGTCAACGACCTGACTATCCTCCTGTGCGGAGACTGGTCCTGAGAAAGAAACAAGGAAGACTTATGGCAAGTTTCGGATTCCTTGATGTGACGATAACACCCGAAACGCGAGAGATTTTTGAAAACTTGTCCACAAAGGGCGAGCTTATCTTTTTCGCGGAAGAAAACATGAGCAGGCTCGAGAACGAACTGCCGGGGCTGGATATCGTGTTCACCAGGCTGTACAGGATAGACTGCTCCTTTCTGCAAAGGGCCAAAAATATCAAGGGGATTGTGGTTGCCGGGGTAGGAGCTGATCACATCGATGTCGAATGTGCATCTAAACTCGGTATCCCCATCACAATATCACCCGGCAACGAAAAATCCACGGCCGAGGCTACGGTCCTTTTGATGCTTGCCGTGGCAAGACAGCTTCCCCTGAAAAACAAAAACACCACTTCATCGGCTAATCTCCTTGGGAAGGAACTTTTCGGCAAGACCCTGGGACTGGTCGGTACAGGCAGAGTGGCGAAGCATGTCGCCCACATCGCCGCACACGGCCTTGGAATGCGCGTGATTGCCACGTCGCCGAGAGTGTTCGAAAAAAAGGGAAAAGCCGACTGGGAGCCCGCGGACATGGATAAGGTCATTGCAGAAAGCGATGTAGTCAGCCTGCATTGTCCTCTTACGCCGTCGACGTGGCACCTTTTTGACGAGACCAGGCTCCGCAGGATGAAGAAGGACGCCATCCTGATAAACATGGCGCGCGGAGGAATCATCGATGAAGACGCCCTTTTCCGTGTCCTGAAGGAAGGACATCTCATGGGGGCAGGCCTTGACGTAGTAAAGGAAGAACCCCTCAGGGAAGACAATCCGCTTCTGCAACTGGAAAACGTAATTGTAACCCCCCACCGACTCACCCAGACTACTGAAAGCCTAGTGAACCAGGCCCGTGCCATGTGTCAATCCGCCATTGACCTCCTTCAAGGGAGGATACCCGAAACCACGATTAACGTGGATGCTCTCCCTCGGGACCAAAAACAAAGAACCGATGACTTTTCGGTTTAAACTCCTGCCAGAATAAAACGCCATA
>DMCT01000043.1:0-1032 GCA_003446665.1 Synergistaceae bacterium
TTACCATACTGGCGAGGCATTTAGGGGTGTTGTGGGCGCACCTGGAGCTTCTCGACCAGACAATGGCCAAGTCGCTCAAAGATGAACTTACCGGTCTTTGGAACCGACGTTTTCTTTATGAAAAGCTGAAGGAGGAACTTGACCGCACCAGGCGGTACAAAACCGGTTTTTCCATCGTTATGATCGACCTGGCCGACTTCAAGGACGTCAACGACAAGTACGGACACCCGGAAGGGGACAGGGTGCTCGTCGAGATCTCTGACTACCTGTCGCGCAGCATGAGAGAATCAGATTCTTTCTTCCGGTACGGTGGGGACGAATTCATAGCCCTTTTGCCGGAGGCAGGAAATGCAGAGGTCATGACGATTATGGAACGAATAGAAAAAGAAATGGCCTGCAAAACCTGGGGTGAGAAAAAAGTAAGTATTTCAGCCGATTTCGGAACGGCTAGCTGTCCCTGTGACGGCACAGACGCGGAATCTCTCATAAGGGTGGCCGACTTGAGACTCTATGAGGCCAAACGCAAACGTAAATTCTATAAAAACGGAGGCTGATTATGCGGCGGGAGATGCCCCGCGGAAATCTCTTTGAATTTCCCGAGAACCTTCCCGAAGGGGAGTTTTTTGAAAACCTGTTGAAAGCGCCCGGGGTACGCCTGGAGCGGATTCTCTCGCGGGGCGACGTTACGCCGCCTGGCGAGTGGTACGATCAGGAGGAGGACGAATGGGTAGTTCTGCTCCGCGGGGAAGCCGTTATCGAATATGCGGACGGCGGGAAAATTCGTCTTTTCCGCGGGGATTGGGTCTTTATACCGGCCCACGTACCGCATCGTGTAGCCTGGACATCTGTCGACCCGCCTTGCGTGTGGCTCGCGCTTAAGTACGTCGCTCTGTAGGGTAAACCAAGCGTTGTGAAATCAGTTTTTAGTTTTCTGCAGACCGGGCCGTCGTCCTGCAGATTAGATGTAGCGTTGTTAAATTGGGTTTTCCGGTCTGCAGGCCGAGAAAAAACATCTTAATGCGGCAAACTGGT
>DMCT01000043.1:1088-4517 GCA_003446665.1 Synergistaceae bacterium
GCGATGTCGGAAGATATGGCGGGAAATATGGTATTTGCAGGTGAAGCGGAACGAACGTGGCTTCAGGAACTGGCTTCGGCATGGTCGGTCAGGCTTGGTTTCAGAAAAAGCCTCGGGGCAGACATGTTCGCCCGTATAACCATAAGTTCCGACGGCGATGCATGGGTGGAGATGCTCGAAGGCTTTGATCCGGAGGAATATTACCGCCGATGGGGTAACAGGGACATCGAGCCGCCGGAACTTTTCAGGTTCCTTCTGCTGCATGAGATAGCCCACCGGGAACTCGGACACGAAAGGCAAAGGGTCCTTCCCGGGATCCGCACAAGGCAGGACTGGCAGGATGCCATAAAAAACAGGGAAGACGAAACCGACCAATGGGCCAGGGAGCGCCTCAGAAACCCCTGGCCAAACCCGGCTGGCACCGGGCGATGCCTGGTCGGCTGCAGCGGGTGGTCCTACGATTCATGGAAGGGTATCTACTACCCCGAGGGCCTTAAATCGATTGAGTGGCTCCCACATTACGCAAAGTATTTCCCGACGACTGAGATCAACATGTCCTTCTACCGCCTTCCAAACGAAAAAATAATACTCTCCTGGGCGAAGAGAGTTCATCCCCGGTTCGTTTTCGCTGCAAAAGGTTCGAGGAGAATAACCCACTACAAGCGCCTTGAAAACTGCAGTGAAGAGACGGAACGATTCCTCCGGCGCATGGCACTTTTGCCCCAGCTTTGCTGCATCCTCTGGCAGCTTCCTCCTTCGCTCGAAAACGACCCCTCGCTTTTGGACAACTTCTGCAGGCTACTGCCCGGCCACAGGCGACAGGCTGTCGAGTTCCGGCATCCATCATGGTGGGAAAACCTGGATGAAACGGCCGAAATCCTCTCGCGATACCGGATAGCCTTTACAGGAGTAAGCCGCAAGGGTCTACCCTGTTACGCGCCCTTGACGGCCGATTTCTCATATTTTCGTTTCCATGGTCTCGGCGAAAGTCCATACCAGTGGTCTTACACCAGGGAGGAGCTCAAACCCTGGGTAAAGCGTATTAAAGACCTGAGCGAAAGGGGTGTGGACGTTTACGCATATTTCAACAACGACGCCGACGCCAGAGCCGTCGAAAACGCAAGGGACCTGGCGGAGATGGTGGCTGAAACCCCTTAAGCTGAAATGGCCGTAAAACAGCAAGTATTTCAGTCCGAGTCATTTCTTGCCGCCTTTTCGATAATCCTGCAAAAGGAGCAAATTTCCCCGGTTGTTCCCTGTCCGCAGTTTTTGCAGGGCGAAAGCTGCGGAGTATCGCCTGGAAAGAGAGCTTTCCCGCGTTTTAAAAACCCGAGGAGAAAATGGTGTTTCGTCCCCGGCGAAAGGTTTTCCAGCATGTTGAGGGCTTCCTTGTAGCCTATCGACGTGGCTCCCTTCGACAGGGGGCAGTCCTCTATTATGTAGTCGATCCCCCGCACAACGGTATAGGCCGCCGTTTCGCGCTCGGTAAGGCGCACCAGTGGTTTTGCCTTGCCTGAGAGGCCTGTTTTTTGGGGAAGCAGAGGCGACTGACGCCCCAGGTAGCCCATCTGCCAGTGCAAGAGGTTCCCCAAGAGGGTCGCGGCCTCGTCGTCCAGGTTGTGACCCGTGAGAATAAGGTCGAAGCCGTGGGTTGCGGCGAAACGATTCATGAAGTAGCGTTTGACGGTGCCGCAGACGGAGCAGGGTTCAAAGCGCACTCTGTGTGCAAGACCGGGGATGCTGAAGCCTGTTTCTTTTTGGACGTCGATGCAGTGAAGAGTCAGTTTTTCCCTTGTGGCGAAAGCTTCTGCCTTCTGCTGCGACCTGTCCGAATATCCTTCGATACCCAGGTGAAGATAAAGCCCTTCAGCGTTATATCCCAAGGAGTTGAGGATGTCCCATAATGCCAGGCTGTCCTTGCCGCCCGAAACGGCAACGAGAAGCCTGTCGTTTTCCGAAAAAAGGCGGAAAGAAGAGATGGCCCGCTCCACCTGCCTGTGGACGTGTTCGATAAAGTGGTGCGCGCAAAAGCCCGCGTTGTGTCTTTTAATGTCTATGATGGCCGGTTCACCGCAGGTAACGCATTTCATGGTTAACGGCACCTCCACTGTACGGACTCAGCCACCGGAGACAGCCGGGCGTATTTCTACATAGTCGGAGTCGTTTATCATCACATCGGGTGTTGCGAGGGCGCCATTGACGATGACGATGACCGTCTCAGGGTTTATTTCAAGATCCCTCAACAGTTTCCATACGCTGCAGGGTTTTTTCAACTCGATTTCCCGGTTTTTGCGGTTCGGCAAAAGAAGGTTCAAAAGACACACCTCCCGAAACCTCGCCTTTTGCAACAAGCTAGCGCATATCGTTGCCGTATGTCAAAAGCAGTGCGTCCTTGCAGGTGGTAGCCTTATAGGGATACAAAACGTCTTAAAGTCGTCTGGAGGGTTTCGTGCTGTATCTTTGTGGTTTCGAATTTAAAAAGAGAGAAAACGATCTGAATGCAAAAACCTATACCGAAAGCGGCGAGAACCGTTCCGAGCCCGACGGGTCCTCCGAGCAGCCATCCTGTGAAAACCGTCGCCCCCTCAACAATGGTGCGGCAAAGGCCTACCGGAAGATGTGTCTTTCTTTCCAGCACCACCATGAGGCTGTCCCGCGGCCCTGCGCCGAAGCCGGAATCGATGTAAAAATAAGACGCCAGGGATATTACGAAAAGTCCAGCCGTCATCATGGCTATGCCCCCAAACAAGCCGCCCATAGTGGGAATAATGTCCAGAAACAGGGTCGCGTCAATGACGAGTCCGATCAAAAGCATGTTAAGAATTGTCCCGAGGCCTAGTTTTTCCCCCGCCAGGGCAACGGCTACGCAAACCAGGAAACCGACGGCGATGCTTGCCGTTCCTATGGAAATGTCGAAAAGGTTCGCCACCCCCTGGTGGAAGACATCCCATGGGGCGAAACCGAGATTGGCTTTCATGGTCATGACTATGCCGAGTCCGAAAAGAACCAGGCCAAAAATCAGTTTGAAGAAACGCAACCAGAACTTTGTCAAATAACGGGCCCCGCATTCGCTAAAACACGTGTTTTTGGCTAACTCCGGTGGAGAGGATACCATATTGTGCGTCGATTCGCAGGGTCAAATAGACGTTGTTTTTGTAACTGTAAATGGCCGGCGAATCGGTTAAAAGCACCGGAATTTTGTTCGTGAGCCTGGCGGGTGTATTCTATCCTTACAGTTTTTTTGAAATCGGCCGCCGGGCAAACGTGAGATTGTGCCTATACGTCATTTGGCGTAGGCAAATCCCCTGGCCTTAATCTAATATAGGTGCTGCGCGTGGCGTTTCACGATCGCGTGATTCCAGCAGTTCACTAAAGATACCGAAAGGGGCTGCCTCCTTTGAGAAAGAAAATATTGCCGGTTGCGCGTTT
>DMCT01000043.1:4706-6536 GCA_003446665.1 Synergistaceae bacterium
GCAGTGGCGGACGAGCCAAATCCGGTTGAGCTGGTCGAAAAGGGAGTGGAAAGGGCCAAAGCGGGGGAATTCAGGGAGGCGCTGGACCTTTTGACACAGGCCCTGGAACTTCGGCCCGACCAGCCGGAGATCCATTTCAACATCGGAGTCGTCCTTGAAAACCTGGGAAGATACGAGGAAGCCATTAAGCACTACCAGGAGCTGATCCGCCTGAAACCCGATTTCCCAGGAGGGTACAACAACCTGGGAAACGCCTACTGGAAGACCGGAAACATCGACGAAGCCGGAAAGATGTTTCAGCGAGCCCTGGAAGTAGACCCCGATTATGAACTGGCCAAAATCAATCTCGGAAACGTCCTGCTCGCTCAAAAACAGCCGGAAGAAGCGCTTTCAGTCTTTTCCGAATTGAAAGAAAAAAATACCGGCTCTGCGCAGGTCTACTACCTTGAGGGCCGGGCTTTGACTCTTTTGGGACGCTACGAAGAGGCCATCAGTGACTTCGAAAAAGCCCTGTCCATTGACCCCGGAATGCAGGACGCGCTATTTCACATGGGACTGGCTTGGGGTATGCTTGGAAACCGCGAGAAAGAGATAGAAACTTTACGCAAATTCGTGGAAGCAAACCCCGACGACGCGGCGGGGCACCTACAGCTCGGTACGGCCCTGACCAGAAGCAGGAATTACCGGGAAGCTGAAGTTTCATTGAAGCGGGCTGTGGAACTGGATCCCCAGTCTTTTGTCGGTTGGAACAACCTCGGTCAGGTGTTGGTAACCATGGGGAAATACGAGGAAGCCCTCAAGGCTGCGGAAATCGCCGTGGCCATAAATCCCGCCTCCCCACTGGCTTATAACAGCCTCGGTTTCGCGCTGGTTGGTCTGGACCGGTATGCGGATGCCGCAAAGGCCTTCCGGGAGTCCATAAATCTGGAGCCTGATTTCGCGGACCCCCATTACGGTCTGGGCGTGGCTGCCCTTCTTTTGAACGATAGGGAAACGGCAGAGAAACAATTGAAGATACTCGAGGGTCTCAATCCCCGGATGGCAAGACAACTGGAAGGTTTTCTAAAACAGGGGGAGTGATATCACGTGAAGCGAAAATGTTTTCTGGTTGCGGCGACTTTACTGCTTTTTACCCTTTATCTTGCGGGAACGGTACGGGCACTCGACTCATCGGCCGATTCGGACGCGGCCGGCGAAGATTTCAGCGCGATAGAAAAAGAGCTCGAAAAGGCCATCCAGGAGGGCAAGATATCGATACCTTCAAAACCGTCTTTTGAAGAAGATGCACAACCGACGGTACTTTGTGAGGGCATGTCCCACTGGGTAACCTACTCAGCCAAGGGGACGCGCTCGGAAGCCCGACACGGTTTCATCGAGATTGAAGAGTACACCGTACCGGACGTTTTCACCTGCCTGGTGTACAAGGACATAGGTGTAACTTTCAGCAGTCGGTCTTATCATTGGGGCGATGACGGCTATTGGCCGAGTGCCATGTTAGCCGCACCTGAGGTAGAAGGTCCGCCCCTTTCGGAAACAGAAGAAAAAACAGGATGGAAGATTACGGACAAAAGGCCTGCCGGTCTTCCGGAAAACTGGGTCTATGTAGAGTGGGAAGAGGGGGCGGCTTTCGTGGCGCCGGACCGACTTAAGGATTTTGTCGAAAAGATGGAACTACCCCTGATTCCCAGGGAAGGCAATTCGCCGGAAAAACCTCTGAAGGAACTTCCCCCGGCGGAGAGTACCTGAAATTAAAAACCGCCCCGGAGGGGCGAGTCAAAAATGCGGCCCCTTCGGGCCGCATTTTTTGTAGAGGGCATATCGGGTTTTTCA
>DMCT01000043.1:6783-8076 GCA_003446665.1 Synergistaceae bacterium
TTACGGACACCGTCGTTTGCGAATACCTCAGACGCTTCAGTGAAAACGAACGTCCCCAAAAGGCTCTGGACGCGCTGAAAGTCGGCGTAATAGCTATCCAGTCCGCTTCTCCCTCTCTTGATACCAGGGTGGTGGAAGAGAAGTTCCGCCAGGTGGAGAAGGAAATGGACGACAAGATCGCCTCCTTCAGGGATGACCTGAAGGAGCGACTGGAACAGTATTTCCGCGCCGAAAGCGGCTCGGTTCCCTTGTGTATAGAGCGTCACTTCGGGGAAAACGGCAGTGTCTCCAGGATTCTCGAGACCTACTTCAATGCCGAGAAGGGACGCCTTTGCGACATACTGGAGGGCAAGGTGGGACCCAACAGCTACATCGGCCGCCAGATGGACCCTGCCAACCGGGAGGGGCTCCAAAACCGCATCGAAAAGACAGTGGAAGAGATACTCAGGGAAGGCTCCAGCCGCATACTCGAATCTTTCTCCCTGGACGACGAATCCAGTGCCATCAGCCGGCTCAAGCGCTCCCTCAGGGAAGAGATAGAAAAACTCCAGAAAGCCACGGCGGACCACTATGCCGAAATCAAAAGCCTTATCGAGAAGGAAAAGGGGCGTCTCGAGGAGGCGGAAAGGGGCACCGCCAAGGGACGTGACTTTGAGACGGCCCTTTATGAATACCTCGCCGCCTCGGCCCGCGGTCTCGAGGACGAGTCGGAAAACACCTCCGGTTCCAGGGGGCTCGTGGCATACGAAAAGGTCGGCGACTACGTGGTCCGTCTGGGGGAAACCACCCGGGCGCCCGGCAAGGCGATAGTTTTCGAGGCAAAGAAGGCATCGGGCTACACGCTTAAAAAAACCCTTGAAGAGCTTGACAGGGCCAAGAAAAACCGCGGGGCCGAAATCGGTATTTTCGCCTTCTGCAAGGGCATGGAACCTCCCGAGGTAGAGGACTTCTACAGGTCCGGCAACGACTTTATCGTCACCGTCGACGAAAAGCTTCTGGCCGAAGGCGAACCCCTTCTTTTCTTCGACGCCGCCTACAGGATCGCCAGGACGTTGATCGTCTCGAGGATCCGGGAAGAGGAAGAACAAGCTGTGGACACGGACTACATCCGCAGCGAGATCGAAAACATCACCGGGGCGCTTCGCTACGCCTCGGACGTTCTGACCAAGGTCAACACTATTCGAAACAGCGCCGATACCATCGAAAAAGACATGGACAAGCTAAAGGGAAAGATAGAGGAACACCTGACGAACATAGCCGCCCATCTTCCCTCCTGACGCACCGGGCAAAGGT
>DMCT01000043.1:8142-9293 GCA_003446665.1 Synergistaceae bacterium
TTTTGTTTTCCTAAAAAAACAGGAAGCCTTGCAAAAAAGAGCAAAAGGAGTAGTATCTGTTTCCGGCGCCACAATCCGAAGCCGGAGATGAAATAAATGACCACGGAACAGTTGCTCGGCGTCGGGATCTTTGTCCTGACTTATGGATTCATCATAACGGAACGCCTGCACCGTCTTAAGGCGGTTTTTTTGGGTTTCTCCCTTGTGTTACTTTTTCATATCGTGCGGCAGGAGGATATCTTTACCTACATAGATTTCAATACTATAGGCCTGCTTCTCGGTATGATGATTCTCGTCGGAATAGTAATGAAAACCGGCATCATCGAGTATGTAGCCGCCGAGGCAGTGAAGTACAGCAAGGGCAACGCTTGGCTACTTCTCGTTTTTTTGTCGGCCCTTACGGCTGTAACCTCGGCTTTCATAGACAACGTGACGACGATCCTTTTGATAGGCCCCATAGCCCTGGCGGTGGCGGACGTGCTGGACATAAGCCCGCTGCCGTTTATATATGCCGAAATCTTCGCTTCCAATATCGGCGGCACGGCGACGCTTATCGGTGATCCGCCTAACCTTCTCATAGGCTCGGCAGCGGGCCTCACCTTCAACGAATTCCTGCTCAACCTGGGGCCGGCGGTCCTGCTTTCGATGGGCGCGCTTTTTTGTATTTTGTACCTTTGGTATGGAAAGGATCTTCGAAAAGCCTCCGAAGGCGAGTGGAACTTCAGAGAACCCAAAAAACCAGCCGACAAAAAATTGACCGCGCGCGTGCTTTTTGTCCTGACGCTGGTACTTGTCGGTTTTCTTCTCCATGGACGGCTGCACCTCGAGGCGGCCACGGTAGCCCTGGCCGGCGCGACGCTGGGGCTTATACTCTGCCCGGTTGATGTCGAAGAAGTTCTGCATCACGTCGACTGGGTGACGATCCTCTTCTTTTCGACCTTGTTCATGCTCGTGGGGACTCTCGAACACCTTGGCGTCATCCACATGCTTGCGCGGGGAATGTTCGGCCTTGTAGGAGACCACTTCAGGATACTTTCCATGATTTTGATCTGGGCTTCCGGGGTTGTCTCCGCCGTCATAGACAACGTTCCCTACACTGCGGCTGTTATCCCGCTTGTCCGGGAAATTGCCGACATCGGGGGTTTCGATAC
>DMCT01000043.1:9431-11542 GCA_003446665.1 Synergistaceae bacterium
GGCCCACTCTGGTGGTCGTTGGCCCTGGGTGCCTGCCTGGGCGGCAACGGGACTCTGGTCGGAGCTTCCGCTAACCTCGTCATGGTCGGCATAGCAGGAAAAAGCGGCATCAAGATCAATTTTGCGAAATTCCTCGGCCGGGGCATGCTCGTCATGGTTTCCACACTGGCTCTTTCCACGCTTTACGTTTACTTGCGGTATCTTTTATAGACGGGCCGAACGATCTGTATGTCTTTTATTCGTCGAATGCTCCAGTACTAAGGTATTTGTCTCCCCTGTCTGGCGCAACGGTCACGATCACCCGGTCACCGGGAGCTTCTTTGGCTATTTCCATGGCCGCCCACAGGTTCGCTCCAGTCGAGATGCCGCAGAAAAGCCCATGACGCTGGGCGAACCAGCGCGCCGTCTCAAAGGCGGCCTCGTCGTCTACGGTCAGGACACGGTCCATTAACGAAAGATCAAGGTTTTTGGGCACGAAACCCGCCCCGATGCCCTGTATACGGTGCGGACCTCCCTGTCCGCCCGAGAGAACGGGGCTTTTCGAGGGCTCGACGGCTACGACCGATACTTCCGGCCAGGAGGCCTTGAGAACCGTCCCAACCCCTGTAAGGGTGCCTCCGGTACCGACACCGGCGACGAAAGCGAAAGGAGCCCTTCCATCAAGATCGCGGAGGATCTCGGCGCCCGTCGTTACACGGTGGGCCCATGGATTGCCGGGGTTAGAAAACTGATCGGGCATCCAGGCCCCCTTCGTTTCGGCCACTATGGATTCGGCTTTTTCTATGGCGCCTTTCATCCCTTTCCCGGCGTCCGTTAAAACGAGCTCAGCTCCGTAGGCCGCAAGGACTTTCCTTCGTTCTGCCGACATGGACTCTGGCATCGTCAATATAACGTTAAGGTTCATGGCGGCCCCCATCATGGCGAGGGCTATGCCGGTGTTTCCCGAAGTGGGCTCGACCATGACAGTGCCCTCCGTGAGTCTGCCTTCCAGTTCGGCAAAACGCAGCATACCCCAGGCCGCCCGGTCCTTTACGGACCCACCGATATTATTACCCTCGAGTTTTACCATTACCGTGGCCCCGTCACGATGGGGCCTGAATTCGTAGACCGGGGTCCGGCCGATTAAATCCAGTATTTGAAGATTACCGGTTTCAAGCATCTAGATCGCCTCCACATAGTGTTTTCTTTCCATTTGCGAGAGTTTTTGACGAAGATATTTGATCTCTTCTTCCATCGCTTCCATGCGCTCTTTGAGTTCTTCATGCGCAGGGCGGCCCTCAGCCTTTTTAGACGAGACATTTCCGCTTTCATCTTTTAGCCTTACTATCCGGGCCGGGACACCTACGACCGTGGCATTGGCAGGAACGTCTTTTAAAACAACGCTACCGGCCCCTACGCGGGCGTGAGCTCCTATGGTTATATCACCCAGGATCTTGGCTCCACTTCCGATGAAAGCGCCTTCCTCGACGGTGGGATGTCGCTTGGACCCGCGTTCGTTGCCTGTCGCCCCGAGTGTCACCCCCTGGTATATGGTGACGTTGTCGCCGATGACAGCGGTCTCGCCGACCACGACACCCATGCCGTGGTCTATGAACACGCCCTTTCCTACCCTGGCACCGGGATGGATCTCTATCCCTGTCCACCACCGTACGATTTGAGCAAGAAACCGGGGCAGCACCGGGACCTTAAGGCGGGCGTGAAGAAAATGAAGCAGCCTGTGAGCCAAAACGGCATGAAAACCCGGGTAGCAAAGGATTACTTCCAAAATTCCACGGATACCACCGGGAAATGCGGGATCGTTTTTTACGACGGCCCTGTAATCGGCCTTGATGGTTTCGAGTATTTTCATGGCTTTTCTCTCCTTTTTCCAATGTTTTTCAGGATTTTGCAATGCTTTGATTTCAAGACAACAGCCACAATCGCTTTCCACGGCGGTAACACCTCCTTCGACAAAAAAACGGGCCTTCCCTTGGGAAAGCCCGTTCATCAGGTTCTTGCTTTTGGAATCTATTCCGGGATCATGGCATGCACGGGCTTTGCCCCCGCAGCCTGGACCCGGCCGCGGCGGATATCAGAGGGACATCCACCGACAACAACAAGTAAAAGAATTT
>DMCT01000076.1:0-4903 GCA_003446665.1 Synergistaceae bacterium
ACAGATGGAGGCAAAACGATGGGAAGTTGGACAAGTAATGAGACAAGGGATTTCCCCCAAAAATTCTTTCGTGCAAGGATCCAGCCCAGAAAACCTCCGACAAGCAGAAGCAGCGGAATGTCTGCCAGAAGGACTTTCAGGCTGACCCCAAAGGCTTCAGACATCGCTCGGTATCTCCTCTTCGCAAAAACGATGTGACCTTATTTGGACTCTGGACACCATCGTTCGACTCCGCGAAACACTGCCGGAGCGGCACCGCTGGTTCCGAACACCAAAAAGGGAACGTTGAATTTCTGAAAAGTTCTTTCAACCTCTGAATATGTGGCATTGACAAAACTCGATCCGGTAACCACCCCGAAAGAAACGTCTTTCACCATCGTTTCGATATCTGTTTCTCCGTCAGCAATTGTAATTCCATGCACGATGCGCCCGATGTTCTCCTTATCCAGATCGACCACCCGAACTCGTTCGCCGCCAAGCATTTTAGACACAGCCTCGATGAATGCAGGCTGATATCCAACAATGATGATTTTCCCATCTTCATCTAAACGTTCGGACAAATGCCTCGCCATTTTCTGTGCGCACTCTTCCATTGACTCGTTTCGACAATGCACAGTATTTGTGACGACACCCAGATCTCCTGTTATGGCGTTGAAAGCGGCGACAAAAATTGCCCGTTCTTCGTTTTCCCCTGTGTCGAGGCCCAAAAAGCTCTCTACAGTTCCCTGCCATGATTTCGGCTCATCTGTGAACGCCTGACCTCTGGACTGTCTGAACCGTGCTTCGAGAAGATACTCTTTTCCTTTCCGCAAGGGATAGTCATGTCGACGCGCCGCTTCGCCTTCGCCGATTGCCTCACCGGGAAAAAGCGGCCTTGCCGTGATCTTTTCATCCCTGGATATCAAGTTTTCGCCGATCTTCTCTTCTACCCATTTTTTGCATTCTTTGTAAAATTTATCCATCCGCCTCATTCCTTTCAGGTGTTTCAAAACCCCATTTCCTCCATATCTCTCGAGCTTGATCGGAACTGAGAAACGTCATAAATCGTTCCGCATTCGAGGTCAAGTTTTTGCCGAACGCCAGGATTTCCACTGGAAGCGTTCCTGCATTTTTCAGCACCTGGAACGTTCCTCCTGCTTTTATCGCCGTTACCACCGGGACAAGAGCCACGTCACAGGCTCCGTTTTGTGTGGCCACTATACATTGCGGGGCAGTTCCACAGAGGATAAACCGGCCACTTTCCTTCCCTGCGTTCCATAAACCTGCTGTGGAAAGATACTCTTTTGCCAATTTGCCATAAGCCGTAAATTCAGGATTCGGGACAGCTAAACGATCTTTTCCCAAATCCGCCGCCATTGAGTCGTCTCCCTCAGGAAGATGCGGTACCCATGCAGCCAAAAACCCCAAGGCGCACACCTGGAAACGGACATCATGGCCTCTCGAAACGAGCCATTCTCTCCATTTCGGGTCCGTTGTCAAAAACAGATCGTAGGGCGCCCCCTGGTCGATCTGACGGGCCAATGTCCCCGATGACTGCTTGACTAGGGTCATTGAATCCCCACCTTGCGCTTCAAAAGCCTCCATGATTTCTTCCACGTATGGAACAATCCCGGCAGCAACTGCCAGGACTCCCTCTTCTGCCTCTGCTGTGTTGTAAGGAAGGCATCCTAAACAAAACAGCGCAACGATAAGAATTTTGATTCCAGAAAAATTTTTAGGCATGATAACGTCACCTTTTTTTGATAGTGCCTTTTTGAAAGAGACAGTTTGTTAGACTAACCATTCTATCGGGTTCGGAGCATGGCTTCGAGCACACCGCCCGCAACAGAAAGTGCCTTGTCGGAGATCGTAAAACAGTTGCTTTTCTCATTGCGGGGATCCACATCGCCAATCTTCATGCCCTCCGAAACAGGCACACTGGAGTGAATCAACCCTCTAAGCACACCTCTTATGGCCGTCTTGACAGCTATCCCGGCGACTTCGCCCACTTCTTCCCCGGCTTCGACAGTATCACCGATCTCTTTGAAGTTTTTCAGATATCCTCTGCCCGGCGATTTCAAAAGCCTGTTCCGGCTTTCTCCGGCGATCTTACCAGGAACCCCGGTGTCGGGTATGGCCGAACCTTCGGAAATGACCCTGCCTAGATAGTGGCCCCTCATGGTTTCCACAACATAATGAACATCCTGTCCAGCGGTAAACCCTGGACCGATACCAATAACCCTTGGCGCCATCTCCTTGTGGGTTCCAATATTTCTTTTTGCCATGATTGCATCTATGACAAAATCCGGCATCAGTTGACCGATGCTTTCCCCTCCGGGATCGATCCACACGGGTACGGCACTGTCTTCTTTGGGAAATTCTCCCGTTTCAAGTAATTTGAATTCGATGTCTTCAACCTGGGCACTACCATCAAAAACGGCCTGGGCCGCGCTTACGGTTCTTCGAACCACCATGGGGCGCTCTGTCTCTAGGCTCGCCACACGGTACCCCACATGGTGAAGCCGATAGAGTATTCCCGTCGCCAGGTCTCCACCGCCCCGTACAATAACTGTCCCCTGCATTTTCCTATTCGCCTTCTTTCTTATCTGCTCGAATTTTTCGGATTGTCTCATAGTCTTCAGGAGTATCCATATCGATAAAACAGCCTTTCCGGGCTTTTACCAGCTGCACTTCGTCCAAATGATTCCTGATCGCTTTCCGTCCACCCACATCGCCTTCGACCGAGCAAAACCTGCGTATCCAGACCGGGGCAAAAAAACAGGGGTGACCGAAACAGTTGTCAGATTCGGGGACAACAGCGGTCTTCCCGGACGGTTTTTTGGAAAAAGCATCCAGGATGCTTTTTATGTCATTGCTTGAGAGCATAGGCATATCTCCAAGAAGAACTCCGAAAGGAACGTTTTGGGCACTGATGTATTCGAGTCCCAGCTGCATTGAACGGGATTGGCCAAGTTCCGGAAACGCATTGACGACAAAATCGACATGAGAAATATATTTTTTGTGAATGGAGGCTACAATCTGCCCGGAAGTAATGAGTACAATCCTTGAGATGCCGGCTGAAAGCACCGAATCGATCACAGTGGAAATGACCGTGCCTTCACCCAAAGGCAAAAGCAGCTTGTTTTTTCCCATGCGTTCCGACTTTCCGGCCGCGAGGATGAGCATTACAATTTCCCGCATTTCAGGCTGACCTTCCAGACTTCATCAAATTTACTCAATTGTCTTTCTACTTCCTGAAGTTTCTTTCGGGCAGCCGGCCCATCGAGAAGGTCCATTTTGTTGATGACGAGAATTCTTTTGACATCATGCCCTTGTGGGGCACTTTTCAGAAAAATTCCCGGATGCTCGAGAATACGGACTATTTCCCCGGGCGTCAACACTTTACCATGGTCCACCCCGGCAACGTTGAAAAACCGGTCGGGCCTGAACACGTTGGTTTCGTCAAGTTTTTCGACAAATATTTCCGCACCAATGACGATCAATTGGCAGCTCGTTCTTTCCGGGATAACCGGCTCGTTGCTTTTGTATCCCTTGATTGGAAGCTTCTTGGCCCCATCTCCTTCCACCAGGATGACATCCACAATCCCTGCATCAAAAAACGAATCAATTCCCCACGGGGGGAACCCGACGTATTTCCCGGCCGCTATTCGAGAAGCAGCAAAAAAAGACCCTTTATCGGCCTTGTCAAGGGAAATATTTTCCTTGACGGAATCAGCTCGGCCAACTGTGATGTTGAAACCGGAAGGAATTTCATTACACCCGATATGCGTCGTGGTCGTGATCAAAACACGCAATGTTTCAGAAAGAACATTGCCAAGGGCAAAGATCAATGATGTCTTGCCTCCGGCACCTGTTACGGTGATGAGATTTCCTTTCCATTTCTCACAAATACCTGACTGAAATGTCACCCTTTATTGATATCTCCTCTATGCCTTTTACAGAAACCATTTATTATGGTGGGTCGATATCTTAAACACTTCTGCGGTTTCTTTGAGAATAAGAACGGGAAGACCCATTTTTCACCATCAAATGGTCCCGGCCAGCCAAACAGGCGAGAAAGCTCAACACAGTATTCTTTGATCCGTTCTCCAATCTCGCTGAGTTTATCCTCGGAAAATCTTGTCGAAGGTCCCGTTACAGCTATTGTACACAAGGCCTCGTCCCTGTCGTTCACGACTGGACCAGCTATGGAGCTGAAGCCTTCGCTATACTCATCCAGACTTAGTGCGTATCCCCTTTTCCTCACAAGCATGATTGCTTCGTCCAATGTTTTCCTGTCAAGGATCGTCTTGGGTATCAGCCGTTCAGCCTCCGAAATCAGCTTATCCCGTTCAGGTCCCGACATGAACGCCAAAAAGGATTTTGCACCGGCGCCAGCCCACATGTAATATTCAGCGCCTACTGAAGGCACAACTCTGAAGTTCTTTTCGGGTTCCACCTTTGCGTAGAGGCGCCTGATGGGCCCTTCCCTGATGTACATCGTTGCTGTCTCCTCAAATTCGTTTTTGAGTTTGACGCGATAGGGGTAGACAATTTTCTGTAAGGTGTCCTCCAATTTGACATAATACCCCAAAAGGTACGCGCACTTTCCCAGCAATGCAATAGGGAAGTTATCAAACGTAAATTACTTTATCAGATCAAAATCAGCTTTTTGCCAGGGCTGCAAAGCTACGGCGCAACCCACAGCTGGGAAAGACAGCAGAGTAATCACCATTACAATCACAGGAATAAGAACATTCTTTTCGAATCACTACGTAACCCTTCTTCGAATTCTTCTCTCGTTTCAACCCGAGTTCGACAGTGCCTAGATGAAAAGAAGGCACAAAGCCTTGTCCGGCGCTCGAGAGTTAAGCTCATTTCTGGTGTATGGAGTTGAAAGAAGAAGCGGCGTATCCTTGTTGGT
>DMCT01000076.1:5120-6853 GCA_003446665.1 Synergistaceae bacterium
TGTTGAAGCAACAAGCTCAAAACAGGCTTCCCGATGGCCGGCTTGCGGTGGTCAGAAACGGATATCTGCCTGAGAGGACCATACAGACTGGCATAGGAGAAGTAGAGATCAAGATCCCAAAGGTGCGGGACAGAAGCGGTTCAGGCATCAAGTTCAACAGCTCATTGCTTCCTCCGTATTTGAAGAGAGCGAAGAGCATCAACGAACTTCTGCCCTGGCTTTACCTGAAGGGCATATCGACCGGGAATTTCCAGGAAGCACTCGTCAGCCTGCTGGGAAAAGAAGCTCAGGGACTCTCCGCAAGAACGATCTCCAGACTCAAGGCTGGCTGGATCGAAGAGCACAGAAAGTGGAGCAGGCGAGACCTTTCAAAGAAGCGTTACGTCTACTGGTGGGCCGACGGGATCTACAGCAATGTGCGAATGGACGACAAGCTCTGCCTTCTTATTGTCGTTGGAGTTACGGAATCCGGTGTCAAAGAGCTGGTTGCCGTCGAGGACGGTTACCGTGAATCCTCAGACAGCTGGTATGGACTCTTGAGCGACCTCCGCAGCAGGGGCCTTGAAACAGGTCCGAAGCTGGCAGTTGGTGACGGAGCCCTGGGTTTCTGGAATGCCCTTGCAAAGGTCTTTCCTTCGACCCGCAGACAACGCTGCTGGGTACACAAGACTGCCAACATCCTGAACTGCCTGCCAAGATCATTGCAGCCGAAGGCAAAGGAGGCGCTTCACGAAATATGGATGGCGGAGACGAAAGAAGAGGCTGAAAAAGCCTTCGACAGATTCCTGGACCGTTTCGACGACAAATACCCCAAGGCGACGGAATGCCTGAGATGAGGTACTCCCCACTCACTGGACCACCGGGTGGCGAAAATAAGGTGATCGGTCCGGTGGTTTGTTGATCCTTTTCTCCTTTCAAGATGCATTGGTTCTTCTGTTTCCGTTTCCTCAACAATGACCTCAGGGAGGGCACGAGGAAAGATTACCGCATGAAGGACTACGACAGGTATTTTGAAGTGACGGATACCCCGAAGAGAGGGGAAAAGATCAAGCCCAAAGAAGACGCAATGCGCCAAACGGCCCGCAACTACGGTTATTTCGCCCTTTTATCCAACGAGGTGAAAAATCCCTTCGAGGCCCTGTCGTTATATCGGAGCAAAGACATAGTCGAGAAGGGATTTGGCAACCTCAAGGAGCGGTTGAACTTCAGGAGAATGCAGACTTCTTCGGAACTTTCGCTGAACGGCAAGCTTTTTGTAGAGTTTGTAGCACTTATTTACCTTTCTTGTGTAAAAAGAAAAATGCAGGATGCAGGTCTTTTTGAAAAATGGACCCTTCAGGGACTTCTCGATGAACTGGACACGATCGAGCTGTTTGAATCACCTGGACATGGTCGAGTGCTCGGTGAGGTAACTAAAAAACAGGAAGGAATCTACAGGGCCCTGGGTGTGGAATCACCCTCGTTATAAATTCCGGGAACTTAGGTTATGTGGACAAAGGAAGGCATGTAGTCGTTACTATCCAGAAGGACATGGAGCTTGATACAGCCCTTTTGGCGTCTAAATTTCTACCTTTCGAAGACACCCTTTAAAAGGCATTAGTAATCCTGATCGACAGACCCTCTGCCCGATCTGCATCGCTTAGATTAAAGCGGTACTGAAGGATGACGTCGAGGTACGAACGGGGTGCATGGTAATCGTCTCCGTTGTACCATATCCTCCACATCAAGCCAGG
>DMCT01000076.1:7079-7263 GCA_003446665.1 Synergistaceae bacterium
GTGCTTCTTCCCACCCTGCATTCAACCACCGCAAAGGTCCTTCCCGCATCCAGCAGGTGCGCTACCTCGCCGTAATAAAAAAGATAATCCCAACTGGCATCTACAACGTTTAAGTCCGACCCCTTGTCCCAGGAGTAGCCCAGGCGAACCTGCCAGTCGTCGGGTTCGTTTTGCTTCCAATGCC
>DMCT01000080.1:0-4996 GCA_003446665.1 Synergistaceae bacterium
GTTTACCTGAAGCTGGAATTCCTGCAGGATCCCGGCGCTTTCAAGGTGAGAGGTGCGGCGAACAAGATATTGTCTCTTTCTCCGTTGGAGAAAGAGCGGGGGGTCATCACCTTCTCCACCGGCAACCACGGGCTCTGTGTCTGCTGGGTGGCGCAAAAAGCAGGCGTCAAGGCCGTTGTCTGCGTTTCCGAGCGTGTGGCCAAGCTATCCCCCAGGCGTGTCGAAGCCATGCGCTCTCTTGGCGCCGAGGTAGTAGTAGGCGGTGACAGCCAGGACAAGGCCGGCGAAAGGGCCAGCGAACTCGCCTCATCAAAGGGGCTGACCATGATCCATCCTTTCGACGACCCTTACGTTATTGCCGGTCAGGGCACCATAGGGCTCGAAATACTCGAAGACCTTCCCGATGTAGCCAATGTGCTGGTCCCCCTTTCGGGAGGCGGGCTTGTTTCGGGCATAGCCCTGGCCATGAAAACGGCAAACCCGGGTATACGCGTAATCGGCGTTTCCATCGAAAATGCTCCGGTAATGTACAAAAGCGTCAAGACTGGTTACCCGGTGGAAGTCGAAGAGGTCGACTCGCTGGCGGAATCCCTTTTAGGGGGCATCGGATGTGACAACCAGTACACCCTGAGAATGGTCAAAGATTATGTCGACGACATCGTTCTTGTAAGTGAAAACGACATAAGAAATGCACTGGCTTTCACTTTGAAGACTCATCACTGGTTGCTTGAGGGTGCGGGTGTGGCCGGTATCTCGGCTCTTTTGAGCAAAAAAACGAAATTTGAGGGACCAACGGCCGTCGTTTTGTCCGGAGCCAATTGCGAGGCCGAGTCTGTTTTGAAGATCGTAAATCCTGAGTGCGGCGATAAGGAATCTGAACATTACTAGAAGCCTTATCAAGCATTCGAAGGGAGAGGGAAGGATGAAGCTCCTTCACCTGCTCAACGAGGTGTTAAGGAAAATAGAAGAATGGATTATAGCCTACAGCATAATATTGATGGCTATAGTGCTGATAGCGAACGTGCTCGCGAGAAACCTTTTCAACACGAGCCTGAACTTTGCCGAGGAGGTAAGCCAGTTTCTGACGATTTTCGTGACCTTTTTCGGCACGAGCTATGCGGCCCGGCGGGCGCGACACATAAGAATGTCCCTTCTTTACGACATTTTCGGCGAAAAAGGACAAAAAATACTTGTCCTCGTCTGTTCCATCGGCACCGCAGCACTGATGTTCTACCTGAGCTACCTGAGTTACCGTTATGTGAATCGAGTCGCCGCATTAAACCGTGTCAGTCCCATCTTGCAATTCCCCCTTTACATCGTCTGGAGCGCCATCCCGATCGGCTGTTTCCTCACAGGCATTCAATACGTTCTGACTTTCATAAAAAACCTGACCGTCAAGGAGACCTGGCTTTCCTTCGAATCCAGGTTCGAGTACGACGAAGTTACGCCTGAAGCCGGTGGACAAGGTGGTAATCAGGGCCTGGAAGGGAGCGATGCATAATGCTGTGGGTCATGCTGGGCTCGATGCTCTTTTTGCTGGTTCTGGGATTTCCCATGATGGTTCCCTTGATCGTTGCACCCCTTCTGGTTGTCGCTACCTACCTCAAGGGGTTCGACCCAATGATGCTTATCCAGCAGATCCTCGCCGGCATAAGGCCTTTGGCCCTGATCGCCGTCCCGATGTTCATTTTCGCGGCAGACGTCATTACCACGGGCCAGGTGGCAAGAAGGCTTATAGATTTCGTGATGGCCTTTCTGGGGCACATCAGGGGAGGCCTGGCGGTAACGACGACCGCCGCCTGTACCTTCTTCGGTGCCGTATCGGGCTCCACCCAGGCGACGGTGGTGGCGATAGGGGAAACCATGAGGCCTTTCCTTTTGGAAGATGGTTACGACGACTCTTTCAACATGGCGCTGATCATAAACGCGGCGGGGATCGCCCTTCTCATCCCCCCAAGCATCTCGATGATCATTTATGGAGTTGTTACGGGAAGCTCGGTGGGCGAGCTTTTCATAGCAGGCGTCGGACCGGGCATCCTGGTTTTTGTCTTGTTTTCGGCGTACTGCTATGTGGCCTCCAGGAGAATGGGAGTAAAGCAGCGGGAGCGTTTTGACTGGGGCAAACGGCTGGTAGCTTTGAAACGAGGCCTGGTGCCTCTGGGGTTCCCGGCTATCATCCTGGGAGGTATTTACTCGGGGTATTTCAGCCCCACGGAAGCGGCGGCTGTATCGGTCCTGTACGCCGTGATCGTCGAGTCTTTCGTGTATAAACACCTGAAGCTCAAAGATTACTACCGGATAGCACTGTCGACGGGCCTTGTCACGGCAGTGGTATTTATCCTCGTAGCCATGGGCGCCGCCTTTTCGTGGCTGGTGGCCTTTACCCGTATTCCCGACATGCTCCTTCCGCCGATATTGGGTGCCGATCCTACTATTTTCCGTCTTTTGATCGTAATAGCCGTCTCCTATTTCATCGCGTGCATGTTCGTCGATTCGATCGTCGCCATCATGATACTTTCCCCAATCTTCGCCCCCTGGGTTTCGAGGCTCGGGATAGACCCGGTTCTTGTCGGTGTTCTGGTCACTATGCAGGCAGCAATAGGAGCGGTCACTCCGCCTTTCGGCTGCAATATCTTTACAGCCATGGCCGTTTTCCGAAGACCCTATATCGATGTGGTGAGAAGGATCGCACCCTTTTTGGTTCTTTACATCATTGCGACGCTGATGGTGATCCTTTTCCCTGATATCGCCCTGTTTTTGAGGGACATGGCCTTCAGGTAAGAGACTTTGAAAACAAATAAACGGCAAGGGGGTGGAAAAGGGCGTCGGGGACAAAAGAACAGGTCGAGTAAGAGTGCAGGAGGTTTTGTGGTAATTTGAAATATCAGTGATATAAGGAGGGAAAGTTATGAAAAGCAAGACAAGGTTTCTGGCGATGTTGGTTGCAGGAATCTTTATGTTCGGGGTGGTTCTGCTGGCTCAGCCGATGGAATCGAGCGCCGCTACTGAGTGGAAGTACGCCCTGGAGGAAATCCAGAACAGCGTTCAGGACCACTATGCACAGGAATTCAAACGCAGGGTGGAAGAAAAACTGGATGACGTGAATATCGTCGTTTATCCCTACGGTGCCCTGGGAACAAGCGAGGATATTTCCGAGCTGACGATGAACGGTATGCTTGAGTTCTGCTTCGCCACTCCGGGCCACCTGGGGACGTTCATCCCGGCAGCCAGGGTCTTTTCGCTGCCCTTTATCTGGTCCGACAATCTCGAGGCCAACAAGTACGTCGCCCAGCACAGCAAAGCCATTTACGAGATGCTGGCGGAAGAATATGAAAAGTACGACCTCAAGCTGCTCGCGGCCCTTACGGAAGGCTGGCAGATCTGGACGGCCAACAAGCCGCTCAGGACACCCGAGGACATGAAAAACTTCAAGATGCGGATCATGGGCGACCCGATACTCGCCGAAACGTACAAGGCCTATGGCGCAAACCCGATCCAGGTTCCCTATTCGGACATTTACAGCTCCCTCCAGCTCGGTATGATCGAAGGCAACATTCAGCCCTACTTCGCCCATGAGGAGATGCATTTCTACGAAGTGCAGGATTACTTCATCGAACCCATGGAGATGCCCTTCTTTGCAACGGTCGTCGCCAACAAGCAATTCTTTGACTCCCTTTCGAAAGAACAGCAGGAAGTCATAGAAAAGACGGCCAAAGATTGCATCGACTATATCTGGGAGGTTCAGGCGAAACTCAACCATGAGCGGCTTGAAAAGATGCTGAAAGAACGCCCCGAAATCCAGGTCGTCAAGTTGACCGAACAAGAACGCGAGGCTTTCAAGGAACTTTCCGGTCCGGTCATCGACAAGTATCTCGAAATGTCCGGCGAAACTGGTAAGGCCATCCTCGAACAGCTCCAGAAGGAAATAGCGGAAGCCGAAAAGATGTTCGACTAAAGGGCAAAAGCTGATTATATGAAGCATCAAGGGGAGCCGGGTAAACGGCTCCCCTTTTCCCGGAAAGGTTTCGCGGCTTAACGGCTTGTTTTCTGAAGCTGCAGACCTGTGAGCAGGCAGGAAAAAGTTCCGTAGGAGGGAAGAAACTATGGCGGAAAAAACCCTCAGATTCGATGTTTCAGAGTTCAGGGAGCGGGTAAGACGAGTGAAAGAAAGCATGGACGCCAGGGGAGTCGAAGTCCTCTTCTTGGTGGACCCTGCGAACATGAATTATCTCACAGGATATGACGGGTGGTCCTTCTACGTTCACCAGGGAGTGTTACTGACCCTGGAAGACGACCAGCCCCACTGGTTCGGGCGCGAACAGGACAGTAACGGTGCCCGCATAACCACTTGGCTTGATGATGACCACATTCACGGATACCCGGATTTTTATGTACAGTCCCGGTATACCCATACCATGGTCTATCTCGCGGGCTTGCTGAAGGAAATGAAAGCCGGTGAAAAGCATATAGGCGTTGAAATGGATAATTACTGGTTCTCGGCGAAAAGTCTGCAGGTTCTGTCCGACGAGCTGCCCGGTGCGAACTTCAAGGACGCGACTAATTTGGTCAACTGGGCAAGAACGATAAAATCCCCTGCGGAAATCGAATATATGAGACAGGCGGCGCGTATATGCGAGCGTGTGATGCAGACCGCCATCGATTCGATAGAAGAGGGTAAATGGGAAAAGGACGCGGCTTCGAAGGTCGTTGCCGCACAGATCGCAGGTACAAAGGAGTATGGAGGGGACCACCCTGCCATATTCCCCATAATGCCGTCTGGTGTCAGGACCTCCACCGCTCATCTTACCTACGAGGCGGACCGCAAATATCAAAAAGGCGACGTGGTGCTTCTGGAGCTTTCCGGTTGCAGGTACCGCTATCACGCGCCCCTTTCCAGGACAGTCTTTTTGGGTGATCCTCCTTCGGAGCTCAGAAAGATAGCCCAGGTGGTCATTAACGGTCTGAACACCACTCTTGATTTCATCAAACCGGGCGT
>DMCT01000080.1:5204-6505 GCA_003446665.1 Synergistaceae bacterium
GGGATGACCATTCATTTCATGCCGGGCATATGGCTTTCAGAATTTGGCTTCGAGTGCAGTGAACCCTTCGTGGTGACAGAAAACGGTTGCGAGAAACTGATCGACTTCCCGGAGGAGCTGTTCGTCAGATAGTGATATTTAAGAGGCAATTAGAGTTTATAAAGAGGTGGTAAGAAAATGGGAAACGTATGGGATAGCGCCAGGCATTACCTTAATACAGCTGCCAGGGCGATTGATTTGGAACCGGAGATAACAGAAAGACTCATGACGCCTATGAGGTTCGTGGAGTTTACCATTCCCGTCCGCATGGACAACGGAGAAAAGAAAATATTCCATGCGTATCGGTCGCATCACTGTGACGTTCTTGGTCCCTGCAAGGACGGGACCAGGGTAAAACCTGACCTCACTCCGGAGGAAATCAAGGCTCTGTCGATGTTCATGAGCATCAAGCATGCAATTGGCGATATCCCCGCCGGGGGCGGCAAGGGAGGAATCAAGGCCGACCCCTCGTCGATGAGCAAGGGCGAGTACGAGCGCCTTATACGGGGATTTATAAGAAGGCTGGTTCCGAAGGGGCCACACGTGGATGTTCCCGGCGCGGACATAGGCACCGGTAAGGAACAAATGGCCTGGATGCTCGACGAATACGAGCAGATAACGGGCACTCATTGTCCCGCCGCCATCAACGACAAGCCCTCTGAGCTTGGAGGATCCCAGGGCGGTTTCGAAGCCACAGGGCGAGGTGTAGCCCTTTGCACGATCCAGGCATGCAAAGAGCTTGGAATGGCTCCCGCCAAATCCACGCTGGCGATACAGGGTTTCGGCCAGGTGGGCAGCGTCGCCGGGAGAATACTCTTTGAAGAGGGTTTCAGGGTGGTGTGTGTCAGCGACATACACGGTGCCATTTACAATTCCGATGGAATAGATATTGCCGCTTTGACCGAACATGTGGAAAAAACCCAAACCGTGACAGGCTTTTCCGGGGCCCAGCCTGTAGACAGCGGTAAAATGATGGAACAGGATGTTGATGTTCTTGTCCCTGCCGCGGTTCAGGACGTAATCAACGCCGATAACGCCGACAAGGTCAAGGCGAAACTTGTCGTCGAGGCCGCCAATGGTCCCGTAACGCCCGAAGCCGACGAGGTCCTTTCCCGCAAGGGTGTACGGATTGTTCCCGATGTGCTTGCAAATTCGGGCGGCGCCATCGTTTGTCATTTCGAGCGTATCCAGGGTCTTGGAAATGACTGGTGGGAAGAGGATAAAGTCTACCAGATGCTTGAAAAAAGGATCCTGGGGGCTTA
>DMCT01000025.1 GCA_003446665.1 Synergistaceae bacterium
TAGAAAATTGTTTCAACACGCACCAGGATAAATAAGGTAAAGAAATATTTACTTAAATTTTAAAAAGATATCAGGACTTGCCGCGCATTTTTGGAAATACCGGATAGCGACGGAGAAAATACAAAAGAAACGTAATGATAGGTTCCTCTCTCGCGCAGCACCGAGGTTTCATGAAAAACGCAAGGGCTTTGGTGTGACTTTTGAGCGAGATGAACGAGGAAAGTACAGGGTTGGGATGAAGAAATTTGAAGGGAGCTGACGAGAAGTGATCCAGAAGCGTTTCTTTGTCAACGGGGTCGAGCGCAATGTAATAGTCAACGGGGGAGATACCCTTGCGAAGGTTTTGCGGGAGCAGATGGGCCTGACGGGAACAAAAGTAGGTTGCGGGATGGGACACTGCGGTGCCTGCAATGTAATCTTGAACGGGGCACTGGTTCGGTCGTGCATCTTCAAGATCAACAGGGTCAACGACGGCGATTGCGTAACTACCATAGAAGGTATCGGTTCTCCGGAGGACATGCATCCCCTGCAAAAGGCCTTTGTCAAGCACGGTGCGGCGCAGTGCGGCTTCTGCTCACCTGGTTTTATTGTTTCCGCTAAAGCTCTTTTGGACACAAATCCATCCCCCACCAGGGAAGAGGTCAGGGAATGGTTCCAGGAAAACCGAAACGCCTGTCGCTGCACAGGTTACATTCCCATAGTTGATGCAGTGATGGATGCGGCGAAGGTCATAAGGGGTGAAATGGAAGAAGCAAAACTTGACTTCAAACAACCCGAAGACGGGCGAATCTGGGGTACCACTTACCCGAGACCGACCGCTGTGGCCAAGGTTACAGGCACCCTCGATTATGGCGCCGACCTGGGGCTCAAGCTTCCCGAAAACGCCCTTCAGCTTGCGCTTGTGCAGGCTACTGTCAGCCACGCCAACATTAAAAGCATCGATACATCGGAAGCCGAGAAAATGCCCGGAGTATACAAGGTGGTCACGCACAAGGACATCAAGGGTAAAAACCGCATAACCGGCCTCATCACTTTCCCGTCGAACAAGGGCGACGGCTGGGACAGACCGATACTTTGCGACGAAAAAGTCTTTCAGTTCGGTGATGCCATAGCCATAGTGTGCGCCGACACTTACGATAACGCCTGTGCTGCCGCCGGAAAAGTCAAAGTCGATCTAGAGGTCCTGCCTGCCTACATGAGCGCTCCGGCAGCTATGGCCGAAGATGCTTTGGAGATACACCCGGGAACGCCGAACATTTACTACATCCAGAATCTCGAAAAGGGCGAACCCACCCGTCCCATTTTCGAAAAGGCACCTTACGTGGTGGAAGACGATTTCTACGTCCAGAGACAACCTCACATGACCATCGAACCAGACGTAGGTTTTGCCTATATGGATGATGACGGGGTCCTCAAGATCCACTCGAAGACCATAGGGGCTCATTTGCACCTTTTTATGATAGCTCCGGGCCTCGGGCTTGAGCCCGACAAGATAGCCCTGGTGTCCAACCCCATGGGAGGCACCTTCGGATACAAGTTCAGCCCCACCATGGAGGCGTTGGTCGGAGCCGCGGCCCTGGCCACGGGCAGGCCCTGTTTCCTCAGGTACAACTATTTCCAGCACATGACCTACACGGGCAAACGATCTCCTTTCTTCGTGAATATAAAATTTGCCGCCGACGAGGAAGGTAAACTGATGGCCATGGAGACGGACTACAACGTTGACCACGGCCCCTATTCGGAGTTTGGCGATCTCCTCACCTTGCGTGGTGCGCAGTTTATGGGTGCGGGGTACAACATTCCCAATATCAAGGGGACGGGCAGAACGGTTTGCACCAACCACGCCTGGGGCTCAGCCTTCAGAGCCTACGGTTCACCGCAATCCCTTTACTCATCGGAACTTCTGATGGACGAGCTGGCCGAAAAGATCGGAATGGACCCCTGGGAGATCCGCTATAAAAATTGTTACCGACCTGGTTCGACGAACCCGAGCGGTCAGGAGCCTGAAGTCTTCAGCTACCCGGAAATGCTGGAGGCGATAAAACCAAGATACGAGGAAGCCAGGGAAAGAGCGAAAAAAGAATCTACCGACAAGATCAAAAAAGGAGTAGGACTATCATTGGGTTGTTACGGCTCCGGTCTTGATGGCCCCGACAGCTCCGAAGCCTGGGCCGTTCTCAATCCCGACGACACGGTTACCATCGTGGCAGCCTGGGAGGACCATGGACAAGGAGCGGATATGGGTATGGTAGGTACAGCCCATGAAGCGTTGCGGCCCATGGGTATAACGCCTGACCGGATTCGCTTTACCTGGCCCGATACGTCCAGAACGCCGAATTCGGGGCCTTCGGGTGGATCCCGTCAACAGGTGATGACTGGAAGCGCCATTCGCATCGCGTGCAAGGAGATGCTGGATTCGCTCCGCAAACCCGACGGATCCTACATGAACCATGCAGAAGCCATAGAGTCTGGGAAACCCCTTAAATACGTGGGCAAGTATACCGTTCCTGGTGTGGCCTGCGACGAAAAAGGTCAGGGCAAACCTTTCGTGGTCTACATGTACGGGGTTTTTCTTGCGGAAGTCTCTGTTAATACCGAGACGGGGAAGGTTACCGTGGACAAAATGACCCTCATGGCTGATATAGGCAAAGTCAACAATCGCCTGGTTACCGACGGCCAGATATACGGCGGAATGGCTCAAGGGATAGGTCTTGCGCTGTCGGAGGATTTCGAGGACATAAATAAACACTCCACACTGGTGGGGGCTGGTTTCCCGTACATCAAGGACATAGCTGATAACATGGAGATAGTCTATTTCGAGAACTATCCCAGGGAATTCGGTCCCTTCGGTGCTGCGGGCGTAGGGGAGTTACCGCTGACCAGTCCCCATGCCGCGATTGGAAACGCCATCTATAACGCCTGCGGTGTAAGGGTCCACCGTCTGCCAGCCTATCCGGAGAAGATCCTCGCCGGACTAAAGGGCGAACGGGTTTAACAGCGTTACCGCCTGTGCTGCCCCGACTCACCATGAGCCGGGGCAGCATTTTGAATTTGCCTGGTACTTTTGGAGGTGCACATGGAACGTAATGAACTCAGGGATCTGGAGCGGCGCTGTATCCAGGAAGAGCTTCCCTACTGCCAGGCAGCGTGCCCACTCAAGGTCGATGTGCGCGCTTTCTGTGCCGCCATGGCGGAAAGGCGGTTTGACGAAGCTAAAAAGGTACTCTCGAAAGCGATGTCCTTTCCTGAAATACTTGGCCGTATTTGTGACCATCCCTGTGAGGATGCATGCGTCCTCTCTAAAAAAGGTGGAGCTATTTCTTTGGGGAAGCTTGAACGTGAGTGCCTGATGCGTTCCGGTGAGAGTAAGCCCCCATTGCGGTTTCCTTCCACCGGTAAATTGGTAAGCATCTACGGCGGGGGGCTTTCTTCGATTACTTGTGCCTTCGAGCTTGCAAAAAAAAGGTATGGCGTGAAGATGGTTTTTGAAGGCGACATTCCTGGAGGCAGGTTGTTATCGTTGCCGGAAGAGGTTCTTCCAGAGGAAATACTGGTCAAGGTGTGGGATGTTCTGGAAAAAACGGGTGCGATTAGATCCTCCGGAGTCGACCCTCTCAAAAAGGGGCTTCAGGAAGGCGAAGTGGCCTACATAGGTGTCGATGACCCCTTGTGGTCAGATTCCCTTGCCGTGGAAGATGTCGATCCCGTTACCTACGAAACTTCGGCAAAAGGCGTTTTCGGCGGCGGTTTCGTCCGCAACGGTAAACACTCACCCGTTTGGGAGGCTGCGGACGGGAAACGTGCTGCCAATTCGATCGATAGGTTTCTGCAGGGGGCTTCCCTGACTTCGGGAAGGGAGCGCGAGATCTCCCTGGAAACAAAACTTTTTACACCCCTGGATGACGTACCTTCCCTTCCGCCCAGTAACGATCTCGTGGAAGAGGCTCGAAGGTGTATTGGCTGTGAATGTCGCTATTGTGTGCGTGAATGTGTTTTTCTTGGAAAGTACAAAGGGTATCCCAAGACATACGCCCGGGAAATATATAACAATTTCGCGATAGTCCAGGGTTCCCGCACGGCCAACAAAAAGATCAATTCCTGTGCCCTGTGCGGTCTTTGCGAGATACTGTGTCCCAACGATTTTCCCATGGCCGAGTTGTGCCGTTCCGCCAGAGAACAAATGGTGGATAAAGACATCATGCCGCCCTCGGTCCACGAGTTTGCCCTTTTGGACATGGATCACGCCAATTCCCCCTGGGCTGCGGGGTGGCGGCCGGGCAAAAGGGCAACTCGAGCCGTCTTTTTTCCCGGTTGCCAGCTAGGTGCCGCGATGCCCGACCAAACGCAAAAGCTGATCGAACACCTGTATGGCCTCTTCGAGGGGGATATGGGTCTGCTTCTTGGTTGTTGCGGCGCTCCCGCCTGGTGGTCGGGCAGGAAAAAAAGTGTTGAAGAAGTCGTGGGAAATATAGGAAAAACGCTGGAGTCGGAAGGGAATCCGATATTGATACTCGCTTGTTCATCCTGTGATGAAGTGTTTAGTAAATTTCTCCCTCATGTACCAAGGGTTTCCGTCTGGCAGATTTTGCTGGAAAAAGGACTTCCGGATGGGAAAACCCAAAAAAGTCCTCTTGCCCTCCACGACCCCTGTACAACCAGGTTGAATGGCGATTGGCAGGCCGCCGTGAGGCAAATTTTGCAAACACTGGGACAAGAATTCGAGGAACTGGATTTCGGGAGAGAAAGGACACGCTGTTGTGGCTACGGCGGGCTTCAAGTCATGGCTGATCCAGATCTTGCGAAGGATGGCGTGCGTCGCAGGCTCAGTGAGAGCGAAAATGATTTTTTGGCATACTGCGCCATGTGTCGTGAAAGCCTTGCCGGTTCAGGTAAGAGGGTACTACACCTCCTGGACCTTTTGTTCCCGCTTCCTTTTGAAGCAGGTAGTACCGGTTTTTCGAAACGACAATGGAACAGAAAAAGACTTCGCGAAAAACTCCTGGGCCCCTGCGGCCTCTCCAGAGAACCATGGGAAGGTCTTGTCATTACCGTCCCAGAGGATGTTCGGGAAAAACTCGAAGAGCGCCACATCCTGGACAGTGACATTATGTATACCCTTTGGCAAGCACAAGAAAGCGGCATGTTCCTGATATCTCCTGAAGACACCAGGCTGGCTTCCTCGAGGAGGGGAAACGTTACTTTTTGGGTGGAGTACCGACCGGAAGAGGATTCCTTTTTTATAATCAACGCCTGGAGCCACAGAATGACCGTGGAGCTTATGTCATGAAAAACGGAACGGATCTTGGATTTCACGATGAGACGAAATGGCGGTGCAGTTGCGGCAACAGTCTCACGCTGAATAAAGTTGCCGCGCGCTATCTCGGCAGCCGTTTTGAGATAGAGCTTCCTGCCTGCGTCAAGTGCGGCTTTATACTTGTCCCCGAATCTCTTGCTGTGGGCAGGATGCTCGAAGTGGAGAAAATACTGGAGGACAAGTAATGCCATTGCCATTTGAACACCCCGAATGGTCGGCCGTCATGGGCGAGACCATGCACCCTGGAGGCGAAGCGCTCTCCAGAAGACTTTTGTCTTTTTGTGCCTTCGCGCCCAAAAAGAGAGTCCTGGACGCGGGTTGCGGGGCCGGAGCCACCCTTGAACTCCTGGTAAAAGAAGGCCTGGAAGCCGTAGGAGTGGACCATTCCAAAGAACGGCTAATTCTTGCTCAACAGAAGGGGCCGACAATAAAGGGAGACCTCGCGAAACTTCCTTTCGAAAACGAGTCGTTCGACGGCGCTATCTGTGAATGCGTCCTCTCTCAACAAGAAAACCTGCTCACGGTTTTGGCGGAGCTTTCAAGGGTTTTGAAAGATGGGGGGATTTTGGGAATTACGGACCTCTATTTACTTACGGACTCCTGCGGCAGAACGCCAGGAGAAAAGGGTTCCTGTGCAAATGGAGCAAGACCGAGGGAAGAAATGGTAGATGCATTCCGTTTGCAGGGGTTGGAGTCTTTCTTTTTCGAGGATCACCCGGGGGCGCTCAGAGAATGTGCAGCCAGGCTTGTTTGGTACGGCATCATGACCGCCCCGAAAAAAACGTGCCGCAGATTGGGATACGGTCTTTGGTTGTGTCGAAAGGCCTCCGCAACTAAATGAAAAAGTTGGGAAGAAGCGGCGACCATGTAGCTTGCAAACTATGGTTTAAGGGGAAAGAAAGGTGGATGATATGCAGGACCTTGAGAGTGCCGTCATGGAGTGGGGACAGCAGGGGTTTTGCTGCTCCCAAATAATGTTGTTGGCCGGTTTGGCATTTACGGAAAAAGAAGACAGTGACATGATCGCCGCTATGAACGGTCTTTGTCGGGGAGGCTTTTCCCGTCGTTGCACCTGTGGTGCCTTGACAGGTGCCCTTTGTCTCATGGGGTTTTATGCAGGCAAAGGCTCGCCTGCGGAGGAGCGTGATCCCAGGCTCGAGGTGATGGCCACGGAACTCCAGGACTGGTTTGCAAAAAAATGGGGAGCTGACGGACAGCTTGTCGGTTGCGGCGATATCCTGGGCTACGTGGTCGAACCGGAACCCGGCAGGTGTTATCCGATGGTTCTTGAAACGCTTGTTAAAACGCTGCAGCTTCTGGAAGAACATGACTTCGACGTTCGTAAAGGACGTTCCAGCTGATGGAAGTTCTCCGCCACACCAACAGCCTTTGCCCTGTTTGCCTGAAACGCATCACCGCCGTTTTGGAAAAGGATGGCGGGGACGTTTATCTGCGTAAACTTTGCCCGGATCACGGGGATTTTTCCTGTGTCCTATGGAGAGGGAAACCGGACTTCGAGGAATGGACTTCCAGGCGTTTCCCGCTTTCTGGCCCGCAGGACAAACCTGAAAACGCATGCCCGGAATCTTGCGGACTTTGCGGGGAACACAAACAGAAAAGCTGTACCGTTATCCTGGAGGTCACTGAAAACTGTCAACTGAAATGTCCGGTCTGTTTTGCCGACGCGGGAAGCCCCCGTGAGGCGGGTTTCGACTTTCTTGCCGGAATGCTGGGCGATATACGTCGAAAGGCCCCGGAAGCCATTCTACAAATTTCAGGTGGAGAACCAACCCTGCGTGACGATATTTGTGATCTGGTCGGCCTCGCTTCGGAGCTTGAATACCCTGGCCTTCAGCTCAACACGAACGGTCTTCGACTTGCCGAGGAGCCGGGTTTCGCTTCGTGTTTGAAAAAAGCCGGGTTAGGTTGGGTTTTTTTGCAATTCGACGGCCTCCGCGAAAGTACCCATATCGCTCTTAGGGGGCGTTCTCTTCGATCGGCCAAGGAACAGGCTATACGAGCCTGCGAAGAGTCCGGGCTGGGTGTCGTGCTCGTGCCGACTTTGGTCCCGGGAATCAACGATGACGAAATGGGAGACATAATCCGCTTCGCTCTTGAAAAATTCCCCGTCGTGCGAGGGGTGCATTTCCAGCCGATAAGCTATTTCGGACGGTTTCCAGGACCGCCGGCCGACGAAAACAGGATCACTCTTCCCGAAGTGATGAACGGACTGGTAGAACAGACGGGTGGTATGACTAAACTGTCTCATTTCCATCCTTCCAGATGTGAACACGAGCGGTGTTCCTTCAGGGGCGTGTATCTAGTGGAAAAACCTGAACGCATAACGCCTGTTGGAAGCGGAGCCTGCTGCTTTGGGAGCAGCACAGCCGAAGAAGGGGCGAAAAGCGCAATAGAGAGCATTCGTCGCCGTTGGGGGGCAGATGTCGCTTCCGTTTATCCCGCGAAATATTCGACGAACTCGGCGGAAAGCGAAATCGAAGATGCCTTTGAAAGGTTTATTCGCATTTACGAAAGAGGCAGTTTCAGCATAAGCGCCATGGCTTTTCAGGATGCCGAAAACCTCGACCTGGAACGGTTGCGTTTCTGCTGTGTTCACGTTGCTTCTCACGACGGGAGGTTAGTTCCCTTTTGCGCCTGGAATCTTACGGGCAGGGATGGCAGGACCTTGCATCGATGCCGATAGACATTCCCCTGACCCCGCTGGATCCCTGGATCGCCGAGTCTATCGACAGGCTTTTTCTCCGGGATGCCGCAATAAGGGATCCCCTCAGGATCGGAAGCCGCGATGAAATCGAAAGGGCGCAAAACTACCTGCTGCGCAGACTCATCAGGCATGCTTCCTTGTATTCCCCTTTTTACAGGGATCGACTCGACGGGAAAGACAATATCCCCCTCGAGGAGCTTCCTTTTATTTCACCATCCGACCTGGCTCAGTACGGGCAACGTTTTCTCACTGTCTCACAATCGGAGATCCGGCGTGTCGTTACCCTTTGGACTTCGGGGACATCGTCTATCCCGAAGCGGGTTTTTCTCACCGACGACGATATCGAGGCCACAAGGGAATTTTTCCTCCATGGGATGACCACGTTCACCGCGCCGGAAAGCCGGGTGGCAGTCTTTATGGAGGGCGCTTCGCCGGATAGCATAGGGGATGTTCTGCGCTCGGCGCTTGACGAGAGAAGATGCGAGACTCGGGTTTTCGGACTTGTCGACGATCCGGCGGAAGCCGCATCAAATATCGACGAATTCAGACCCAGCGTCGTTGTAGGCCTGCCCGTTCAAATGGCGAAGGTGGCGGCTTTGAGCCGGCACGAACCGGAGTCGGTACTGCTAAGCGCGGACATTGCGCCATGGGCTTTAAGGCGGCGAATAAAGAGACTGTGGGGATGCAGGGTTTTCAGCCATTACGGTCTCACCGAGTCGGGCTGGGGGTGTGCCGTTGAATGCCAGGCACTACGTGGTTGCCACGTAAGGGAACTAGATGTCCTTTTGGAGATAGTGGACGAAAAAGGTAACGTCCTGCCTGACGGGGAGTGGGGGGAAGTGGTGATAACGATGATTCGACGCCTCTCTTTTCCGTTGATTCGATATCGGACAAATGACGAGGGGCGTGTTCTCAAAGGCAGTTGCCCCTGCGGTTCGCCGCTGAAGCGGATAGAAGTAAAGGGCCGCCTCCCTGAAAGAGGAGCAGGCGGGGTTCCCATCAGGCTCTATGATGTGGAAGAAATTCTCTGGAACCTTCCCTGGGTTGAAGACTTCAGGCTTTCTTTGCAACATGTTGACCAGGGTCATGCGACACTCTTTCTCACCATTGCAGCTAATGAAAACAGGAAAGGTCTTTCGGAAGAAGCGGTGGATCTTTTGAAGCAGTGTCCCGGAATGCCTGAAAAAATCATTGCAATGGTAGTCGATGTTTTGGCCTTCGAAAGCCCGAAGGGGAAAAGAGATTGGGAAAACTGACCTGCCCTTTTTGGTAGGAGGTAAAAAGTTTTTACGGTAAAAGTGTTGGTCGAACTTTTGCATGTCATTCAGAAGGGGTGAGGATTTCTTTCAGTCTTTTTCCCGTGCAGGCCTCAAAAGCCCGAGCTATATTTTCGGCCTTTTGCAGTCGACTGCAAGCTGACTTAAGCGCCGCGGGGTTGCCGGAAAACTTTTCCCGAACGTCGCGCCATCTTTTGTCGAGGCCTGTTGCCTCCGTTCCTGCAACTATCTTGTCGGCCAGGTAAAGCAATGACCTTCCAGATAACAACGGTTCATCGTCGGGAAGCTCCATGTGAAACCTGACCAGGTCCGCAGTCTCAGCGAAACCCCATTTTTCGAGTGTTGCCGCGCCTTCCTCAGCGTGGTCAATCTCGGTCCTTTTCATGTCGTGAAGCAAAGCCGCTGTCCAAAGTGACTCCGGCTCCATGGGGAAGAGTCCTTTCAGGTTGTCAGCAAGTTTCTTCGCGACTTTAGCCACAACCTCGGAATGTTCCCGCACCTTCGAGGGAGTGCCGCATAGCTCAAAAAACGCAATACTCTCCTCTTTAGAGGGAATTTCCCGTTTTTTTGCGAGGGAGTAAAGGTTTTCGTAGTCTTCGGGCGTGTCCATTTCTATGGTGACTCCCTGGTCGGGTGTTTCCAGAACAAAGGAATTCTCCTCATGATGAGAAAGAAGGGCACGCAGGCCTCCATCGCCCGACCATTCGAGAATTTCCGGAACAAGCCTTGATGCTATCAGGGGTGGGTGTCCTTTTTTATTTCGGAAGGAGGGCACGACGAATGCCGCTTCGGGGTTTTCGAGAAAAACCCCTTTAAGGGCCAGGCAGGTTTCTTTGCGAACCAAAGGAATGTCGACTGGCAGCAGGAAAAAAGCTTCCACGTCCTTCGACAGTGCGGCTACTCCAGTCCTGATGGAAGAAAACATCCCTTCCTCGTGGCTGTCGTTGAAAACGGGCTTGCCGCCCCATTTGACGGCTTCTTTCTCAACCTGGTCCCTGTGATAACCTGTGACGACTACAAGGTCTTCAACGCCACAGAGGCGCATGCTGCAGGAAACCCTTCCTAAAGCGGAGGTGCCTCCTGCGTCTAGCAAAGCCTTGCATCGGCCCATTCTCGACGAAAGACCTGCAGCGAGTATCACTGCACCGGATCGGATAATGTCTTTATTCATTTAAGTTCCTCCAGGTGGACCATCAATTCATCGAAACCTTTTACGAAAAGGTAATCACCAGTCCTGCAAAACATCCTGATTTGGCCGTAACCGAGATCGTATCCAAAAGTCATCGGAAAAGGAACCCCGAACAGGGCGTGAATCAACACTCTGTACACGCCCGCGTGGGAAACGACTAGCCATTTCCCTTTTTCCTGCAGCAAAGGCACCAGGAAAGGAATGACTCGGGCTTCGAGTTCGGCGAAGCTTTCGCCGCAGGGATGCCGGAAGTACAGCAGGTCCTCTTGCCTTTCGCGCAACTTTTCCGGGTATGCCGAGGCTATTTCCGTCTTCTTGCGTCCGTCCCATTCGCCTAGGTCAATTTCTGCCAGCTCGGTTTTTATCGTGAAGGGAAGGTCAATGGCTCCGCAAATGATTTCCGCGGTTTCCTTTGCTCTTTTAAGGGGGCTGCAGAAACAGCCACGCCAGGAAAAGCCTTTGGCCCAGTCCGCAACGCAACGAGCCTGGATTTTGCCTTTATCTGAAAGGAGCCAGTCAGTTTTTCCAAGGTAATATTTGTCCGACTCGGGGAATGCAGGTTCTCCGTGCCGCACGAAAACCAGGCAATGTTCTTCCGGTCGAGGAAAAGTCGCAACATCTCGAGGGTCTGATTCCCTAAAAAGTTTTTTTCCAGTCTCTGGTTTACATGTTTTAGCCATTTTATACCTCTGGCGCACGGGCTTTGGCCGATGTCACTATTGGGAGTAGATGGTTTTATCGGACCGCAGGCCACTAACCTGTAAAAAAGAGTATCACATTTGTCCTGCGGGACGAGGTGTGGACACGCTCTGACGTTCGGTTTTGTTTTTGAGCATTGTAACCTGACGGAAACCGTCTTTGGGCCAACGAGTTACCCCGGTTCTTTCGTGAACAATATCGAGCAAAAATAACGTTTATCAACCAGAAATTGAAGATATCATCGTGTAGCAATATAGTTATCGAAAGAGATCGAATGGAACTCCGAGCCCCGGGACCTAAAGCGCCAGCCATGGTCCAGGGCCAATGGGCGCCTCGGAAACGAGACCGCCTCCCGTGATTGGAAAGGAGGTATTCTGTTTCGTTTGATCCCGAGTTCTTTTATAACGCCATTTCGTTAAATCACTTGCAGAGTAATATCCCATGATTTGGAGGGAAAAACAATGAAAGAGCAGTACCAGGTCAAGTCCGTTGTCATCAACGGCATTCCTCATCGCGTAGTAGCATGTCCGGACGAGAAGCTGGTCAATGTCATTCGCAAACAACTTCACCTAACAGGTACGAAACTTGGTTGCGGCATGGGCCAGTGTGGAGCATGCAACGTTATCCTCGACGGGAAAGTGACGAGATCCTGTGTGACTCCCTGGAAAAAGGTGCCCGAGAATGCCGATATATTGACGATCGAAGGAATTGGAACGCCTGATAACCTTCATGCAATCCAGTGGGCCTTCATAACCAGTGGGGCTATCCAGTGCGGTTTCTGTACGCCCGGCTTCATAATGGCCGCAAAAGGCCTTCTCGACAAAAACCTTAATCCCACCCGGGAGGAAGTCCGTGACTGGTTCCAGGAGCACTGGACAGCCTGCCGCTGCACCGGTTACAAGCAGATTACCGACGCGGTCATGGATGCGGCTGCCGTCTTGCGGGGGGAAAAGACCATGACCGATTTCGCCAAAGCCCTGAAGCCCGGTGAATCAATATGGGGGACACGTTATCCCAGGCCCAGCGCCGTTTTCAAGGCCACTGGTACCTTCGATTTCGGCGACGATGCAGGGCTCAAGCTTCCCGTGGGAACACTTCACGCTGTTCCGGTGTGTCCCGAAGTAAATCATGCCCGCGTCCTTTCCATAGATTTTAAGGAAGCCGAGAAAATGCCCGGTGTCTTCAAAATAGTGACCGCCCAGGACATAAAGGCCAACAAGGGGACAAATCGCATTCGCGGCCAGGTCGGCTCTGGCACGGCCAGTACAGACGGCTGGGAAAGAAGGATCCTCGTAGAAGAAGGCGACAAGATACGCCAGTGGGGGGAAGCCGTCGCCATAGTGTGCGCGGATACGGTAGAACAGGCCAGAGCTGCGGCGGCTGCCGTGAAGGTGGAACTCGAGGAGCTTCCGGCGGTCATGGATGTAAAGGAGGCCATGGCTCCAGGTGCAGTTAAAGTCTACGAGGAGATTCCCGATATCGATGGCATCCCCAACTGTTTCAACAAGCGGCCCATAGTAAAGGGCGAGGACCCTGCCCCGCTTCTGGAAAAAGCCCCCTACGTGGTGGAAGCGGAGTTTTGGAGCTCGCGCCAGCCCCATATGACAATAGAGACGGATTGTGGTTTTGGCTACTGGGACGATGAGGGACGACTCACCCTTCAGACTAAAAGTATCTGCGTCTACAGGCACGCCATGATGATAGCCAGGGGACTTGGTGTCCCCCCGTCGAAGATTCGAGTGATACAAAACAACATGGGAGCCACATTCGGCTATAAGGTGGCGCCCACCAACGAACCCCTTCTCGGGGCCTGTGTGATAGCTACGGGTCGACCCGTCTACATGAGACTAGACATGAAAGAGCACCTGGTCCGCACGCCAAAACGCTCGCCCTTCCTCATGAAGCTCAGGATAGGAGCCGACGAAAAAGGAAAGCTGGTAGGGCTTGAGCACAACTGGTATGTCGATCACGGACCCTATTCGGAATCGAGCCAGGACCTTACGAACAAAGGCGGCCAGTTTATCTGTGCGCCGTACAAGGTCGACAATATCAGAGGCGCCGGGTATACGCTGTTTACGAACCAGAAATGGTGCGGGGCTTTCAGGGCCTATGGCGGTCCGCAAACCTATTTCGCTGGGGAACAGATCATTGACATGCTGGCGGAAAAAGTCGGGATGGATCCACTCGATTTCAGGGAACTGAACCTGATAAGGCCCGGTGATACGTTACCCAGCGGTCAGAAACCAGAGGTCTACCCTTTACATACTATGGTCACTCGTTTAAGGCCGCTTTACGAAGAAGCCAAAAAGCGTGCCGAGGCGAATTCTACGGACAAGATCAAGCGAGCGGTTGGAATCTCGATAGGCATCTACAACTCCAACGACGACGGTCCCGACGAGGCAGCCAGCAACATTGAGCTTACCAAAGACGGCGTGATCATCTACAACACCTGGGAAGATCACGGCCAGGGCGCGGACATGGGTTGCGTGGGGACGGCGCACGAAGCCCTGAAACCACTTGGACTGCGTCCGGAACAGATAAAGCTCGTTTGCAACGATATGGCGAAAGCACCCAACAGTGGAGCTGCGGCCGCGAGCCGCTGTCAGGTAATGGTGGGTAATGCCATAGTCGACAGCTGCCGCAAGCTTCTTGACGCAATGAGGAAACCAGATGGCACATACCGCACCTACGACGAAATGATCGCCGAGGGAATTCCGACCTTCTATGAAGGATACTGGCAAGCGACGGTAAGGGATGTGGACGGGAACCCCATCACTTGCACGAGCATGGACGATGCTACAGGCCAGGGATACCCCTTCGCGAACCACATGTACGGACTTTTCATGGCTGAGGTCGCCGTGGACATGGAGACCGGCAAAGTAAAGGTGGAGAAGTTCACCCTGGTAAGCGACGTAGGGAAAATCAACAACTTCGACGTCGTCGAAGGCCAGCACTACGGCGGCATTGCGCAGGGCATCGGTTTCGCCTTGACGGAGGATTTTGGAGATCCACGAAAATACACGAACCTGGTTACCTGCGGGTTCCCATATATCAAGGATATTCCCGATGATATCGAGCTTTACCACATGGAGACACCCAGGGAATTTGGACCCTTTGGAGCCTCGGGGACAGGCGAGATGCCACTGTCCGCGCCGCATGCTGCAATACTCAACGGGATCGCGAGAGCCTGCGGAGTGAGAATATTCCAGATTCCCGCTCTGCCGGAAAAGGTCCTTGCAGGCATAAAAGGTGACGCCTGCTCGGGAAGCTGCGGCCATTAGCGTTTCGGCAAATGTCGGTAGCGCGAAAAGGACGGGAAGGAGGTCAATGCCATGGTTGGAGAAGTCTTTTCCGGAAAGATAGAAGACCTTGAACTTTACGACGCCTCGTCTTTGGCGCCGGAAGTTACAAAGAGAATTGTCTACGGACCCGGCCGGTTTTGGGACGACTACACTATGAGGCATTTCTCCCTGCCTCCTGGGACAGTGATACCTGAACACGTGCACGACTGGCCGCACTACATGATAAGTCTGAGTGGTACCGGATACGTGACTATTGAGGGCAAACGCTGGGAGATGCCCCCGATGGGGTGGGCCCATGTCCCTGGGGGCCTGGTCCACGGGTACGAAAATCCTGGACCCGAGCCTTTCGTCTTTCTTTGCATAGTCCCGACCGAAGGTGACCCGCACATGAAGCTGAAGCGGTTCCGCCTGGAACGTGCCAAAAATAAAAAAGGCCAGGCGAGAAAAGGTCAGGTTCGGGACTAGAAAAGCATTTTAACCCGAAGCCGCCCAGGCAGGTGCTGTGTTGGGCGGCTTCCAATTAAATCCCAGATGCAACAATGTTGCAGGAGTGATATAAATGCAGCCAGAGACGATTCTTGAAAGCAAGTCCATAAGGTGCACTCCCATACGGCAGGCTATACTTGAAATTCTGCTCAAAAAAGGGTGTCCAATGTCCTACAAAGAGGTGGAGGCATTCCTTCCTGAAGAAAGTGACCGGGTTACCATTTACAGGACACTTTCACTGCTTTTTAGAAAGGGGATAGTGCACAGGGTAATGGATATGAAAGGAACATGGCGTTTTTGCGCTCACGACCCCGGTATTTCCGGTTGCCCGGGCGACCACGCGCATTTTGAATGCCTGATCTGCGGCAGGATGGATTGTCTGACCAATACTTGTTTGCCCTACATCGATGTCGAAGATGGAGCGGTAGTGAAAGGCAAGCACATGGTGGTATATGGCGTTTGTTCCCTTTGCATGAAATGATTTTAAAAATACAAGGTAACCTGGAGGTGTGGTGTTGTGAAAATGAAAAAATATGTTTTTCGAGGAAAAACTTTGGTGCTGTTGGTTATGGTTTTGTACTTTTCTTGCCTCTCGTCAGGCATGGCCAACGCCGAAGTATTTGCCGCCGCGGCAAGTACGCAGCCCGTTATGGAAAAACTAGCTGCACAATACGAAAAAGATACGGGGAATCACATGGAATATACTTTTGCCGCTTCAGGTCAGCTTGCCAGGCAGATCGAGATGGGGGCACCCTTTGACCTTTACATTAGCGCTAACGAGAAATGGGCAAGGTATCTCGAGGAAAAGGGCATGCTTGAAATGGTAAGACCGGTAGCCGAGTGCCCTCTGGTCCTTTGGCATGATTCAAGCGAGGCCCCTTCCCTGGACATTATCGAGAGAGAAAATATAAAAGTAGCCATAGCTGACCCGGAAGTAGCTCCTTACGGGGCCCTGGCCAAGAAATATCTCGAAGAGGTGGGCCTTTACAAGAAGCTGGATGCGGAAGGACGTTTGGTAATTGGAGGCGATGTCCTGAAGGCTGGTCTTGCAGCCAAAAGCGGCGGGGCCAATGTGGCTTGTCTGCCTTTGAGCATTGCGAAAAGGCTTGGGGGCAACTGGACCAGGATCCCGGTCCCTCCGCAAAGGATCTTTGGAGGTATAGTGGTCGGAAGAAAAACCGATGTGGTGGTGGACTTTTTTGAATACCTGTTTTCGAAGCCCGCAAGCAAACTGTTCGAGGAAGCCGGGTTCGAGCCCGTCGTCAATTAACTGGATCGAGAAATGGAAAAAGCGCTATTTTTAAGCCTCAAGGTTCTGGCCTTCGATATACCTATACTGGTCCTTGCTGGAGGGGGGCTTGGGTGGGTCCTCGCAAGGAAATCCTTCCCAGGGCGGGAGGTCGTCTCCCTCCTGCTCCTTCTGCCAATCGTATTACCTCCGTCGGTTTTGGGGCTTTACGTGCTAATGCTTGTTGGAAGGGTGGACCTTTTGAAGGAGGCCGGTTTTGTCTTTGCTTTTCCTGCCTGCGTTTTGGGTTCGTTGTTGCCATCTTTGCCGATAATGATACAGTCATCACGCGCGGCTTTTGCGGGTGTGGATCGCGAGCTCGAAGAAACTGCCCTCACCCTGGGGAAGAGTTCCTGGAATGTCTTTTTCAAGATTACATTGCCGATGGCTAGAAGAACACTTCTTGCAGGATTAGCTTTGTCTTCCGCAAGAGCCCTTGGGGATTTCGGAACGACACTAATGATAGCGGGGAACATCCCCGGCAGAACCCAAACGCTCCCTCTTTACATTTACGGGCAAGTCGGGTCGCTCAATTTCGGTCGCGCCAATGCGGCGGCCCTTTTGCTCGTCGCCGTAGGCATCGTCAGCCTTTATCTGGTACGTAGATTGGAGGCCGGGGCTCATGAAAGAGTGGCTTGAGGTATCCCTTAAGGAGAAAGTAGACCGTTTTGGCCTGGATGTCTCTTTTGATCTCGGCAAGGAAATCGGGGTAATCTTTGGCCCTAGCGGAGCAGGGAAAAGCCTCACATTGAGATGTCTCGCGGGGTTGCGGAAAGTCAAACAAGGACGCATCGTCCTGGCCGGACGAGTTATCCTCGATACTGCATCGGGAATAGATATTCATCCTTGCAAACGAAGGATGGGGTTTCTGCCACAGGGACTTGCGCTTTTCCCTCACATGACAGCCCTGGAAAATGTTATGTACGGCTGTGCTCGTACCGGCGAACGGGAAAAGAGGTCATGTGCGCGTAAATGGCTTGAACAGGTGCGGCTTGAAGAATACGGGGACCACTTCCCCTCTCAGCTTTCCGGAGGACAGAAACAGCGTGTCGCACTGGCGCGGGCGCTGGCCTCGGAACCGGAAATGTTGATGCTGGACGAACCTTTCAGCGCCCTTGACGGGCCGTTAAGGCGAAATCTTCGAAGGGACCTGCGGCGTCTGCAGGAAGAAGCCGGCATACCAATTCTCTATGTGACGCATCAGGTTGAGGATATTTGTGCTCTCGGCGACAAGATCTTCTTCATCGAAAAAGGTATTCTGACCGGGTCCGCACGGATAGAAGAAATGCTTGAAGGTTCGGGTCGGGTTTCTTTCTGGAAGATGATGGGTTGGGGTAATATCCTGGAAGGGCGGACGGAAGTTTCACCCGAAGGACGACCTGTCTTCCTTTGGGACTTGGGCGAGCTTTCGTTGAAAGAGGCAGTCGACACCGGTCCGGCATTGGCCTTCGTGAGGCCTGATCGCGTTCGTATTTTGGACCCGCGGATTCCGATTGACCAGGAACTTTCAAAAAACACCTTCTCTGGCGAGGTAGAGGAAGTGCTCCTCGAAGGAGGAGTTACCAGGATGCACGTCGGGACATCTAATGGATACTGGCAGGTAGAACAGTCTGTCCACGGCCCTTTGGCGAAGGTCGTCCGTCCGGGTGAAAAGCTTCTCTTTGCCGTACCGCCGGGAGCGATAGAGCTGATATTTCTCCAATCATCCGCCCATACCGAAAAACCTGGATCGCCTACAGCTGAATCGTTATCTCACTGCATGGGGCTTTGAAAAATTTACCGGGAGCCTTGAGACATTACGGCCTGAAGACTCCCGGTAACAAATATGGTCCTTACTTTTTCAATCCGGCAAGGATCTTTTCAGGTCTTGCAGGCAACTCCTTGATGCGGACGCCGACAGCGTTGTAAATGGCGTTGAGTACAGCCGCATGTGAAGCGGAATGGGGCAACTCGCCGGTCCCGCTTGCACCGAAGGTGCCGAATTCGCGGGGCGTTTCCATATGGATCAGCTTCATGTCGTCGGGGATATCCTTAGTGTAAAGAAGACCGCAGCTGACTAGATTGGTATGTTTGTGAACGTCGTCGAAATCCTCAGTCAGGGCGAAGCCGATCCCTTGAGCGATGCCGCCGTATAATTGTCCTTCCACCACCGCGTAATTGTTTATCTTTCCGACGTCGTCTACAAGGGTGAACTTTTCTACGGTGGACTTGCCGGTGTTGACGTCGACTGCCACCTCGGCCATGAACACGCCGAACTGATGGTTGGCGAAAGGATAACCCTGGCCTGTCTCATCGTCTATCGGCACGCCGTGTTGCACTTCGCCGTCAACGTTTCGGAGTGTGGCCTTCCAATAACCTTCGTAGGTCGTGGGGATTCCCTCTTCGACCATCTCTTCGTAAGTTCGGTAAGTTCCGTCGGGCTTGCGCATGGCGTCCAGCAATTGCCTGCAGCTGTCTACAATCGCGCTGCCCGTCATAACCTGGCTCCTGCTGGCCGAAGCATTGCCGCTGTTGGGCGCCTTTGCCGTATCGTTGCAGACGAGTTTGATTTGCTCGGGTTTGATGCCGATGGGTTTTAGCGCTTCGTGTGCCGTTCCAATACAGCCAATGTCAGCGCCCTGGCCGTGGTCTTCCCACGTGTTGTAAAGGATGACCCCTTCTTTGGTCAGTTCTATGGTACTGCGAGATTCATCGGGACCGTCCCTGTTGCAATCGTAAATGCCGATAGATATGCCGACTCCTCTTTTGATCGTATCTGTTGAGAGGGCGGTCGCCCGTTTTTTCGCTTCTTCGTAAAGGGGCTTGATCCTCGTTACCATTGCCTGAAGCGGATATACTTCGGGTCTTTGTCCGCTAGGCATCGTGCCGCCTGGGAGGATCAGATTTTTCTCCCTGAATTCGAGCGGATCCATGCCTATTTTTTCTGCGAGCATATCCATGGCGACTTCCTCGGCCAGGTAGGTCTGAGGTGCTCCGTAGGCTCTGAAGGCCCCGCACCATTTGTGGTTCGTGAAAAGGGTATAACCACAGCCGCGGATTCTTTCGACCCCATAAGGCGCTCCCATGAATTGAGCCTCCCTGTTGGTGAGGTCCTGGCTGGCTTCCGAATAGGGCCCGTGGTCGACATACCAATTGTGCTCAAGCCCCACCAGCTTTCCGTTTTTATCGGCTCCTATGCGAAGTTTTATGAGGAAAGGTGAACGCTTTGGCGTCCGAAGGATGTGTTCTTTCATGTTGAGCCGCATGTAGACGGGGCGGCCTGTGGCGAGGACGCAGGCACCGATAATGGCTTCGTTCGTAACGGCGATTTTGTATCCGAAGGTGGCACCCGTGTTGTTCTGGATCACGCGAATCTTAGAGGGAGGCAGTCCGAGGCCTCTTGCGACCATTAGCACATGCAAGTAGATGCAGATGCTTTTTGTCTGGATCGTCAAACGTTCTTCCTCGTCGATGTAACCGAAGCCGCAATCAGTTTCGATCGTCAAATGAGGCTGCCTCGAACTGAGGAAAGTTTCTTCCACCACGTAGGGAGCGTTGTCCAGGAAAGGAGCGGGATCATCTCCCTTTTTTATGCGTCGTTTGTTGAAACAGTTGGGCATGCCGTCGATGCCTTCAATCTCGTCATATACTTTGATGGCGTCTTTGGCCATGGCATCTTTGATGTTAAGCAGGGCAGGAAGTTCTTCCAGCTCGACTTTCACCTTTGCGGCCGCAGCCCTGGCCTCTTCCTCCGTAGCCGCGCAAATGACAGCCACCGCTTCTCCCCATTGTCGGATCTTGTCGCCCACGGGCACAAGAATACGGCGCTCCCATCCATCGGTGGTTGCTGTGGCTGAGTTGACCTGTCCCCGGATGCGGTTCGTCCCCTTGTTTTGGAGAATGTCTTCGGCGGTTACAATTTTGAAGACTCCCGGCATTTTTTCGGCTTCCGAAAGGTCGATGGATTTTACTACCGCGTGGTGGACTTCCGGGCAGACCGGCACGGCGAAAAGGGTATCGTCGGGAAGCTTGAGACCAGCGTCGCCGCCAAAATCCCAAAGGCCAGTCGCCTTGTAGACCGCGCTCGGCCTTGGGAAGCTGGTGCCCCAGATCGAACCGTCCTTACCAAGCATTTCGGAAAAATCCGTCATCTCTTCTTCGCCTCGGAGAACCTTGGCAGCAAGCATGACGGCATCGGTTATCTGTACGTAGCCAACACAGCGACAAGCGTTACGGTTTTTGTGGAACCACTCTCGAACCTCCTCGCGGGTCGGATTCGGATTTTGCTCCAAAAGAGCCTTGGCACTCATGATAAATCCAGGTGTGCAGAAACCACATTGGATAGCGCCCGTCTTTATGAAGGCCCACTGAAGAGCGTGGAGTCTTCCCGGTGCTCCGACTCCTTCAATGGTGAGAATTTCCGCTTCCTCGGGGACCGAATTCCATTTCGTGATGCAAGAACGCAGAAGCTTACCGTTCATAAGCACGTAGCAAGCACCGCATTGGCCGACTCCGCAACCGACCTTGGTTCCCGTCAAACCCAACTGCTTGCGGATAACCTCGGCAAGCGATGCTTCTGGTTCTGCTACAGTGTGGTACGGAACGCCGTTCACCAGTATCCGTTTCCTGACAAACTGTTTCTTTACGCCTTGACTCATGTTAACCCTCCTCGTATGTGATTCACTCACCCCCTGAAAGGAGTAAGTAATTCTTGCCCACACACCGTTACGCAAGGGATGGAGCCCTTACCAAGGAGGGTTGTAGAGAAAAAACGAATCGTCGCGTAATGCCCGAACTCATGAATGGAAGGGACAAAAAAGTTATGAGGCAACTTTCTGGATGATAGGTTACATCTCTCAACATGTATCCTCCTTTCCAAGTAACGGGAGGCTTCCCCGTTTCCGGGAAAACCCGCTGGTCGCCATCCGTAGAGAATCCTCCTTAGGAATGACGACTCGGAGGCCTGGTTTCAGGTATTACCTTCGAGTCATTACTGAAATAGTCCGGAAGCAAGAGACAAGAATCCAGTTAACCCGACTCGCATCTTTATCATAAAGAAATACATTCTGACGGGAACTGTAGCAATGTCATAAGCAAAAGCTGTTTTGTTTGTAGGTAGATAATATTTTGGGTGCTCGCACTGGGAACATTTATACAATCTGTATATAGGAGTTGCATGCTCGGAAGTCTTGCTTCTGGTTAGCTCGAAGTCACGCATATTGTCGCCTGATTCATCACAATAGCCTGTAAAGCTTTACCGGGCGGCCGACGCTGCTGATGTCGTATTCGAAGGTCGCTTCTCCGGTTTCCAGGAGGTATTCCAGGTAACGTCTTGCTGTAGAGCGAGAAATGCCGATGGTCTCACCGACGGCGGAAGCCGACAGGGCCTCGCGGTTGTTCCTCATGCAAGTGCGTATCTTTTCTAGCAACTTGCGCTGGATCCCCTTTGGAGGGTCTTCGAGTGCCCTGGGGGAAATTCCCCTTAAACTTGTGACCATGTCCAGGTCTTTCTGCCGCCATGGGTTGGCACGTCGAGTCAGCCCCTGGTGGTATTGAAAGTAGGCATTCAGTGCGTGTTCAAGGCGTTCGACCGAAAAGGG
>DMCT01000023.1 GCA_003446665.1 Synergistaceae bacterium
TCACAGTTGAATTTGCCGGGAAACTTTAATATCCTTCCCAAAAACCACAAGGCAGCGGCGGTAATATTTATCCGCCGCTGTCAAGTTTTTTTACTTGACACCGTTCAGGCCATTCCCTATAATCTCCCTGCTTGACGCGAGGGAGGAAAGCCAGTGGACGACGACCGGTTGCTCAAAAAGATCTGGCTTGACCGCTTATACGATATCTATGGCCCGCTCCTGACTGAGAAGCAGCGGGAAGTCTTCATGCTTCATCACGAGAGGGACTTGTCCCTCTCTGAAATCGCAGATTCATTGGGCATGAGCCGGCAAGGCGTTCACGATCTTTTTCAACGCTCCAGGGAACGCCTTGAGGAACTCGAAGACCGGATTGGGTGCCTGGAACGTGAAACCCGGTTTGCGAAAGCCCTGGAAAGTGTTCTTCACTGGTGCTCAGGTAATGGTGTGACCTTGCCTCAGGAGTTAAGGGAAGATCTTGAGGAACTTGCAGGATTTGAAGGAACAGGGGGAACAAACAGACGAAATGTTTGATTCTTTGCGAAACCGTCTTGATAACATCTTTGGGAAACTTCGCGACAGGGGAAAACTGACGGAGCAGGACTTAACGGAAGCTACCAGGGAAGTCCGCAGGGCACTGCTCGAAGGTGACGTCAATTACAAGGTAGTCAAGGATCTTGTGGACCGCATCAGGGAGAGGGCTCTTGGAAAATCGGTTCTTGAATCAATAACTCCTGCTCAGCAGGTGCAGGCAATAGTCTACGAAGAGATAACGGCCCTTATGGGCGGAAAGACCAGAGGCGGACTCGACTACGCCCCTATGCCCCCTACAAAATGTCTCCTGGTCGGGCTCCAGGGCGCGGGTAAAACTACAAGCTGTGTCAAGATAGCCAAAGGTATATCCGGCAGGCACAAACCACTCGTTATAGCCTGCGACCTGAAACGACCCGCCGCGGTAGAGCAGCTTTCTATATTGGCCAGTCAGGCAGGAATAGGGTTTTTCGGACCCGAACCCGGAGAAAAAGACGTAATCTCCCTGGTTAAAAAGGCCACAGAATACGCCAGGGAACGCTTGTATGACGTGCTCCTTTTCGACACGGCGGGCAGGCTGCACATGGACGAGGACCTGATGGCCGAACTGGAGGAGATGAAAAAGGAGCTGAAACCACGGGAAATACTGCTCGTTCTTGATGCCATGACAGGCCAGGAAGCAGTCGACGTGGCGAAGTCGTTTCATGAAAGGCTCGGCCTGACCGGGCTCGTAATGACCAAGCTCGACGGGGATGCCAGGGGCGGAGCTCTTCTGAGCGCAAAGGCTGTCGCCGACGTTCCCGTCAAATTCGTCGGTACGGGTGAGCGAATCGAGGACCTTGAGGCCTTCGACGCCGGCCGCATGGCCCAAAGGATCCTTGGCATGGGTGATGTGGCTGGACTGGCCGAAAAAGTACGCCAGGCCACGGAAGGCGCAGACGTGGAGCAGATGGCCAGATCCCTTAAAAAGGGTCGCTTCACCCTGGAGGACATGTTGCAGCAGATCAGGCAACTTCAAAAAATGGGTCCGCTCGACAAGGTTATCGATATGATACCAGGAGCCAACAGGCTTAAAGGCCTGGCCAATGCCGAGGTCGACCCTTCCCGGATAAAGCGCATCGAGGCCGTCATCCTCTCGATGACCCCGGAAGAACGCAAGAACCCCAAGATCATAAAGGGCAGCAGGAGGCGTCGGATCGCAAGAGGCTCGGGAACGACGGTCCAGACCGTAAACCAGGTACTGGCACAACATAAGCAGATGCAGGAATTGATGAAAAGGTTTGGCAAAAACGGAAAAAAGATGAAGCTTCCGGGCGGCTTGCCTTTTTAAAAGCAAAAACGAGCAGGGTCCGTTCCGGTAATATGAACCAGCAAAAAGCGAAATTCAGGAGGTGCATTTTGTATGGCGGTAAGAATGAGGTTGGCCAGACACGGAAGAAAGAAACGCCCCTTTTACAGGCTCGTGGTAGCCGATCAAAGGGCTCCGAGGGATGGGGACTACATCGAGCAGATCGGCACCTATGACCCCATGAAGGAACCATCGGAGATTAAAATCGAGGAAGAGCGTGCGCTGTACTGGCTCGGTAACGGCGCACTACCGTCCGAGACGGCCCGGTCGCTTCTCGTCAAATGCGGAATATGGGAAAAGTTTGCGGCCGGCAAGAAGAAGTAGGCGGGGCCTATGCCTGATTACGAGGAACTTGTCGGTTTTGTGGTAAAAAACCTGGTCACCAAGCCCGAAGAAGTCCGGATACAAACGCAGCGTACCGAATCTGGGGTAGTCAATTTGTCAGTAAAAACTGCTCCCGAGGACATAGGTCGAGTCATCGGGAAACATGGGGCCACGATAAACGCAATCAGGATGATAGCCAAGGCTGCGGCGGTCAAACCGGGTGACAAAGTCGACGTTGATATCCTGGAAGAATGAGGTGTCGGAATTGCCGGGGACGAAAACGGTAACGATCGGAAAAATCGCAGGAGCGCACGGCGTCAGGGGGGAATTCAGAATAGTCCCTCTGACTGACTTCCCGAGCCGCTTCGAAGAAATGGACCGGTTGGAGCTGTACAGCCCCGAAGGCTGGCACAAGATGAGCCTCGATATAGTGTCCATGCGTTTTCAGGAAGGAAAAGGCGTGTACCTCGCCAAAGCCTCAGGGATAGTTGACCGCGACGATGCGGAAGCCATGAAGGGCCTTTCCATCAAGATACCCGCACAAGAAAGGGTAACTCTTCCCGAGGATTCTTTCTGGGTCGACGATATCCTTGGGCTTTCCGTGGAAGACGAGGAAAGCGGAGAGATTTTGGGCGTGATATGCGAAATTTTCCCCACCGGTGGCAACGATGTGTACGTTGTAAAGACGCCGGAAGGCAGTCAAAAGATGCTCCCGGCGATCCGCGAAGTCGTCAGGTTGGTAGACCTCGAAAGAGGCGTTATCCTTGTGCGCCTCCTCGACGGACTGTGGGACTGATGAAGTTTTCAGTGATCAGTGCCTTTCCTGAATATTTCGAGACTTTCTTCAATGCAAGCATTATCGGGAAAGCTGTGCGAAGAAGTCTGATCAGCTACGAATTGCTGAATCCACGGGACTTTGCCGAAGGGCCCCACCGGCAGATCGATGATTACGCCTATGGTGGCGGCGGAATGGTGATGATGGCCGAACCGCTTGCCCGTGCGGTGGATGTCGCGGGTAAAAGTGACGCTAAGGTGATTTTGATGAGTCCTCAGGGCAGAAAAATGGACCAGGGACTCGTGGAAGAGCTTTCAGTATGCGATCATATAATACTGGTCTGCGGCCATTACGAGGGCATAGACGAACGGTTTGTAGAATCTTTCGTGGATATGGAGGTTTCCCTTGGTGATTTCGTCCTCACGGGAGGCGAAATCCCGGCAATGGCGCTTATGGATGCCCTTTCAAGGCGTGTTCCGGGAGTGGTCGGAAAGGACGAGGCCGTCCGTGAAGACTCCTTTTTCAGAGGCATGCTGGACACGCCCCATTACACGAGACCGCCCGAGTGGCGTGGCAAAAAAGTACCCGAGGTTCTTCTGAGTGGAAATCACGGAGCCGTCGAGACCTGGAGAAGGAAAGAAGCCGTGCGCCGCACCCTTGAAAGAAGGCCGGATATTGTAGAAGATGCCGATGTGCGACCCTATCTTCAAAAGAATGTTTGCGTCCTTTTGTATCTCGAGCCTTTTGAAAAGACCGGTTGTAATACCCGGTTAACCGAAATCGCAAGGGATATGCGCGTGATGGGGTGCAGCAAATTGTTTCTGGCATCAGTCGAAGACGGAGGTAAAACGGCCACAGAACAGGTGAAAAAACTGAAAGAAATTCTTCCGGGGATATGTGCTCCATCTTTCCTTAAATCGGTGAAAGGGATCGAAGAAGCAGCCGAATGGGTGTGCAGGAAAGAAAAACTTGAACCAATCGTGATCGATGTCGGGTTTTTTTCAAAAGATCGGGCAACCGACCTGAAGCGGGCCAAAAGAAAGGTCCTGGAGGACGAAAGACCGGTTATCTTTACGTTCGGCCGCCCGAATGATGTTCCGGAAGCCGCACACCAGGGAAAGGACCCATGCAAAAAAGAGGAACAGGGGGAGTTCCTGTCTCTTCATGGGAGCCTCACAGTTGTTTTGGACAGGTTTTTCGGATTTTGCCGTTGTTAGAAAGAATGAATGTTCCTACTGGGAGGGATACAGGATGGATCAAAAAATAGCTCTTGTTGAAAACAAGTTCACCCGTAGCGATGTTCCCGAATTCCGCGCTGGTGATACCGTCAAGGTGCATGTCAGGGTAACTGAAGGAAACAGGGAACGCATCCAGGTTTTTGAAGGGGTGGTAATCGCCAGGAAACACGGAGGTTCACGGGAGACCTTTACCGTAAGGAAAGTCTCTGGAGGCATCGGTGTGGAGAGGATTTTTCCCCTGCATTGTCCGTCCATCGATCACATTGAGGTAGTAAGGCACGGACGGGTGCGCAGGGCCAAACTTTACTACCTCAGGAAGCGAAGCGGAAAAGCGGCTCGCATCAGGGAACGGCGTTTCTAGTAAAAGCGGTCGGGACACGGGAGCAGGGCCGCGCCGCGCGCCTTTAGCGCGGCAAGGCCCCTTTTTTATAAGTATTTTGCGAACCTGAGCCAGGTTAGGGAGGAGTCCATGCAAGGCCTTTCCATGGTTTTACCGCTTTTTTTGGTTATCATCATTGGACACGCCATCCGCAAGGCAGGACTGCTGTCAAAAGAATCAGCCGGCCAACTGACCAACATGCTCTATTGGGCTGTCTTGCCCATTCTGCTTTTCAGGACAACCCTCAGGGTTGGGTCGGGCATTTTCGACAACATCAACCTTTTCTGGGCCATTCATGTAACCTTTCTGGCAGTGCCCGCCATTGCCTGGGCTGGGTCGCGGCTCCTTCGAAAGAAACAGCCCATTAAACAAAGGGCCGTAACGGTCCTGGTATCTGTAAGGTCCAATAATATTTTCATGGGCATTCCCGCGGTCACCCTGGCTTTCGGCCAAGCTGGGCTTGAGGCCGTGACACTGTATCTGGCCGTCGGACTTTTGGGGTACAACCTTATTTCCCTGACCTGGGCACAAGTCGCTATTTCTGGAGGTTTTTCACTGGAAGCCTTGGGAAAAACTGCGAAAGGGATACTGAAAAACCCGCTTGTGTGGGGGTGTTTTCTCGGGATCGCTGCGTCTTTTCTTGGTTTGAAGAAACTTCCATCAGTCCTTGATACCTCGTTCAAGATCATTGGCGACACAGCGAGCGGACTCGCACTGTTGGCTCTGGGGGCAACCCTGGAGTTCGGGCACCTTATGAAAGCGGTGAGAAACACCTGGGTGGATTCCCTGTTCAAGCTCATGGCCCATCCCGCACTTGTCCTTTTGGCTTTTTACGTGTGGCCTGTAGAAACGGTACTGAGAGATTCGGTGGTACTTGTTTCAGCCATGCCTTCAGCGGTAAACAACTTTATTATCGCCAGTGGAATGGGCATGGACGAAGAATACGCCGGAGAAGCCGTAGCTGCGACGACGCTTTTGTCTGTGGCTAGCCTGCCCTTTTGGGTTTACCTGCTTTCGGAGTGTGTGTGAAAGTACCTGCCAGTTGAATAAGTGAAGGTTGACGCCTGAGGTGATCTCTCATATAATGACTTTCGCGTCGAAAAATGAGCGGGGGTGGCGGAACAGGTAGACGCGCCAGGTTGAGGGCCTGGTGGCCTCCGGGCTGTGGGAGTTCGAGTCTCCCCCTCCGCACCAAGAAAATATGGGAGCCCAAAAAGGGGTTCCCTTTTTTTTGATTGTGGTGTCAAAAATCAACGGGATCCCATCCCAAAGCGGAGAAAAGACGATGGGAATCTGGTCTCGGTGGGTCGAAAAAGTCAAGCCTTGCCTTGGTCTTTGGGTGAACCGCAGATATAGAGTAAGATTGAAACGAAAGACGCCTGATACCGAGGTGTTCCTAGAAGAAACGGTTGTGTTTGGTGTCGACGTATTTTACGTCGCCTGTAACGGGAATGGATATGCCTCGCGTATGTCGCCTAATCGGGCGGCGGCCTTTCCCGCGCTCGCCACGTCACCAGGTTGTATCCCATCGTATCTTCCCGTTTTTGGCCCTTCAATCCTGAAAGCTTCCCTATACTTGCGACCTTCGCCATTCATGGGGTAAACTCGACCGTGTTCCGATCTTCATTAAAGAGGAGGGAGAATAAAAAATTGACGTTGAAGAAGTTACGAAAAACAATGGTTCCTTCCGGACTTTGTCTTTTGGTGCTTCTTTATGTTTGCGTGGGATCTGCCTTTGCGGAAGGCGATGTCTACGACAGAATACCCCTCGAAGAAGTTGTCGAAACACCTACCGAAGAAACGGAAGAAACCAGCAACCCGGTTCATGTTGAAAAAGGTAACGAAAAGATTGCCGTCATCGCTGACAGGTTTATGAAGGTCAATCCCGAGCTGGAGCCTTATGCCGCAAGAAAATATGGCGAGTATATACTGGAAGCCTCCGAGCTGTTTGGCGTTAACCCTTTTCTCATAGCGGCGATGATCATAAAGGAATCCACTGTTCGATACAAGGCACGGTCCCGTTATGCCTATGGATTGATGCAGATCAACTGGAATGCCCACAAGCATGGGCTGAGATCCGCTTTCAGCGGGATACAAACCTTAGATGATCTCATTCAGCCGCGCAACAATATACTTGCTGGGACGTACATATTTTCATGGTATCTTGATTCAAGCGATGGAGACGTTTCCGAAGCGCTGGCGAAGTATCTGGGCACAACTGGGAAAAGGTATATAAAACGGGTGATGAAAAATTACGAGATTATGCTTGCGGAATTTAAAGAAAAGCAGGAACAGAGAATAACAAGGCTGTCTTCAACTGGCCTGTACGAGCCTGCTGTGGCCTGGCAGCCAATGGAGGTTTTGACGTGAAGGACTTTTCATGTAATTTACCGAAACTGAAGCTTGGGAAACATGAACCGAAGTATCCTTTGATCCAGGGCGGGATGGGGGTAAGAATATCGGGGCCACGGCTGGCCGGAGCTGTCGCAAAAGCCGGTGGCGTAGGGACCATCGCAAGCGTGGGCCTTGCCGTGTGTTCGCCCCTTTACGACGGGAACAACTATTTCGAGGTTAACAAGACTGTCATACGGGAAGATATAGCGGAGGCCAAAAGGATAGCTCCCGAAGGCGTTGTAGCCGTAAACGCCATGGTTGCCTTGACCGACTATGAAGACCACGTCAGGTCGGCTTGCGAAGGAGGCGTAGACGTCATAATATCCGGCGCCGGACTGCCCTTGAGGCTTCCTGAGATAACCGCGGATTTTCCTGACGTGGCCCTGGTCCCCATAGTCAGCACCACCAAGGCCGCGCGTATTATCAACAGACGTTGGGAAAAGCAATTCGGCAGGCTCCCCGACGGATTCATAGTCGAGACGCCGCTCGAGGCTGGTGCTCACCTGGGGGTGACCAAGCCTGAACAAGTTACGGATAAAAGCTTTTCTCTGGAGCACGTTGTGCCAGAGCTCGTAGCTTACCTCCAAGATGAGGCCGGTGTGGACATTCCAGTCATTGCGGCCGGGGGATTGTGGGATCGACAGGATGTAATGCGCATGTTCCGGTTGGGCGCGAAGGGCGTCCAGATGGGCACACGCTTCGCTGCGACAGTTGAAGGTGACGCGAGCCAGGAGTTCAAGGATATAATCATAAACGCTAAAGAAGAAGATGTAACTGTCATAAAAAGTCCTGTAGGGATTCCCGGCAGGGTACTGAAAACCCCCTTTGTAGAAGAATATCTTGCGGGGCGCGTAAAGAGCAAACCCTGCTTCGCTAATTGCCTTTCGCATTGTGCCTACAGAAACGAGCGGAAGGCCTTTTGCATCGCCCAGGCTTTAGTCGATGCTTTCAGAGGAGACTATGAAGAAGGACTTTTCTTTTGCGGGACCAATGTTTCACGAGTCACCCGCATGGAAAAGGTAGAAGAAATATTCGATGAGATTTTCGGTCCGCCGTGTAATTCGTGTAAGCATGGCAAATCAATGGATGCGGGATGTTTTCAGGTTGAAAGAAAAGTCTCCGCTTGCTAGCAAAAGCTTGTTGCCGGTAAGGTTTTACAACGATAAAAGCTTGTGAAAAGAAAAAACGGAGGCCGGAAGACATTTCCGGCCTCCATCGTTAATACAGGGTCAGCTTTCAGTACTTTCCCGAAGGATACCTTCAAGGTTTTCCAGTGTTTTCTCGAAAAGGGCGGCTACTTCTTTTACAGGTTCTGAAGACGTCATGTCCACTCCGGCACGCCTGAGGAGTATTACAGGGTAATCAGACTTCCCGCTTTCCAGGAACTCCAGATATCGTTTTACTTCCTGAGTGCCGCCTTCCCTGATGTTTCTGGAAAGAGCCGTAGCCGCGGCGTACCCTGTGGCATACTGGTACACGTAAAACGGGGAATAAAAATGGGGGATTCTTGCCCATTCGTACTCCAGTTCATTGTCTATTTCCAGCTCAGGCCCGTAATATTTTTCGTTCAGGCTGCGCCACAGAGAGCAGAAGGTCTCGGCAGTCGGGGCTTCTCCTTCGGCAATCATGTTGTGTACCGTCAATTCGAACTCAGCGAAAAGAGTTTGGCGGAAAAAGGTTGTCCTGATCTGTTCAAGCAGGGCGTTGGCGAAGTAAAGCTTTTCCTCACGGGAGGTCGCTTGTTCCTGTAAAGCCTCGTGAAGGATTATCTCATTGGTGGTGGAAGCCACTTCGGCGGTAAAAATACTGTGCCCCGAGTATACGAAGGGCTGTTTTTTGTCTGTGAAAGCCTTGTGAAGCGCATGCCCCATCTCGTGAGCTATGGTGAAAACGTCCCTGAAGGTTCCGTTGTAGTTGAGGAGTACGTAGGGATGGATCCCGTATGAGCCCCAGGAGTAGGCTCCTCCGCGTTTCCCGCGGTTTTCAAGGACGTCGATCCATCGAGATTCGAATCCCTCCATCAAAAGCGAGACGTATTCGTCACCTAGTGGCTTAAGTGATTCGGCTACCATTTGGCAGGCGTCCTCGTAGGAAATGCACGGCTTTGGTTCTGGAGCCAGAGGGAAGTACATGTCGTGCATGTGAATAGATTCAAGATCGAGGGCTCTTTTTTTGATCGAAGTGTATCGGTGGAGTAGATAAAGGTGTTTCTCGACTGTCTCTATCAGCCCATGGTATACCTCAGGGGGAATATTGTCGGGTGCCAGGGCCGCTTCCAGCGTTGATGAATATTTTCGGCTACGGGCGAAATAAGCAGATGACCTCAAGGTCGCGTTCAGTGTACCTGACAGAGTGTTTTTGTAAGATCCAAAGACTCCGTGCAGGACTTTGAAGGAATTTTTGCGGAGTGTCCTGTCTGGGGAAATGATGTACGTGCCGTAGAGTTCCTGTGTCAAAGGATGGAGATGCCCTTTTCCGTCTTCCACCTCCGGAAAGGACATATCGGCGTTGGTAAGCATGCTGTAAATATTCTCGGGAGCGTGAGCGATCTCTCCTGCTCCGGACAAGAGCGTTTCTTCTTCAGCCGACAGGCGATGAGCGCTTTGCCGAAAGATATCTTCCAGGAGGAACCTGTAGATTTCAAGATCCTTTCTTTCTGTGATAAAACTTTCTATGCGCTCACGTCCAGCTTCGATGATTTCCGGAATGATAAAAGAAGTCAGCTCGCCTGTTTTGACGGCCAAAGAAACAGCCCTGGCCGCCATCGACTGCGCTTTTTGGTTTCTTGTGTCTTGATGGCTGAGCATGTGGGCATATACAAAAACCCTTTCCATCAGCTTCTCCAAAGTGTCTGCAAGGCTTAGCCCTTCCAGGAGTCCTTCAGCGCTCGCCTTCAGGCTTCCTTTTCGAGAGGCCAGGTCTTCTCCTGTGGATTCCACGGTTTTGAGAGCTTTTTCCCAGTCTTTTGCTGTTTCGAAAAGATCCTCGAGTCGCCACGTATATTTTTCAGGAATGTCCGATCTTTCGGGCAAAGAGTGTGTTCGTTCCTCTTTCGCTTTCTCAGACGTCATCGAAAACATCCTTTCTTCTTCATTTACGCTTCTTTATTTACGTTTTTTTGCGTGGTTTACTCTTCAGCGATTGGCGAAGTAAAAGAAGAACATCAGTCCTATGCAGATTCCACTAAAAATTGCGCGTCGCAGGCGTACCTGTTTATTTGTCGGGCCTGCCTCACTGGGGTTGTAAAAACCGGATGGTGCTTTTTTGTTTCTCTTTTTCTTTTTATCGCGGCGTCCCCAGATTTTATCTCCATAGGCATAAGCCAAAAGGCCGGCGCCAATGCCCATAAAGCCTGCACCCATAAGAGGTTCAAACAATTGTTCCATTTCGAGCCCTCTCTCTTTAATGTCATTTCGGATTTATGAAGGTTACCTCAATGTAAACGAGGGATTTCTAGCGTCAAGTATGTGTACCTCAACCTCGGCTTTGCAAAAAGCTTCGAGTTTCCCTGCAAGGTCCTCGGTCATATCCCTGGTCATTTCAGCCGTAACTGGAGGCAAGCCATCCACGTTGAGTGCAACGAAGGCTGTATCTTCGGTGATTTTCGTGGTGTCGCTGTTTCTCCAACACCATGCCCTGCACAACACGTTACCGTCTGATGAGTCTTTGTATATTATTTCACCCGGCTTGGGGTTTTCGAGATCATCGGGTTTCCCAAGTGGTCTATAGGTTTCATTACCCTCAGCGTAGCAGAGTATCAGATTTCCTGACACGGAATCGAGGTCGTCTCCACCGCAGGGGACAAGGTATTTCAGGCTTGTCCTGTTTATAAGGGAAACTACGGTATTTATGTAAGGAATTGTTGCTCCCTTCCGGATTCGCTTTACCAGGTTGACTATAGACGGCGGGCAGGAATTCGGGTTTATGTCAAAAGCGCGGAAAGCCTTCATCCATGAGGACAAATTCGGATGTTCCTTGTATTTTTCGAGTGCCTGGTCCGTCCTTGTCCGTTCTTCCAGAAGACGCAGCTCTTCTTCAAGTTCCCTTATTTTTGACTTGTTGTCTATGTTTCTTCCGACAACCACTCCCCGAGTGAAATCCGGAAACACCTCAAAGACTGCTTCATGAATCCCTATTTCCATGGTTTCGAACCTCCTGTTATTGGTCAGTTAAATTTTGCGCAAGGCTGTTTTGGGCTGAAGCGACTCCTTTTTCGATATTGACTCTCATAAGAAGGGAAAGTCCTCCGAGGAAGAACAAAAGAAGTATACCCAAACCCGGCAAAACGGACCCCGTAAAATGAGTGATCACGCCGAAAAGAAAAGGACCGATCACGCCTGAAAACTTGCTGGAAATGTCGTAAAAACCAAAGAATTCCCCGCTCTTTCCTTTTGGGATCATGAGTCCGAAAGTACTCCTGCTGATGGCTTGGACTCCGCCTTGGACCATCCCTACACAAGCAGCAAGAATCCAGAAATGCCATTGTCTGGACATAAAAATTGCAGCTATGGTAATGAGAGAATACCAAACAAGTCCGACACCGATGGCCCCTTTCCCGCCGATCCTTTTTGCAAGCCGTCCAAAGAGCACCGAAAAAGGCGCGGCCACGAATTGGGTCAAAAGAAGAGCCCCAATGATCGAGACAGGATCAAACCTCATCACGGCAGCGTAAATTGCCGCCAGTTTCATTATTGTCCCGACACCGTCGTTGTAAAGCCAAAAAGCGATCAAAAAGAAAAATAGGTCCCGATATTGTCCTATCTCCCCGAAAGTGTCAACGATTCTTTTAACACCGTTTTTGATGGTATCCGATCGCCCGCTACTGCCTTGTCCTGTGACAGTTGGTTCAGGTACATAGAGGAAAAGCGGCAACGAAAACAGTGACCACCAAAGGGATACAGAAAGAAAGGATATCCGGTACCCTATTGTTCCGGGTAAAAGTATTATGCCAAGGACGTTTAATGCAAGAAGGATGCCTCCTCCAACGTAGCCGAAAGCGTAACCGCGGGAGGAAATTTCGTCCATTGTCTTGCCGTTTTGCGCGAGTTGAGGAAGAAGAGCGTCGTAGAATATCATCGACAAGGAAAAACCAATGGAACCGGCAACGTAAAACAAAAGGGCCCTCAGCCAGTTACCCTGGTCGACCGTGTAAAGTAGTCCTGTTGAAAGTACACCTATAAGTGTAAAAAAGGCAAGAAAGTGTTTTCTCTTCCCTGAAACGTCGGCGATGCTTCCCAGAAGTGGGGCGAACAAGGCAGCCGTCAGCATTGCCCCTGCGGAAGAGTAACCCAGATAGGCAGCCGGCAGGCCCTCAGGCAAAGATGAGGCCATACCGTTGAAATATACCGGGAACACTGCGGCGAGGATAACCGTCGCAAAAGCCGAGTTCCCGACGTCGTAAAGACACCAGGAATTGACGGCCCTCAGATGTTCCGACATTTTGTCGAAGGGTTTCATTGCTCTTTTAAATATCCTTTCGCAGGATTTCTGATCGTATTTTTATTTGCTCCCAGTATAACCGCTTACCCCTGGATTTTGCCCTCTTCTCGCCGACAAGCTTTAATATCTGGTATCCTTTTCCGGCACCCTTTTCGTTTGGTCCATAAATTCACTCCTGAAGAAACACCATAAGGGGGAGTAAAAAATGTCTGAAAATTCAATCGAAGAACAAAAGAGCTGGAAGACCCTCGAAAAAAGGATCTCCGACATACTTGAAGACCATCGTTGCTATGAGTTTGTCGAGCTAATGAAAAGCCCTTGGCGACTGATGTGGAGGAACTTTCTGGCGGGAGTGGCCAAGGGGCTCGGATTTGCTGTAGGGTTGACCGTTCTGGCGGTCATTGTCGGTTATATTATTATAGGTCTTTTGAAACCGCTTCTCACACTGGAGCTCCCGGTGATAGGCGGTCTCATCGCGGACATAATAAGGGCTGTCCAGATGCAAATGAACGGAGGTATGTAAATGCGACCAAAAAGGCCAATGGCTTTTGCCTTGCTACTCCTTTTTTGCTTTATGGTTTTTCTCGCCACAGGGGACATTGCTTTCGCATCAAAAAAATTCCCGGCTGAAATTCCACGCCCTTTTGTCCTTGAAGAATTCGTGGCGAATTGGGAGCTTGAAGGATCAATATGGATTCTCATAGACAAACCATCCTTTTCGCTGACCCAATACAGGGGTACGCAAAAAATTTCCAGCTACCCTGTGGCTTTGGGTAAAAACCCTGAAAACAAGCAACGCGCAGGAGACATGAGAACACCCGAAGGGGTGTTCAAGGTCAAAAGCATCCATGATTCGAAACATTGGGTGCATGATTTCGGTGACGGCAAAGGTCCAATACCGGGCGCATACGGGCCATGGTTCATACGTCTTGAGACTGGCTGGAAGGGGATCGGCATTCATGGAACCCACGATCCGGCATCTATAGGCACCCTTGCGACGGAAGGATGCATAAGAATGAAAAACGAGGATCTCCTTCGCATCGTCGATGAAACACCGGTCGGAACAGTGGTGGTAATCACTCCCTGATTCGATTCAGTTTCTTTCGGCAGGCACTTCTCGGACCGCTTCGCTTCTGAGCAAAATAAGATATACCCTCGAGACTAACCTCTCGGTGGATAGAGTTTTTAATGTTTTCTATCCTATTGCCCTAAATCTTGTAGTTGAACGTACTGTAAAAAGAGGCCGAGGGAACCAATTTCCCCCCGGCCCCTTTGAAACATCAACGTGAGGGAAAATTTTACGAGACTTTGATTTCCTTGGAACTCTCCCAAAATCCGTGAATGTTGCAGTAAGATGTCGCATAGAGTACGCCAGATTTTTTCGTTGACATTTCTGCCGTGACCGAGTGGTTGGTATAAACGGCCCCTGAGTTTGCCCCTTCTACTGACTCCCCGTGAGCGGTAAACTCGAAATTACCCACCTGTACGGCGAACTTTTCACCTTCCGGTTTGAAGAAAACCTGGATCCATCTTATATGGTGTTCTGTGGTGTTTGGATGGGCTATTTCCTTCCCTACCGACACCTTCAACTGGAACGTTTCTCCAGCCTTGACTGAGTCGGGGCATTCTATGACGGGAACATGCTTTTCAGATTTCCAGTCGGCACTCTGGTAAAGTTCTGCAACCTTTCCCATTCTGTACGCCTCCTTTTGTGTAATCTGTAAGTATTTTACCTGTAATTGAAGCCTTCGGCAAAGATGAGTTTCTCCGTTCGACATTTTGATGCAGATAGCGAAACGAAACAAAGGGGGCTTTGGAGGGATTTTACAAGAGGGCGCTTTGGGTTATCCTGAATCAAACCGACAAGCCTCTCCATAAAGATGAAGGGTGCCGGGTTTAATGAAACACGAAAAAGGAAAGGGTGAAATACTTTGAAAATCGCCAGATACGTTTTGAAGTCACGCGAAAACGGCAAACCTGCATGGGCACGTGTTGAGGGAGGATTCCTGTACCCCATGGAATTTGCCGGTGGCGAAACCAACGGAAATCCCGTCAGAATAGAAGATGCCAGGCTTCTTGCTCCGGCGATTCCGACTAAGATAGTTTGCGTTGGCCAGAATTACTTGAAACATATACAGGAAATGGGGCATGACAAGGGACCATTGCCGACTGAGCCTGGACTTTTTCTCAAAGGGCCCAATACTCTCGCAGATCCCGAAAGCGTTATCCCGTATCCTGCTTTTACGAAAGAATTTCACTACGAGGGCGAGCTTGCAATTGTAATAGACAAACGTATGAAGCCAGGATACGAGAATCCCATGGATGGTATTTTAGGTTACACGGCGGCGCTTGATATGACTGCCAGGGACAGGCAGAGGGAAGACCTCCAATGGATCATGGCCAAATCAGCCGACCTTTTCTGCCCTCTGGGACCCTGGATCGAAACCGACCTGGATCCTGGCGACGTCAGCGTCAAAACCATGGTAAACGGGACGATAAGGCAAGACGGTCGCACCGATGACCTTTTGTTCCCCGTGGAGAGAATCCTCTCTCATATCCTTACCTTCATGACCCTTGAGCCCGGTGATGTGGTCTTGACGGGGACCCCGTCCGGTGTAGGCGAGGTCTTTCCGGGTGACCGCATAGAAGTGGAAATCGAAGGTCTAGGTGGCCTTTTGGCAGTTAAGATTGGAACAAGGCCGGACTGAAAGGGGAGAAGTCGCGATGGCGCGGTTTAAGGATCTCGCGAAACTGTTTCAACCTGATTCCGTAGCGATCATAGGCGCGTCCGGGAATCTGGAAAGCATTTCGGGAAGGCCGTTGAAGCTGCTTGGGCGGTTCGGTTACGGCGGCAGGATTTATCCCGTAAATCCCAAGTACCAGCAAATCGACGGTCTTGCTTGCTATCCGGATTTAAATAGCTTGCCCGAGGTTCCCGACGTTGTCCTGGTGGGTGTCAGGGCGGAGATCGTTCCCGAAATTTTGGGCAGGTGTGCGCGCCTTGGAGTCCCATACGCCATAATCTTTTCATCGGGTTTCGCAGAGAGCGAAGATTACGAAGGGCAAAAAAAACTAATGGAGGCCGTGCGTAATGGTCCCACTCGTGTTCTGGGACCAAACTGCCAGGGTCTTGTCAATTTCGTTTCGGGAGTGCCGCTTAGCTTTTCGGCCTCCCTGGATACCGACCGACGGCCCGAAGGCCACGTGGCGTACATCTCCCAGAGCGGAGCCTTTGGTTTTGCCTCTTTCGCGATGGCTGCCGAGATGGGTGTCGGCTTCAGGTACGTCGTAACCACCGGAAACCAGGTGGACCTGGACGTGGTGGATTTTGGAGAAGCTATGGTAGAAGATCCCGAGGTCAGGCTGCTTGTCATGTATCTAGAGGGAATAAAGGATGGTGCCCGGCTGACAGATCTTCTCAAAAGCGCTAAAAAACGTGACCTCCCGGTGGCTGTTCTCAAGGCGGGGGGAAGCCCTATCGGCGTAGAGGCGGCCAAAAGCCATACGGCGGCTCTGGCGGGCGACAGGAAAGTCTGGGAGGCAGTACTCAAACAATATGGTGCAATCGAAATCGACGACGTGGAAGATATAATCGACCTTGGTTCTGTTTTCGGCGCCTTGCCAAGAGCAAAGGGTAAAAGGCTGGGAATTCTGACGACCTCTGGTGGGGCCGGAATTATCATGGCCGACCAGGCTTGGGAAAAAGGATTGGAAATTCCGGAGCTCCCGAAGACAGTACGGGAAAAAATCGAAAAGTTTATCCCCACTTTCGGATCAACCAGAAATCCTGTCGACCTGACTGCGCAGGTCATAAATGAACCGGAAGGCTTTTCCGAATGTGTAAAAAATGTCATGGAGTCACCCATGATCGACATGACCGTCGTAATCATATCGATGATTACGGGTGACTCGGGTCAAAAACTGGTCGACGACCTCATTAAACTTTTCTCTTCTGCAAAAAAACCGCTGGCCGTCTGCTGGTTGATCGACGGAGAGCATGGGGGCGCCTTTCTGTCACGCCTCAAGGATGCGGGAATTCCTGTTTTTCAGAGCCCCAAACGTTGCGCGAAGGCTTTGTCGTGCCTCGCGGGACGTGGAAAGCAGGCGGTGGATGAAGGTGAATGTACACCAGGTATGATCGCGAAAGACCCTGTGCTGGATCTTTTGCCCTTAACGCCGACTGAATACGATGCAAAGCGCCTATTGGCCGAATACGGAGTTACCGTAACGCGGGAACGCTTGTGCGGGTCGTTAGCGGAGGCTCTGGCGGCAGCCGAGGAAATTGGTTACCCTGTGGCGCTCAAGGTGATGTCACCTGACATCATACACAAGACCGAAGCAGGGATCGTTTCCCTTAACCTGAACTCGGAAGAGGAACTCAGAAATGCTTACGGCAGGCTTCTTGAAAGAGCCGAAAAAGCTGTACCTGGTGCCGTAATCCAGGGGGTGCTTATCCAGGAGATGGCTTCAGGTGGTGTGGAATTCATGATCGGCGTGAACAGGGATCCGCTCTTCGGTCCCGTAGTCGTCGCCGGTCTGGGAGGCATATACGTGGAAATCCTGCAGGATCTTGCCATGAGACACGCCCCCATTGATCGTGAAACGGCTTTGGCCATGCTAAGGGAACTGAAAGGTTACGCGATCCTGGACGGCGCCAGGGGCCGACCCAGGCTCGACGTAGATGCCCTTGCCGATACGCTGGTCAAAATTTCAGTCCTTGCCTGCAACGAAAAAAATCTTCAGGAACTTGACGTAAACCCCATTTTCGTTTTTGAGCAGGGCAAAGGGGTGAAGGCCGTAGATGCCGTCGTAGTAAGGAGAGAAGCAAAGTGAACCCGGCGTGGCTGCTTGTGCCGATGGCGTACCTTTTGGGATCGATCCCCGCCGGATTCCTTGTGGTCAGGTGGAAAAAAGGCATTGATATCAGGACCATAGGGTCCGGTAACATAGGCGCCACAAACGTAGGAAGAGTCCTGGGTAAAAAATGGGCCGTGACCGTCGCTACCTTCGACATGGCCAAGGGGGGATGTGTCCTGATGCTTGCTATGGCGGCGGGCATTTCGGATCCGCTCGTGCTTGGCCTTTCGGGAGCCGCCGCCGTAATTGGCCACGACTACCCCCTTTGGCTGGGATTCAGGGGAGGCAAGGGAGTTTCGACCACTTACGGCGTGGTCTTCGTCTTCAACCCTTTTGTCGCCCTTGCCGCCGGTGTCGTCTGGTACGTGGCCTTAAAGCTGTCCCGTTATGTGTCTGTTGCCTCCATGGTTTCCCTGTGGTCCATGCCGTTTTTCATGCTTCTTTTGCGCGAACCCCCTGGTTACGTTCTCGCCTGTATCTTGCTTGCAGCCCTTACGGTCATAAGGCATTCCGACAATATCAGGAAGATCAGGGAAGGGACCGAGGGCAAAATCGGCCGCTGAGGAGCGACATTGACTTATTCTGACCAAACCCATATAATAACAACTGTCAGTTTAGGTCAAAAAAAGGGGGTAGCGCCGTGCCAAGCCTGACACGCATTATTGAACGTCATATACAGGAGTTGCTCGAACGAAACGGTGAAGAGTCTGTATTTTTGAGTAGAAAGGATCTGGCTGAGAGATTCGGGTGTGTCCCTAGCCAGATCAATTACGTCATTCGCAGTCGGTTTACTCCCGAAAGAGGTTTTCTGGTCGAAAGCCAACGCGGCGGTCACGGGTACATACGTATCATCAGGCTTCGCATGAAAAAGCCTGAGGAACGGGCAAATCATATCGAAGAACTTGTTGGTGACGTAATAAGCGAACAGGAGATCAAAAAACTGCTGGCAAACCTCCAGGAAAGAAAGATCCTGACCGCCAGGGAACGGCTTTTGATAGAGGTAGCGATACGATTCCAGGAACAGCTGTGCAGGGAGATGTTTGACCTGTCTCCTTTCAAAAGGGAGGCCTTGCACGCAGAGCTTCTGAAAAGACTGCTCAGAAGCATAGTCCTGCTGTAAGGAGGTTTCAAATGCTGTGTGAACGGTGCCATAACAGTGAGGCCCAGTTCCATATAAAGCATATGCAAAACGGTGCCGTAGCTGAGTTTCATCTGTGCCATAAATGCGCCCATGAAATGAGCCAGCAGGGTTCTCTCCCGAAGGTTCCCGTCGAGTTCCCCTTCGAAAATTTTCTTGGGAACCTTTTCCCGGCCAATGTGCAGAAACAAGCGGAACCATCGAGGAAAGAACAAATGTTCGATGGCTTTTGCCCGGCCTGCGGTCTGAATTACGAAGAGTTCTCAAAAACCGGCAAGTTCGGGTGCCCCCAATGTTACGAAACGTTCAGAGATGCCGTTAGACATCTGCTTCGCAGGATTCACGGCAATGAGATCCACAGGGGGGCAAGGCCTCATGGTTTGGCATCGAAACAGCCTGAAGAAGACATCGGTACTTTGAAGGTGCTGCTCAGGGAGGCTATCGAAAAGGAAGAATATGAACGGGCTGCGGTCCTGAGAGATCGCATAAGGCTCCTGGAGGAACGAAGGGCATGAAATCCGCCGACTTTGCATCACTCCCTCTGGCCTGGCTTTCCGGAGGAAGCCAGCAAAGCGATATAGTGCTTTCAAGCAGGATACGTCTTGCCCGTAATTTGTCGGGGTACCCCTTCCCGGCGCGATGTGACGACAAGAAAAGGGAGGAAATCGCCGGGAAGATCCTGGAGAGACTCTCGGAGACACCCTTTGTCAGTGTCCTGGGAACTTGGCAAATGGATGGGCTGGACAATTTGAGGCGTAACGTACTTGTGGAGCGCCACCTTATCAGCCCGGATTTTTCTCAACAGACCGGCAGAGGGAAGGTCGTCGTCGTCGACGACCAGGGGATTGTTTCGCTGATGATCAACGAGGAGGATCATCTAAGGATTCAGGTTTTCCTCGGCGGGCTTGATCTTTTTGAATGTTGGCGGATAGCGGGCCAGGTGGACGAAGCACTGGAGTCTCTGAATTACGCATACGACGAAGAGTTTGGGTACCTGACAGCCTGCCCGACCAATACCGGAACGGCGTTGAGAGCATCGGTTATGGTCCATATACCTGGTCTGGAAATACAGCGGAAACTTGGCAAGATAATCAGGGAATGCAATCGCGTCGGACTTACGGTTCGAGGGATGTATGGAGAAGGAAGCGAATCCGTTGGTTCGCTGTTTCAGATATCCAACCAGGTGACGCTGGGTCAGAGGGAAGAAGAGCTGATAGAAAAAGTTTCCGGTGTCATAGCGAGCCTGGTTCAGCAGGAGCGCGCCGCCAGGCTGAAAATATGGGAAAATGATACGTCAAAACTCGAAGACAAGATGTGGAGGGCCTGGGGAATAGCGCGCTATGCCAGAAGCATAGAAAGTCGCGAGGCGATGCAGATGCTCTCCTGGATAAGAATGGGTTCGCAGATGGGCATCTTGCCGCAGGTTCCTCCCGGAGAATGGAACAGACTTGTCCTGGATATCCAGCAGGCCCATCTGCAGTGCTTCGAAGGCAGGAGGCTTGCAGAACAGGAGATTGACGTAGCGAGAGCTTCCTTGTTGAGAAATCGTCTCGCAAACTGGAACAATGATAGATAGACGAAATACTGGAGGGAATATGAATGTGGCAATTTTTTACAGAAAGAGGGAAAAAAGTGGTCCAACTGGCGCACAAGGAAGCGCTCAGACTGGGACATGATGTTATAGGTACTGAACACATACTGCTTGGCCTGGTAGCCGAGGGAGAAGGCGTTGCGGCGCAGGTTTTGGCGGCCTTTGGTGTAGGCACAGAAGAGATTACCCAGAGGGTGGAGCAGATTGTTGGAAGGGGAGAGCCCAAGAACAAACCAGTCGATCTGCCGCTAAGCCCCAGGGCGAAGCGGGTTCTCGACCTCGCTATGCGAGAGGCCAGAAACATGGGCGTAAACTACGTGGGCACGGAGCATATACTCCTGGGACTGATTTCGGAAGGTGAGGGCATCGCCGCCCAGGTACTTTTGTCCTTGGACCTGGATCTGCAGAAAGTCCGTGCGGAGGTGCAGTCCGTGCTTTCCGGCGGGGAGCACGGAAACGACGTCGATCGGGAGTCCAGGGATGCAGCCCAGAAAGCCGGGAACCGGTCGCGAACGCCTACCCTAGACCAGTTGGGGATAGTACTTACCGACATGGCCGCTTCGGGCGAGCTGGATCCCGTAATCGGAAGAAACAGGGAAATCCAGCGGGTGATACAGGTACTTTCGAGAAGAAAAAAGAACAATCCCGTACTCATTGGCGACCCTGGAGTGGGGAAAACCGCCATAGTGGAAGGATTGGCACAAAAGGTCGTGGAGGGCGACGTCCCTGAAATTCTCAAGGGAAAACGTGTGGTTCAGCTCAACGTGGGCAACCTCGTGGCGGGTACTAAATACCGCGGTGAATTCGAGGAACGGATGCGCAAACTGGTAAAGGAGCTTCGGGATTGCCGTGACGTGATTCTCTTTATAGACGAGATTCATACGATTGTCGGGGCAGGTGGGGCCGAAGGTGCCGTGGACGCAGCAAATATACTGAAACCGAGCCTGGCGCGCGGTGAATTCCAGGTTATCGGCGCAACGACTCTCGAAGAATACCGCAAGCATATAGAAAAGGACGCCGCACTCGAGCGCCGCTTCCAGCCTGTTATGGTGGACGAGCCCAACGTGGAGGATTCTATCCGTATTCTTGAAGGTTTGAGGGATCGTTACGAGGTGCATCACAGGGCCAAAATCAGTGACGATGCCCTGGTAGCGGCGGCACGACTTTCGGAAAGATATATCACCGAGAGGTTCCTTCCCGACAAGGCCATCGACCTGATAGACGAGGCTGCCGCAAGGGCCAGGCTTAAAACCATGGAACTTCCGGAAGATATTAAAATGATGGAAAGGGAGCTCGAGGCCCTGCGGAAAGAAAAGGAAGCGGCGGTAACGGCCCAGGAGTTCGAGAAGGCGGCCGGCTTCAGGGACAAGGAAAGAAGGCTCTCGGAGGAAATAGAAAAAAGCAGGAACGAGTGGCAGAAACGGCGTAACAACGAAGAGCCCATCGTCGATTCCGAACAGATCGCCCAAATTGTGGCGGAATGGACGGGAATCCCCGTCGTTCAGCTCACAGAGGAGGAATCGAGCCGACTCCTTCGCATGGAAGAGGAAATCCACAAACGGATGGTGGATCAAGAGGAGGCGGTAAACGCCGTCGCCCGGTCGATCAGGAGGGCTCGTAGCGGATTGAAGGATCCGAAGAGGCCCATAGGCAGCTTCCTGTTTCTCGGGCCTACGGGGGTCGGGAAGACGGAGCTTGCCCGCTCCCTCGCTGAATTCCTTTTCGGCGGAGAAGATGCGATGGTCCGTTTCGACATGAGCGAATACATGGAGCGGCACGAGGTAGCGAAGCTTATAGGTGCTCCGCCCGGCTATGTGGGCTATGAGGAAGGGGGCAAACTTACGGAAGCCCTCAGGAGACGGCCTTATTCGGTTGTCCTTTTTGACGAGATCGAAAAGGCGCATCCCGATGTCTTCAATATCCTCCTGCAGATCCTTGAAGACGGAAGGCTTACCGACGGACAGGGGCATACAGTAGATTTCAGAAACAGCGTGGTAATAATGACCAGCAACGTAGGTGCCCAGGACCTGATGAAAAGCCGCTCGCTCGGCTTTACTGCCGTAGATGGCGCAGATGTAGACCTGGAGAAGATGAAATCCAGTATCATGGAAGCAGTAAGAAAAACATTCCGGCCGGAGTTCATCAACAGGGTCGACGACATAATCATCTTCAAGCCGCTTGGAAAAGAAGAGCTTTTGAAGATACTGGACATCATGCTCGACGAGGTTTCTAAGAGGCTGGAAGAGCAGGGGATAACTATAGACGTACCTGCGGAGACCAGACAAAAACTCCTGATAAAGGGCTATGATCCCAAGTTCGGGGCCAGACCCTTGCGCAGGACCCTGCAGAAGACGATAGAAGATCCATTGGCCGATCTTTTGCTAGAAGGTAAAGTCGAAAGAAACAGCGTGATTCGGGTAACTGTCGAAGGAGACAATTTCTCCTTCAAGACCGTGGAAAAGAAAAAAGACGTCGGGCAATCCGGCAAGACCGTCGCGAACACCGAAAAAACAGAAGGGTAAAGACCGAAGGTAACAAGCTTGAACTTGAGAAACCGGGGCGGAAAGTGACCCAGGCCCCGGTTTCTGCTATTCTTGGATTCCAGGACAAAATGGTTCCTGAAGAGAGGGGGAAGAGTCGTGGAGGGCAATTTTTTCTGGATTCTGCTGTTTTTCTTTTTTGTGTATCCCTCGATGAAGCAATGGTTCCTCGAAAGATCGAGGGTAACCGCTATAAGGGGGTTGGAAAAGCGGCGGAGAAGCAGGGTTATCACCTTGATTCACAGGCAGGAGAGCATGGGCTTTTTCGGGATGTTCTCGCGGAACTTCATCGACATCGAGGACTCCGAAGAAGTACTCAGGGCGATACGCCTCACCTCTGCCGATACGCCAATTGATATAATCGTACATACGCCAGGCGGGCTCCTTCTTGCGGCCGAGCAGATAGCCGCGGCACTAAACAAACACCCTGCCAAGGTGACGGTCTTCGTCCCTCACTATGCGATGTCCGGGGGAACGCTAGTCGCACTGGCGGCCGATGAAATAATCATGGACAAACATGCTGTTTTGGGACCTGTAGACCCACAGATAGGGCAATATCCCGCCGTTTCCATTCTCAAGACGGTGGAACAAAAACCGGTGGCCGAACTTGATGACGAAACATTAATTCTGGCCGACATTTCCAGAAAGGCCATTGACCAGACACGCAAATTCGTCAAGGACCTTCTCGTCGACAACATTTCCGAGGAAGAAGCTGAAAAGCTCGCCAATGTGCTGACGGAAGGGCGTTGGACCCATGATTACCCGATCTCCAGCGAAGAGGCGGAAGAGCTCGGCATGTTCGTAAGTACAGAAATGCCAGATGAAATAAGCGAGATTATGAAGTTCTATCCACAGTCAGGACAACGGAGACCCTCGGTACAATATGTCCCGCTGCCTTACCACAGCACACCCAAAAACGGCGCCAAAGATTGACGAAACTGTTGAACTGGGAGGAATTCGATGAAAACCATTTGCAAGAAACAGAGAAACCTGGTTATAGCGGTGGTCATGGTCGCATTTTTGGCCATACTTGCAGGTGCGGCTTGCGCCGCTGACGAAAAACCGGTGGTCACCGTAGGCGGAGAGAAGGTGGGAGAGCAGGAGATGGTAAATCTTCTGGTGCTTCAGTCCGGAGTCAGCAGGGGAATGGTACCTCTTGTCCTGGCACAGACCACGCTCGAACAGAGGCAGCAGCTTGCTAACCAGGTCGTGATGTCTCTTATTTTGAGCCAGGCGGCGATGATGGAAGGACTCCACCTTGACGAGGACGTGGCCCTGACGCTCAGGTGGAACAGGGCAAATACGCTGGCTCAGGCCTATGTCAACAAGGTGGCGGCAAATTGGAGCCTCCAACGCGAGGACCTGGAAAAATATTACGAAGCGCACAAGGAAGACTACGTAATCCCCGAGTCAGCTCATGTTCGACACGTATTGACATCTACGAAGGAAGAGGCCTCCAGGGTGCTTTTGGAAGTCATGGTGGATCCGTCCGCCTTCCCTGAAGTGGCACGGGCTAAAAGTATCGACAGGGGCAGCGCCCAAAACGGCGGAGATTTGGGTTGGGTCACACCTGGACAGACGGTACCCGCATTTGACAAGCTGGTTTTCTCGATGAAAGAAAACTCCATCAAAGGACCTGTCGAAAGCCGATTCGGGTGGCATGTTGTCCAGGTTCTCGAAAGGAAACCGAGTCACCAGCAATCCTTCGAGGAAGCTCTTCCGCAGTTGCAGCAGGACATCCAGCAGTGGTACCTGGAACAGGAAGTGGAAAAATTAAAAGAGCGGTTTAACGTGACGATAGATGAAAAGACCCTCTCAAACCTCGGAGGGATTCCGGCAATAAAGTAAAAGCAAGAAGCGAAGCTATCCCGCAATGTTTTTTAGAAAAGGGAGAGACCCTGTATATCTTTGGGTCCCTCCCTTTATCGCCAGAGTAGGATTATTGCCATGGGAAAAGTTTGCCCATGAATACTGTACATGCCTCGCCGATTATATCGAGACGGTTTCTCTCACTGATCCTGAGCGATAGCTCTCCTCCGCGTTTCGAGGCCTGAAAGGACCGGAATTCATTTTTGGAGAGCTTTTGTGACCAGTACGGTGCAAGGACAGTGTGGGCCGAGCCTGTGACAGGGTCTTCGTCGATCCCCTCCCAGGGACCGAAATAGCGGGATACGAAGTCATAATTTTTGGAAGGTGCCGTAACTATGACACCCTCGAAAGGCAAACCTTCCCTGTTGCTTTCAACCAGGGCGCTCATATCAGGAGACAGGGAGCGCAAGAACTCCTCGCTTTCGACCTCTACAAGGAGCATTTCGGCCGTTTCGGAAATAGCTGCGGCATTGAACTTGTCTATCCCCAGTGCCTTGAGCACGTCTTTAGGGCATGAGGAAACTTTGGGCGGGTTCAACGGAAAATCGAGAGTTATTGCCTTTCCCTCGCGCCTTGCGGATAGTCTTCCACTTTTGCTCGCATACTCTATGTTGTCCCGAGCCTCCTGGAGTTCGTTGAAAATAACGTGGGATGCGGCAAGCGTTGCGTGTCCGCAAAGGGGTACCTCGACCGTCGGAGTGAACCATCGTATTTCATACGCCGTAGACGAAGGTCCGCCATGGCCAGGGTGAACCAAAAACGCAGTTTCCGAGAGGTTCATCTCCGCGGCGATGTCCTTGAGCAGGTGGTCTTCTGGAAATTCTTCGAAAAGACACACCGCTGCCGGGTTGCCTCTAAACGGTTTAGAAGTGAATGCGTCGACCTGGAAAAGGGGTACCGGGCTTCTGTTTTTTGCAGGCATGAATTTAACCTCCTAAGCACAGGGTCTTATGGGTACTGTCAATGAAAGGGTAACACTATTATGGAGAGTCGAAAACTATGCTGGCATTAGCAGGCGGTTCAAGGATAATATGGGAAAACCGAGGGAAGATTCAGCTCAAGAAGGAGTGGGTGAAATGGATGACCCAGAGGCACGGGACCAGATAGTCCGGTACGGTCGAAAACTTTTTGAAAGCGGCTTGACCAGGGGCACGGGAGGCAACCTGAGCTGCCGAACTGAAGGCGGCCTTGTCGCCATATCTCCGAGCGGGATGGCTTACGAAAGAATAACGACGGATGACGTCGTCATCCTTTCGCAGGCAGGTGAAATCCTCTGGGGAAGAAAAAAACCCTCAAGCGAGGTACCTCTCCACCTGGAACTATATCGACATATGCCGGAAACAGGGGCAGTGGTTCATACTCATTCTCTTTATATTTCCGTTCTGGCGTGCCTTGGTTGGGAAATTCCTCCCTTTCACTACCTTATGGCTTCTTTCGGAGGGAGGATTCCCGTCGCGCCCTACGCATCTTTCGGTTCCAAAGAACTGGCGCTTTCCGCGGTGCAATCCATCGGAAACGGGAAAGCCGTAATCCTTGCGAACCACGGACTTGTAGCTGTGGGGAAAGATCTGTGTGACGCCTTTTACGCCGCCGAAACGGCTGAATTCCTGGCGGAAATCTACTACAAGGCGAAATGTGCCGGAGAACCCAGGTGCCTCGATGCTTCCGAAATGAAAGAACTGATGAGGCTTTTCCGTGACTATGGCCAGTGCGAAGAGGAAAACCAATAAATCTGGAAATGGGAAGAAGGAGAGAAATACAAATGGCATTTGAAAAGTTGGCTATAAAGATCAGGGAACATCTTTTCGAAAAAGGGGCAGGGAAAGTCGGGTTTGCCGATATCCGGGGCGTCAGTCAAGAGCTGGAGAAAAAATGGTCCGTTGCCGTGTCTATAGCCTACCCTCTTGACCGCGAGGTACTGAAGGAGATATACGAAGGACCAACAAAAAACTACCGTGACGAATATGTCCGGGTCAACAAGGTCCTTGCGATATTGGGACAGAATGTCTGCGACCTGATTCAAAAAACAGGGTACGAGACACATCTTGTGGGGCCCACGACGGAAAGCTGGAACAAAAGGACCCTTTCGGCCGAATTTCCTCACAAGACTGCAGCTACCCGCTCCGGCCTGGGCTGGATAGGCAAATGCGCCTTGCTGGTAACTCGTGAATATGGATCGGCAGTCAGATTGTGCACAATAATGACCGACGCGCCTCTTCCGGTCGGGAAACCCGTGGAGCAATCTTTTTGTGGAAGTTGCAACCAATGCCGCAAGGTATGTCCCGTTTCCGCTCCGTACGGAAAAGAGTGGTCTCCTTCCCTTTCACGTGAGGACATAATAGACATAAGGGCTTGCCACGACCAGGCAAAAGCCTTTTCCAACGCAAGGGATCTGGGACACACCATATGCGGAATATGCATGGTCGCCTGCCCCTGGACAAGGGCTTACATCAATTCAGACCATGTCTAATCAGTCTCTGGATTTTTCTTTTTTTGCAAAAATGCCGTTAATGTCATCATTTATAGAACTTAAGAAACTGCCCGCTCGCGCTGGCGGAGAGGTAAACAGGCTTACAAGAAGGAAAACAGTTGCCGAAAGCAATAGCCCCCAGACTGGCGGCCATTGCCCCAGGGGCTTTGCCCCCGTTATGTAAAGGGAGCCCGTTAAAATGCCGCCTGTGACGATACTCCAGAAAGCACCGGAGGCACTCGAACGCTTCCAGAAAAAGGCACCGATAACGGCTGGAAGCTGCATTAAAAGACCCCCGGATGCCATGGAAGAGAGTATGGCTATCAAGTTGAAGCGGTATTGGGCGAAAATCAGGCACACCATGGTAATAACGGGAATGAAAGCCTTGCTTAGGAGCATTTCCCAGTTTTCGTCGAGTGTGGGGATGGCAGCCTTTAGTATATCCCTTCCGAACATGGAACTGAGAGTCAGAATGATGGAATTCATCGTTGATACCGCCGCTGCGATAATGCTAAGGGCAACTATGAGAGCCAGTGGCCTGGGTACGAGGGATAACAGAGCGGCCATGGCATTGTCAGCAACATCAAGGCCTGGCACCAGCTCTGCCGACGCAAAACCCAGGTAGACGCAAAGAATGGTATACACGAACCCGAAAAAAGAAAAACCGAGGATCATCTTTCGGATGCTTCCCACGCTTCGCGGGCTATAAAGACGTTGAACTACCTGGGGGTTGGTGACCGCGAAAAAAAACCAGGGAAGTGTCAAACCTATAAACATGGGGAAAGGCCATGAAACCTCCAAAAGTGCGGGGTTTGTTTGAGAAAACCCAAGGGGACCCCCGGGAAGGAGCACAAAAGCGACGAAAACAGCGAGCAAGATGCTTGCAACTAGCATGATTCCCGACTGGAGCGCGTCGGTAAGAGCTACCGAACGTAGTCCGGCCCACCAGGAGAAAATAAAAGACATGGCAGCAGCGATGATAGTGGCGGCCCGGAAAGATATAGCCCCTCGCGAAAGAGTTTCAAGAAGATAGCCTGTTCCCATAAGCTGTACCGCAGCATAAGGAATCAGCATTACGATGCACAGGACCGCAGCTGCGATCCCGACGGCGGGACTATTGTACCGGAACGAAAGCATTTCCGCGGGCGTAAGGAGGTTGAACCGCCTTCCTGCGGACCAATACCGTGGAGCGAACAAAGCCAGGAGGAAAACCGTACCTATCAGGTAAGTCAGCTCGAAACCCAGGCTTGTCACGCCGGTCTTGTAGGTCAGGCCTACTAACCCCACCATCATGAAGGCGCTGTAGGTTGTCGCGCTATACGTCAAGGCCGAAAGGACTCCTCCTACGCTCCGATTGGCAAGGAAATATTCCGTCATGCCCTTTCCCAGTTCCTTCCTTGCCGTCCAGGAAAGGAAAGTACCCACTGCAAACCATATAAAAATCCCCGAAAAGAGGAATAAGCTGCTCATCGACGCTTTCTCCCTTTTACTTCAACCATGGGGTCTTTCCACGACTTGGTGTAAAAAATTCCCTCTGCAAGCACTATTGCAGTAAGAATTGTCCAAAAGGCCCAAGCACCCGCTTTTTCAAAAATCGTGTACGGTAAAATTATGTTTAGCGCCGTCAACAAAACGGCGGACAAGATCCAGACCCTTTCCTGCACAGACAATCTGACTCCTCCTAATGTTCGGTGATGATCAGCTTACTAGAAACCCTTTTTCTTCGAGAGTCTTCTCGATAGCGTCCAGTACTTCAGGTTGTTCGGCCTCAATTGTATGAAGGTGAAATCCCTTAGACAGGCAGAGCAGGGGACTTTGCCCCGTGCTGTTGAGAAGATTGACAAAACGGGTCACGTCCTCTTCGGTCTTTACGTGTATGTTGCCCCTTATTTCCCCGTAAACGGGATGATCTACGATGACATCAATAACCAGTCCACCGCAATTTACTACTGCTCCAAGTTCCTCGGCTATGTCCTCGGGTCCGTGCCTGACCGCGAAGATCCTCCGGAATCTTTCAGGACCTTTCTGCATAAGATAACCCTGGGGGGTTGCGGAAACCTGGAAACCACTTTTGCGCAGCTGTGCGATATCTTGTACGACAGCTTGTCTGCTGATGGAAAAGATTTCTGCCAGTTCGGACCCGCTGACGGGTTCTTCCGTTGCCTCCAAAATGTCAAGTATTTTTTTTTGGCGATCGGCTCTTCTCAATGTCGCACCTCCGTGTAGCTGCTAGTAGCAGATACTAGCATTTTCAATGCAAACGTTCAAGGGCCATGTTCTTTCTGATCTTGGAGTCAAGGTAAAATGCGGATTTATTCCGGGTTTCTTAGGAATGCCTCGTAGGCGGCTTCGCGAAGATCTGTCAGGCGCAGGTCCTTGACTATATCAAACACCCGGGCGACCTGTTCCTTGTATTGCTCTACTGTTTCGAGGTGTTCGGCAAGGAGTTTTTTACCCTTCTCACCACAGAAGATGCGGTATCCATGGGGAGTCTCCTTGAATACAAGGAGTTTTTTAAAACGCATATCCTCGAGGAAACGCTGCAAATCAGGTGAGACCGGCCGTTCCCTTTCGAGCCTGAAAGGGAAACCCAAGGGGACATCCTCTTCCTTCTGAAGGAGCAGTACTGACTTTCGCAGACGTGCGTAACCCCAGAGGTTGGGGTTTTCACCCTGCTTTTCGACGAGCATGAGAATTACAGCCTGTTTTTGCTGGTCTGTCATGAACGGATCCCCTTTTCGCGGTTTTCTTGAGAAAAGCCGAAGATAATATTACCACTTCACATTAATAACAGGCAAGACCTTGGAAAATTACCTTGAAAACTCCTTTTAACAAGCCACATGATCGCATATACTTGGAAATGTTGTATAATTCAATAAGAAAAGAAAAGACCGTTTTTTTATTGAAGAGTTGCCCTATTTTGCATTTTCCGGAGGAAAATATTGTGAAATTTCAGGTGCAAATCTTCGCTGTTGATTCCGGAGAAAAACGGTATCCCATACGCGAATTTGGCGGTTTCCCCTATACGGCATCATCTGCCGGTCCCTCATCGTATCCTTTTTTAACATACATCATCAGCTCAAAATTACCCGCCAGAGAAAAAATGTCTCTGGCAGCTTTTCTATACATTAACTCTTCGCGAAGTGTTACGTAAAAAGAAAGGGGAAACAAGTACCAGGCTGCTCGATAACAGAATTTCAAAAATTGTTTCGGAAGGGGGGCGGGAAAAAGGACCGGGAACGTCGAGAAAAAGAGAAACAGGGTTTATTGATCATGTCGAGTAAGGGGGATGATATGAATGTCAGCCAAGGATCAGGTAAGACCGAGTTTGGGATTATCGGTTGGTGTGTTTGCCGTAGCGGCGGTGATCATCAGCTATGGAGTATTGGCGCTTGGAGTAGACGCCCATATACCGATAGTGATATCGGCGGTAGTGGTGTGCTGCGTGGGTCTTATCGTGTTGAAGAAACCCTGGTCGGAGATAGAAGAGGGCGCGCTTAACGCCATAGCGGTGGCGCTGCAGGCGATAGTGATTCTGATGATCATAGGGATGGTCATAGGCATCTGGATCCAAAGCGGTGTTGTGCCGACGTTGATTTA
>DMCT01000154.1 GCA_003446665.1 Synergistaceae bacterium
GCCCGGCGGGGTTTTTCCCCCCGAAACGGGCGACTTGGCAGGAGCAAACCTGCGCTCTCCAAAAGAGCCCGGGTTCAAGAGCATAAAGAAGAAAGCCGCCATGGAGGGGTTTGGAACCCTTAACGAACGAGGCATAGTTGTGAGGGAGACTAACCTGAGGAATTTTCCTACCAACGAGCCACTTTTCAGGGACCCTTCCCTTCCCGGCGAAGGTTTTCCCTTCGATTACCTTCAGCAGACGGTTTTAAGGCCCGGTGAGCCGCTTTTTGTCAGCCACCTGTCCGCCGAAGGAGATTGGGCTTTCGTGGAATCGCCACAGGCGGCGGGATGGGTGGACATACGGGATTTAGCCTTCGCTGACGAGAGATTCGTCACGGAATGGATGTCCCGACCCCTGGGTGTTGCCGTAACCGAGGGTTTGGCCGTACGGAACACTCGGGGCCGTTTCGTATTCTCTCTGGGTGTCGGGTCGGTGATTCCACTTGGTAATCCCGCTTCGGATCAAGCGGGCCGCCGGCGGGTTCTGATTCCCCTTAGTGATGCGGATGGCACGGCCGTAATTTCGGTGGGATACACCCAAGAGGGAGGCCTTGCCGGGTTCCCCTTGGAATACAACCTTTGGAATGTGGCAAAGATAATGGCTGAACTGGCAGGTAGTCCTTATGGATGGGGGACAATCCTTGGAAACAGGGACTGCTCGGCCATGTTGAAGGACCTTTTCGCGCCCTTTGGCCTGTGGTTGCCGAGACACTCTGCCGATCAAGCCGGACAGGGAGAGAGGTTAAGTCTCAAGGGACTTTCTCCGGAAGAAAAGGAAGCCGAAATCCTTGCGAAGGGGATCCCATTTCGGACGTTGCTTTGGCTGCCCGGGCACGTGATGCTTTATGCCGGTTCCTATAGGGGGCGCATCGCAGTGTTTCATGCCTTTTGGGGAATACGGACCAGGACAGAGAGCCGACAGGGTAGAGAAATCGTCGGGACCACGGCCTTCACATCTCTTGAACCGGGAAAGGAGCTTCCCTTTGCCGACCTTGAAGCGACATATCTGAAACGCCTTGAAAGCATGACGATCCTGTTCCGCTAGCGCAGCAGTAAGGGGGAAAAGAAGCGGAGCCGGCACGCAGCCGGCCCCGTTTGAATCGCTATTTGCCTTGGCCAAAGCCGTACCTGTCAGGGCAGGTCCTCAGGTGTTACGCCTGTCATAACCACCAACTGGCGTATGATCGATTCCAGCTTTCCCAGCTCTTCGCCGTATCGGGCCCAGTCGCCCCGTCGAGCGGCATCCTGGGCGGCTTCGAAATGCCGTTCGGCCCTGCGCGCCAGTTCCGCCGGTGATCCCTCGGGCAGTTCAAGGGGCAGCTGTGGCCTGGGGATCGCTTCACCGGTCTCGATGCCGGTTTCTTCCGCTGGTTCGGGGACCGTGACGGGCCTGGTGCCCAGGAGGTTGTCGAGGGCTTCGTCAAGTCTTTCGGCCCAAGCCACACGGCCGCCCGAGGAAACGATGACCCTTTTCAGCTCCGGCAAATCGCTATTGGACGCCATCAGGTAGAGAGGCTGCACATATAGTAGCGATTCTCCCATGGGGATTACCAGGAGGTTGCCGCGAATGACGTCGGAGCCGCGTTGGCTCCATAGGGAGAGTTGGGCCGAGATCTCGGGTGTCTGGTCGATCAAGGCCTCCACCTGGCGAGGGCCGTAGATGAGCTGCTGCTTGGGGAAGGCGTAGACTACGAGCTCCCCGTAATTCGGATCGTCGGAGCGTCCCGCCATCCAGGCGATCATGTTGTCCCTGCCGCTGGGTGTGAAGGGCGAAATAAGCATGAATTCCGCCTTTTCTTCACCTGCAAGGCGCATAACGAGATAGTAGGCGCCGAGGGAGCCCGAAACGCCGGCCTGGGGGAATTCCCATACGTCCTCCTTGTTGTAGAAGGTGTTGGGATCCTCCATGTGATAGGTCCTGAAGATCTCGCTCTGGATGGTGAAAAGGCCCTTGGGGTAGCGCCTGTGGGCGCAAAAGGAATCCGGAGCCTCCTCCATGGGCGTGAAGAGGTCCGGGAAAATCCGCTGCCAGGTCCTTATAAGGGGATCCTCCTGGTCGGAAACGTAGAAGGTCATATCGCCGTTGTAGGCGTCGATGGCTATCTTGACGCTGTTGCTGATGTAATTGATGCGTCCGCCTGAGATATCGACCGGTTCGGAGTAAGGGTAGCGGTCCGTTACGGTATAGGCATCCTGGATCCAGATAAGCTTCCCGTCCTGGATCGTCAGGTAGGGGTCGCTGTCGTAGACGAGGAATGGAGCCACCTTGCGGACCCGTTCATCGATGCTCCTGTAGAACATGACACGGCTTTCGGGGAGGATGGCGTTGGTGAAAAGAATCTGGGAATCGGCGAAACGCACCGTGAAAGCCAGGCGGCGGAGAAGCGAACCTATGCCCACGCCGCCCGTCCCTTCGTAGGTGGTGCGGACGTTGTCGTTACCCATGGGGTAGTCGAATTCCTTTGTCGTAGTCTTGACAAGGACGTAGGGCTGTCTTTTTTCGCCATAGTAGATTTGGGGCCTGCCGATGGAAATGGGAACATCTATTTTTGGCGGCAGGTCCTTGATAAACAGAATGGGTTTGCCTTCCGGATCGACCTCGTTGACGGGATTCATTACCACGCCGTAGCCGTGGGTGAATTCCAGGTGCATGTTTACCCACGTCGGGTTCTGCAACTGGGCCAGGTCCAGCTCCCTGGCGGAGAGCATCACCTGGCGGTAGGTTCCGTCAAAGGTGTAGCGGTCAATGTCCACGTCCTCGAAATCGTAATAGGACCTGATTTCCTGGAGCTGCTTGTAGGAACGCAAAAGCGGCCGGTAGTCCCAGAGGCGGACATTTTGGATGATGTCTTCGTTGTCGTCGATGTCGGCCCTGTTTATGGTGGTTTTAGGGGCGTAGTTCACCACCTCCAGCGAATCGAGGCCATAGGCTTTGAGCGTGCTCGCTATGTTGTGCCTGATGTAGGGTTCTTCTTTCTGGAATTCGTTGGGTTCTACTATGTACTTCTGGACAATTCCCGGATAGATGCCCATGATGACGATGTTGGTCACCACGAGCAGGGCAACTGCGGCGGCGGCGAGCTTCCAGGTCCTCCTGAAAATGTTCAGAAGAAGCAAGACACCCACGATCACTGAAAGTGCAAGCATGATGTTGATGGCCAGAAGCCTGGCGTGGATGTCCGTGTAACCCGCGCCGAAGACGACGCCCGAGGCGGAAAAAAGCAGATCGAACCGTTCTATCCAGAAACCGGCACCCCAGGCGAAAACGGCGACAGCGCCCAGGAAGGTCAGGTGCCGGCGGGCCTGGGGCGGGAAGGAAAAGCGGTTTTCCTCGCGTATTCTCGGGAGCCAGCCCAAGACGTAGATCAAGGCCGAACCCAGCAAGGCCGTGACGAGCACTCCCAGAAGCCAGTCCTGGAGGAAGGAGTAAAAAGGCAGCTCGAAGACGTAAAAGCCCACGTCCTTCCCGAAGATCGGGTCGGTATGGCCGAAGGGGGTCCTGTTTAAAAAACGCAGCACCATGGCCCATTCGCCTCTGACGCCGAGTCCGTTCATGACGGCAAGCAAAATCGAAGCGGCCAGGACGATCAGGCC
>DMCT01000049.1:0-3850 GCA_003446665.1 Synergistaceae bacterium
CACCAGCTCAAGCGGGAGACGCGGTCTCCGGTGACGAAAGGAGAAAGAAGAGCCGTCCAGATGGGTATTGTCTGAACAATGACGACGCTGCTGGCTATGGTGGTGTAAAAGAGAGAGGTAATCCAGGTGGCGAAGTGCAAGGCCAGAAAAAGCCCTGACAGCAGTACGAACAAAAATGTTTTTCGTTCGAGAGCCGCGATTTCGCCCCTGTGTCTGGCAACGACGAAAGGCAGCATCGCCGCGGTGGCGATTCCGCTCCTGTATGCCGAAATCGCTATGGGATTGGCGTCGGCGTAACGGGCAAAAATAGATCCCGTGGAGATTCCGATGATCCCCAGGAAAAGGACGAACAGAATGTTAGATCTCGAAGGAGCGGAACCTGTCATACAAAGCCCCCCAAAATGTATAAATTCAACGTCGGAAGGCGGTTCAGCGTGTCAGACACTCCGCCACGGCGTCGACGAACTCGTAGAAAGACTCGGCCTTTTCGTCGTAGGCCCGAAGGTCCTCAAGGCTTATTACCCAGAGGTCCGTAGGCATGGCCGGGGCTGCAAGAAGGTCCGCCAGCGGCCTGAGTTTATGCAGCAACACCTTCGCCTCGTCCCTGGTTTCCACGGCCCAGAACCACCACGTGAAGGCCGTCTGTTCCTGGGTGTCGATGTCGAAACAGCCTGGCAGGTATACCTGCCTGTTGTCGAGGAGAAAAAGCGAGAATTTGGCTATATCCGGTAGTAGCTCCACGGGCATCATCGACTCTACGTCTCTTGCAAACCGCAAAAAGAGCCTGTCCTTGTTGAGAAAGCCGAAACGGTCGGTGGGGACGGAATGTCTCCAGTAATAGGCATAGTCGCACTGGTTCAGGCAAAGCAGGTCCGGAACGAAGGTGCCTGTAGGAATTTGCCTTTCGCGGACCCATTCCTCGAGTGTGTCCAGGTCTTGAGGGTCAGGTTGCCTCTGCCTCGGGAATTTTTTTATCAGTTCCTCGACGAGCGGGTCGGATGGAAAAAGCCACCTGACTCCTCCTGGGGTGATGTCATAGAGGCGGTCCACTTGAAGGTCCGGGAAAAACCAAAGTTCCGGCGCTATAAAAATCTGTTTCGTCCCGTGAAAACCCCTGAATCCGGCATCGAAGCGCAAGGCCGTTTCGAGGCGTTTCTTTTCGAGGTCCGTATCCATAGGGTCTTGCGCCGGTTCAGTGTCGAGCCAGGACTCCGCTGCCCACTGTTTGAAACGTTCGCGCCCGGCGTCGGAAAGGACGAAGCCCCCGTCCCTGCGCAGGATCAACCCCTTCTTTTCCAGCTCGTCTGCGGTCGAGGGGTCCTCCCCGGCTAGTTCCAGAAGCTCAGCGGTCCAGAATGGTCGTTTCCGGTCAAAAAGCAGAAGAACCGTTTCAAGGGACATTACAATCCCTCCCTTCGGGGGACGCCTTGTGTTCCCGTAGTCTGGTATCGCACTCAGGCAAGCAGGTCGCCTGCAAAAATCGTCACGGCCTGACCTCCGACTATGACTCTTGCCCCCTTCATTTCTGTTCGCACGACTCCGCCCCTGGGCGAAACCTGGCGGGCCAGCATGTCCTCTTTTCCCAGCTTTTGCGACCAGTAAGGACAAAGGGTGCAGTGTGCCGAGCCCGTGACGGGGTCTTCGTCCACTCCGACGGCAGGTGCGAAGAACCTGGAGACGAAGTCGCAATCCCTTCTGTCAGAGGGCGCAGTGACGATGACTCCCCTGGTGTTTACGCGACGCAATTTCAGATAGTCGGGTTTAAGGTTCGTGAGCGTGGCTTCGTCTTCTATCTCGACGAGGTAGTCGAAGCGTCCCCTGAAAGTTGGTGAAGCCGAGCCCACTCCCAGTGCCTCCAGAAGCTCATGAGGCGCGGGGCATGCTTCCGGTGGGTCGGCCGGGAAATCCATGAGGACCCATGAACCGTCCAGGCGGGCGGTCAAAAGGCCGCTTTTCGTCTGGAACCTGGCGTTCTGGTTTGTTTCCAGCAATCCTGTTTCCCAAAGGACGTGAGCCGTCGCCAGTGTCGCATGTCCACAAAGGTCGACTTCAGTTACGGGTGTAAACCATCTCAGGCTGTAGCCGTCGTAAAGTGGGAGGCAAAAGGCTGTTTCGGAGAGGTTCATCTCCCTGGCCACTTTCAGCATCCAGCTTTCTTCCCGTGTGGTTTCCATCAGGCATACCGCGGCCGGGTTTCCGCCGAAAGGGCTGTCGGTAAATGAGTCCACCTGGTAGAGCTTCATGGTTTAAGGCCTCCTTTTTACGGGGTAGCGCTTCCCCTTTATCTTTTTTGTTCTTTGAAGCTTATCTTGCCGTCCGAAAGCGAGCCGGTTCGTCGACTTGAGGAAATTTTGCTACAAAAGCGGGCTGAACAGTTTGGTCACCGACTGGACCGCTTCCGCTGCAAAGGGACGTTTACGCCATTCTTCGAGGGAAAGCCTTCGGGATTCGTCGATATAGCTTTCCTGCAGGGCGCGGAGGGTCCAAAGGGCCTCACCTTGATACAGGATCATGTTGAGTTCGAAATTAAGGGCGAAGGACCGGATGTCAAAATTGCTTGTGCCGACGAAGGCGATGTCATTATCCACGGTCATTGTTTTGGAATGGATAATTCCCGGCTGATATAGGAAAATCTCGACTCCCAGTTCCATGATCTGTTCGTAATAGGATCTTGCGGCGTTGCCGACCAGGAACTGGTCCGACTTTTCGGGCACCACGAGCTGCACCCTTGCGCCTCCCAAAACGGCCACCTCCATGGCCTCTAGCAGGCTTTCGTCGGGGATCAGGTAAGGTGTGGTTATGATGACCCTTCGCCTGGCGTAATGCAGTGCGGAGGCGACAAGACGCTGGTAGTTTTCGGTCGGGTAGGAGGGACCGCTCGGGACGGTCTGGACCAGGGACTGTCCCGGTGAGCCGCTGTCGGGAAACAGGGAAGGATCGTCGGGCATGCTTCCCGCTTCCACGTACCAGTCTTCGAGAAAGACCCTTTGAAGCTGTGCGGTTACCGGACCCCTCAGGCTGATGGTTACATCGTGCCAGGGTCTGCCTTTGGCCTTCCCTCCGTATGTGGGATCTATGAGGTTGTGGGAGCCTGTGTAGGCTCTTTTGCCGTCGATTACGGCAAGTTTCCTGTGATTGCGGAGATCGAAACGGGCCGCCGCCTTGATTCGCCTGAAAAGGGTCGGGGGAAGGGCTCCGACGACGGATATTCCGGCTTCTTTCAGCCTTGGCGCCGTCCGTTTGAGGAATTTGCTCGACCCCAGCGAGTCCGCCAGTATCCGGCAGGCGACGCCGCGGCGGGAGGCCCGTTCCAGCGCTTCGAAAACCGGACGGGTCACCTTGTCTTCTTTCACGATGAAATACAAAAGGTGAACGTGGTGCTCGGCCTTGTCGATTTCCGAGGATAGCCGTTCCACCATTTCGTCAATGGAGGTTATGAACTGGACGTCGTTGCCTCCAGTTATGGGCATGTCGCCCAGGGTCATGGCCAGGTTGCAAAACCACGCCAGCCTTTCCGGAAGCTCGGGTGGAGTGATTTCCCGCACGCTGCTTATGACTGCCGTTTCCCTTTCAAGGCGTTCAACCATTCGCTCGTGTTTCATAATCCTTTCCCGGGGAAGCTTGCTTCGGCCTATCAAAAGATAAAGTAAAAAGCCGGGTATGGGCCAGAAAAAGATTACCAGAAGCCAGGCCGTAGCGGCGGCGGGAGGGTGCCAGCGAGGGATAAGCACTATCATTGCAAGGCGGATGACGATTGAGGAAAGGTCATGTATCAGGATCAGCAAAAGGTTAAGGGACATTTGCGCCTGCCTCCGCCCTTGGAATTGGAGGGCCTTTATCCTCTAAAAAA
>DMCT01000049.1:4026-5293 GCA_003446665.1 Synergistaceae bacterium
TTGACCGGATGTCGGAAAACCCCTCGCCGAGCACTTCGTGGATCGACTGAACGCTGATGAAGGCATTGGGGTCGATGTCCTTTATGAAATTTCTGAGACGAATGAATTTCCTCCTGCTGAGTATTGTGGCTATAACTTCCTTCGGTTCGCCTGTGTAGGCCCCGCGCGCCTCGTAGATGGTGGCGCCGCTTTCGAGTTCCTCCAGTATGAAAGCCGAGATTTTCCGGCTTTCGCGGCTGATGACCATCACGTATTTGTGGACTTTCATGCCCAGGATGAACCAGTCCACCAAAAGCCCGTTCATTATCACGCCCAAAAGGGCATACATGCCTGTTCGGGGCCCGAATACGGCGATGGCGCCAGCCACGATCAGAAAATCCGAAAGCAGCACTCCCTTGCCCAGGTCGATATGAAAGAACTTGTTCAGGATCTTGGCGGTGATGTCCGTGCCGCCAGTGGATGCGTTCTGGTTGAAGACAACAGCCATTCCCATGGCGGAGCAGAGAATGCCGAAGACCAGTTGCACCAGAATGTCGTCCGTGAGCGGCCCCGATATGGGGAAGAAGGCCTCCAGAAACCAGGCAAGGCCCGATACGAGGAAGCTGGTGTAAACCGTTTTGGCACCGAACTCCTTGCCGACCAGGATGAAACCGGCGACAAAAAGCACCATGTTCATCCCCAGCATCATGAATCCAATGGGAAGATTCGGCCAGAAAGAACCCAACACCATGGCCAGGCCGCTTACCCCTCCTGCCGCAAGGTTGTTAGGGACCAGAAAATAAACGATCCCCGCCGCAACTAGAAAAGCTCCGCCGTGAATCAGTGCCCATTCTCTGAAAAAACGCTTCGCGGATCGCCATTTAAGGATCTTTTTGACTATTTCAGCGAGCTTTATCTTCTCCGCCATGCAAGCTCTCACCCTCTCCTGCCACAAGCCTGACGGCTTCTTTCAAAAGACGGGGGTAGACCTCCAGTGAGTAAGGGAGGTGAATCCGTTCCGTGTTCTTGTGTGCATCTTTACCGAAAGGTCCCAGGTTCAAAACAGGTATGTCCAATTTAAGCAGGTCCTTTTCGGGGAAACGATAAAGTTTACCCCATCCCGGCAGGTTTTCACCGACGGTCTGTATTTCTTCGGCTCCCCCTTCGAAGCCGCAGTAACTGAGGTCGGAGACGCCTTCGAAAAGAGATCGGATCTCAAGTTGGACGCCATAAGCCGTTTTCGCTTCCTCTCGGAGTTTTTCGGCCACGTGCCGCATCGCCATTTCAC
>DMCT01000096.1:0-332 GCA_003446665.1 Synergistaceae bacterium
ACGGGAAAGATCGAAGAGGGGCTTTGCGTGTTTCTTGGGGTTCACAAGGACGACTCAAAGCGGGATATAAACTGGATGGCCGAGAAACTTGTAAATTTGAGAATTTTCGAAGATGATTCGGGGAAGATGAATCGTTCCCTCAACGAAATCGGGGGGAGTATGCTTGTGGTTTCACAATTCACACTCTATGGAGATTGCAGCAAAGGCAGACGCCCTTCCTTCGTCGAAGCTGCGCCTCCGGACAAGGCGAAGGCCTGCTATGAAGATTTCATCAAGAACGTAAGGTCAAGGGGAATTCGCACAGAAGAAGGCCTTTTCCAGGCCTTTATGGA
>DMCT01000096.1:493-10220 GCA_003446665.1 Synergistaceae bacterium
CTTCGTCGACCCCGGGGGGGATCCGGGGGAAGTTATCGAAATCATCGAAAAGGAGAATATCAAACTGGAATGGATACTGCTCACCCACGGCCATTCCGATCACATTTGCGGCCTTGAAGAATTAAGGCAAAACTCCGCAAGGGGAGTCGCGATACACAAGCTGGACGCTTCCATGTTGACGTCGCCCGAACTCAACCTCTCGGCCTTTCTGCAGGACAACTGCAGATGCGCTCCCCCCGAGAAGGAGCTTGAAGACTGCGAAAGCTTTTACGCCGGAGAACTCCACATCTCCGTCATTCATACTCCGGGACACACACCAGGAAGCGCGTGCTTTCACATCAGGGAGGGTCAGGAGGAGGCACTTTTGGTTGGCGATACGCTTTTCGCTGGAAGCGTGGGGAGAACGGACCTCCCCGGCGGCGACCAGAAACAGTTGGAAGAATCGATCAGAAAACTTGCAGCTTTACCTGATGACCTTAAAGTCTACCCTGGTCATGGGCCTGATTCAACCATCGGGGTCGAACGCAGGGGGAATCCTTTCTGGCCCGGTGATCAAAGGTGAAAATGGCGGTTGTTCCTGATCGTGAAAGGCCGCGGGAGCGGCTTTCGACTTTGGGGCCAGGGGCTCTTTCGTTGCAGGAATTGCTCGCGATTCTTTTGAGGACCGGCGACAGAAACAGGAGCGTCCTTGAACTTGCGGGCGACCTTCTTGCTGAGTTCGGGAGCCTTGAAAGGCTGGCAAGGGCTTCTTTTGCCGAACTCTGCCGTATTGAGGGTCTTAAGTCCGCAAAGGCCGCCACCGTGATCGCCGCTTTTGAAATAGCAAAAAGGCTTAACGCGGAAAAAATGGATGTCAGAGCTGAGGGGTCCGAAATACCGCCCGACGAAAACCTGCAAGGACGCCTGCGGTGGTGGAGCGTAATGCTGAAAGACGAGGAGCGGGAGTATATAATAGGTCTTTTTACGGAAAGAACGGGTCGTATCCTTACGGAAGACCGGCTTTCATGGGGTGGTCTGGACGGGGCAAGCCTGGATATGAAATATTTGTTCAGAAAAGCTGTCAGAATTGACGCAGGAGGACTGGCTATCCTGCACAATCATCCCGACGGCAGTCTGGAACCGAGTGCAGAGGACCGGCTTCTGACGGACCATGTGTGCCGGAAACTCCAAACGCTGGGTGTCGGCTTCGAAGGTCATTACATAGCAGCCGGCGGGAAAATCAGGGCCGTTTAAATTTCATAATGAGGAATCTTTGTGAAAGTTGGTGACCAATGGTGTTTGGTTCGATTTCGGGAATTTTCGGGAAAGACATAGGCATAGATCTGGGAACGGCGAATATAGTCGTGTACCTCAAAGGAAAGGGTGTCGTCTACAATGAGCCGTCAGTCATTGCCTACAGGAAAGCTTCCCGCAAGAGCTCAAAGGAAGTGATCGCCTTCGGCTACGAGGCCAAGGCGATGTACGGAAAAACACCGAAAGGCGTGGAGACCGTAAGGCCCCTGCAAAACGGGGTGATAGCCGATTTCGACATGACGGGGGCCCTGATCAGGCATGTCATTGAAAAGACCACCGGTGGCGGAATAGGTGTCTTCAGCCATCCCAGGGTTATTGTCTGCGCTCCCGTATACGTCACAGAAGTGGAGCGCAAGGCTTTCATAGACGCGACTCTCGATGGAGGAGCCAGGGAAGCCTACGTGGTGGAAGAACCGGTGGCCGCGGCTCTGGGTGTGGGCTTGCCCATCCATGAACCCAGGGGCAGCATGATTCTTGATGTCGGGGGCGGGACGAGCGAGGTGGCCGTGCTGTCCCTCGGCGGAGTTGTGGTCAGCAATTCCCTCCGGGGAGCCGGCGATGAAATGGACGACGCGATAATCGGCCTGATCAGACAGAAATATACCCTTGTAGTAGGTTCCTCCACCGCGGAGGAGATAAAAAACGCTATTGGTTCGGCGGTCCCCCTAGAAAAAGAGAAGATCCTGGAAGTAAGGGGGAGAAACCTGACTGACGGTCTTCCGAAATCCATCTGTATTTCCAGCGAAGAAGTGAGGGAAGCCATCAATCCTGCGGTGACGCGGATAGTTGAAATGGTCAGGGAGACGCTGGAGCAGACACCACCGGAGCTAGCCCGTGACATAGCGGATCAGGGGCTTGTGCTTACCGGCGGAGTAGCGCTTCTGGAAGGTCTTGACAGGCGGCTTGCCGAGGAACTGAATGCTCCTGTCATAAAGGCCGAGAACCCTTTACACTCTGTGGCCGAAGGGCTAGGGAAACTTTTGAACGAAATAGATTCAATGAAAAAGGTTCTGGTTTCCGTCGGTCACGGCGTACGCTGAGCAATCCAGAGTGATTTTGGAGGTGTCGGACCGTTGAAAAAGGAAGGATCGACGGCTTTGCACGGATTGGCCTCGGTGGCCGTCGGCTTTCTTTTGATGGTGTTTTTGTCCGGAAATCCGGCGGCGTACCTTGTAATGGATACCGCCGGCACGATGCTTTCGTGGCCCGAACTTCCGGCAAGGGCGGCAAGAATCGGTGTGGAAAAGGCCGTTTCATGGTTTGGCGACACCACACGCCTCCAAAGGGAGATTGATAAACTGCAGGCGGAAAACGTAAGGTTAAAACAGGCTTTACACACAGCCGTCAGCGAGAGTGTCTCTTCAAGTGAAGAAGGATTGTTGAGAGCACGGGTAGTGCTGAGAAGGCCTGATGACTGGTGGAAAGAACTCAAAATAGACAAGGGAAGCGCCGACGGGATAGAAAAAGGCATGGCAGTTCTTCAGGACGGATTCCTCGTCGGACGTGTCTTTCAGGTGAGCAGAAATTTCTCCTGGGTCGAGCTTTTGACTTCCCCTGTGTTGATGATCCCGGCAGTCGTGGAGGAGACGAGGGACCTGGGCGTTATAGCGGGCGACGGAGAAGGAAGGATCAGCCTGCTATACGTTCCCCTGGAAAACCTTTTGACTCCTGGCATGAAACTGACCTCCGCCCTTGTAAGCGAACACCTGGCGCCTGGATTGCGGATAGGCGAAGTAGGCGAGGCGACAGGAATTTCAGGGGGGTACAGGATCTATTCCGTCGTTCCGGGAGCGGAATTCTCACGGCTTTATAACCTGCAGGTCTTCGTCAAGAAGGAAGGTCCCCGGTGATACAGGTGGTTTTGTTCTGGTTCTTGCAGGATGTCCTCCAGGTGCTGATGGAAGGATGGGCTTATGTGCCGGATATCTTCCTCTTTTACCTGATGTTCCGGAGTGCTAGAAATGCGGAAGCGGAAATCTCATTGATCTGGACCGCCTTTTTGGGCGGCCTGTTATGGGATTTTCGCTGGTCCGGACTTTTCGGCCTGAACGCGGCGATATACGGTGGCATAATCGGCCTGATGTGCATTCTCTGGAAAAGGGTTCCTTTTACAGGACGCTCGCACTGGATGCTTGCGGGCTTTTTGGCCGCCGCCCACGGGATGCTGAGCCTTTCGAGAGTTTTTTTCTTCGGGGTAGCCTCTAAAGAAGTGGCTTTCGCTTTTGCCGTGCAACTTATAACGGTTTTTCCGGTCATTTTGATGCTGGCTTATGCCTTCGCAACCGACGGGGAGAAAAGACATGTCCGGTAACGGGATGTCGGAAAGAAAGCGGCTTATCCTTTTTCGCTGGGTTGTGTTCCTTTCTATGTTTGTTCTGGTTTTGGCTCTTTACAGGTTCCAGGTCGGCCAGGCAGGCAAATACGTCCAGCTGGCCTCGCAAAACAGGTTGCGGTTCATACGGATACCTGCGGCGAGAGGGGATATCCTTGATGCCAACGGAACGCCGCTGGCTACGAACGTTAAAACTTTCGACCTTATGGGGTATCCACTTGATCTGAGGAAAGAAGGACGTTTGGAGGAAACGGCTTCCTTTCTCTCCAGTCTGGGAATTCCTGTCACGGAAAGCACCCTGGGGAGTATTGTGGACAGACAGTACAATGTCCCCTATAATGCCGTGACGGTGCTGCCTAACCTCACTATGGCCCAGATAGCCACCATGGTCAGTGATCCTGAATTTCCGGATTATCTTTTCCCCTTGCCGGTTTCCAGGAGGGTGTATCCCTCCGGGCCGCTGCTTTCCCACATCTTGGGGTACGTCGGTGAGGTTACGAAAAAGGAACTGGAAACACTTTCGCATGGAGACTACAGGGGTGGCGACGTAATAGGCAAGGGAGGTGTAGAGCAGTTTTACGAGGAAACTCTGAGAGGTTCTCCCGGCGAGGAATCAATAGAAGTCGACGCCAGGGGGCGGAGGGTGCGTGTGCTGGACAGAAAGGAGCCTGTGCCCGGTCAGACGATCAGACTTACCGTCGATTTTGGTGCGCAAAGCCTGGCGGCGGAGCTGATGGCAGGCAGGAAAGGTGCCGTTTTCGCAATGGACGTTCAAAACGGGGATGTGAAGGTCCTTTACAGTTCGCCTACCTTCGATATAAATCCCCTAGCTTGGGGGGTTTCCTCCCGTGAGTGGAACAGGCTTTTGAACGATCCCGAAAGGCCCATGATGAACAGGGTCATAAGCGGAACTTATCCTCCCGGTTCACCCTTCAAGGTTGTGACTCTTTACGCTGCCCTGGCGGAGGGAGCGATCACCGAGAGAACCACATACAACTGCACCGGAGCCTTTCGCCTCGGCGACAGGGTGTTCAGGTGCTGGAAAAGGACCGGGCATGGCAGGGTGGATATTATTGATTCCCTGAAAGAATCCTGCGGTGTATATTTCTTCCAGGCCGGATTAAAAACCGGAATTGACGCTTTGACCTATTGGAGTAGCCAGTTTGGAATCGGTGAAAGAACCGACATCGACCTGCCAGGCGAGGTTGCAGGTGTAATCGCCGGAAAAGAATGGAAAAGGGAAAACATTCGCGAAAACTGGTATCCAGGCGATACAGTCAACTATTCTATCGGACAAGGGTATTTACTTGTAACACCGGTACAGGTGGCTGTATTGTATGCAGCGATCGCCAATGGAGGTACACTGGTAAGGCCCAGGCTGGTTGCGGAGAGACCTTTAAAAACCCGCGGCCTTGACCTGTCGGAAAAATATCTCGGGATTTTGAGGAAAGGTTTACGGGAAGTGGTTCGCGATGGAACGGGAAGGCCCGCCGGAGGGTTCGGCGTTGAGCTTTCGGGCAAGACAGGTACTGCCCAGAACCCGCACGGAGACGACCACGCATGGTTTGTGGGGTACGCCCCCGCGGAAAATCCGAGGTATGTAGCCATAGCCATTGTCGAGGGCGGAGGTAAAGGCAGCAGTGTCGCCGGCCCTGTCGTAGGCAGGTTGCTTGCCTATCTGTGTCGTCGCTGAGTCAAATCAGCATGAGGACGAAAGGTGATTTTGATGACAGACGAGTTCCAGGCCACATTAAAGGGAGAACGGGGCTGTTTGCGTCTTGTCGTTCCCGAAGGCCCGCCTGACGGAGAGCTTGTCCCCCTTATAGACAGGACGCTGGATGATGCGGGAAAGCTTGTAGATGGCGCAACGGTTATCTTGGATTTTCAGGGCCGTCCCCTTTCGGGCGCCGTGGTATTGGAAATTATGAAAAAAGCGCTCCTTCCAAGAAGGCTTACGGTGAGGGAATGGCGCACTTTCGACGGAAAATCCCAGGAAATGCTTAAAAGGATGGGACTGAGGACCTTTGAACGTGATCCGCTGGAAAAGAAAGGCCCTGCCGGCTTCATAAAAAATCCGCCCTCACCGGCGTTGATACTGCAGAGATCGCTCAGATCAGGACAAAAAGTAGAGCATGACGGTGATATCATTATCATCGGAAACGTAAACGAGGGAGCCGAAGTCTACGGTACGGGATCGATATGTATCCTTGGGCGCCTTTGTGGACTGGCGCACGCGGGTTGTTCCGGGGATGAATCCGTGGTAGTGGTTGCCGGCCATTTTATAGCCAACCAGGTGAGAATCGGCGAAAAGATCAGTTATCACGACAGCAAGGCACCCTGGTGGGGCAAAACGGTACGGATGGTAGTCAAAGGTGATCAGATAGTTGTAGACGAACTGGTCTTTTAAGGAAGCAGGTTGACGAGATTCATGGACGGGGGGATCTTATTTGGATACCAGGATAATCGTAGTAACGTCGGGCAAGGGGGGAGTCGGCAAAACCACAGTCACGGCGAACCTTTCAGCCTGCCTGGCGAAGCAGGGGTATTCCGTTGTAGCGGTAGACGCCGATATAGGCCTTAGAAACCTCGATGTCGTGATGGGGCTTGAAAACCGCATAGTCTACAATCTTGTCGATGTGGTGGAAAACGCGTGCAAGCTGCAGCAGGCCCTCGTGCGAGACAAACGTGTCGATAACCTGTATCTTTTGCCGGCGGCGCAGACCAGAACAAAAGACGCGGTAACGCCTGACCAGATGCGTTTTTTGTGCGACTCGCTCAGGGGTTCCTTCGATTTTGTCCTTATAGACAGCCCTGCCGGTATAGAATCGGGATTTCGCAACGCTGCCCTGTGTGCCGACGAAGCTCTGGTCGTAGCAACCCCCGAGGTTTCGTCCGTCCGTGATGCCGACAGGATAATCGGATTGCTCGAGGCCGACGGCAAAAACACTATCAACCTCATCGTAAACAGGTTCAGACAGAAGATGGTGGACAAGGGGAATATGCTCGACGTCAACGACGTCAGCGAGGTTCTGGCCGTCAAGATAATCGGCGTAGTGCCTGAAGACGATTCGGTCGTCATTTCGAGCAACAAGGGTGAACCTCTTTCGCTTGGCTTGCAGTCGCCCGCTGCGAAGGCCTTCAAAGACATTACGGACAGGCTTCTGGGCAAGGACGTTCCTCTTTCTCTACCGCAGGGGGAGCAAGGACGAGGTTTTCTCGCGGGCCTCATGAGGATGCTCAGGCTTTAGGTATCGGAAGGGAGCATGACAATGGGCTTTCTCTCACGCTTTTTCAAGGTAGGGAATTCGAAACAAAACGCCAAGGAGCGGCTGCAGGTAGTTCTGATCCACGACCGGGCGGATATTTCCGCCGGCATGATGGAGTGTCTGCGCCGTGACATCATATCGGTGATAAGCAATTACATGGATATTTCGGAAGAGGGCATAGAACTGGAGCTCGAAAAGGACAAAAGCTCTGTAGCGTTAGTGGCCAACATTCCGGTCCTCAGGGTAAAACGTCGCCAGGAAGGGGCTCCGGGAAAAGAAGAAAAAATTCACGCGGAGGGCAAAAAGAAAAGGAGCCAAAACCGTAAAAAATGAAGGGCCTTAAAGATTCCCTCTCCAGGGATCTGGCGCGGCTCAAAAACATCGATCCTATTCTGGTGCTGTCGGCTGTGATCCTTTTTTTCACAGGCCTGCTTGTGATCTATAGTGCGACCTCCGGGAAGGGCGGAGCCCTGGCAACGCTGGTCTATCGTCAGGCGCTGTGGGGCGTCATATCTTGCTTTGCGTTTCTGGTCGTTTTCTGTATCGGTCACGAACGTTTTTTCAAATGGTCCGTCCCTTTGTATGTCGCAGTTTTGGCCGTGCTTCTTCTTGTCTTTGTCTTGGGGACTGTCTCGAGAGGCGCGCAGAGCTGGATCAATGTCGGGCGGTTCCTCAATATAGGGGCGGTAAGCCTTCAGCCTTCCGAAGCTGGGAAGGTTGCACTGGCGCTGTTTCTGTCTTCGTGGCTTTTTCGGTATCCTCCTGTCAAAGTGAGGAGGTTTCTGGGGAGCCTTGCCCTGGCGGGTGCGAGCGGGGCTCTTGTCCTTTTGCAACCGGACCTGGGAACGGCTGTTGTTTACGGGGTAATAACGATTGCAGCCCTTTTTGCCGCCGGTACGCCAAAAAAATATCTTCTGGGGACCTTTCTTGCAGGACTTGCGGCACTCCCTATGGGGTGGATGCTTCTTAAGGAATACCAGAAACTTCGGCTTCTCGTTTTCTTAAATCCCTATCTCGATCCTCTGGGTGGCGGGTATAACGTCATACAGTCCAGGATAGCCGTCGGCGCGGGTGGCCTTTTCGGAAAGGGATTTCTAAAGGGGACCCAGAGCAAGTTGCATTTTTTGCCTGAACCGCACACGGACTTCGTTTTCAGCGTCTTCGCCGAAGAATTCGGGTTTTTGGGGGCCGTAATCGTAATAGGCCTTTTCACTGTTTTATTGTGGAGAATTATAGGGATCGGGGTAAGGACCAAGGATAGCCGTGCCAGGATCTTTGTCGCCGGGGTTTCCGGCTGGTTCTGGTTTCAGACCGTCGAATGTATCGCGATGAGCATGGGATTGGCTCCGGTTACAGGCTTGCCGCTTCCTTTTGTTTCTTACGGGGGCAGCGCCCTTTTGTCCCTCGCAGTGGCCCTTGGGATCCTGCAAAGTATCTTTGTTTCTACCCGCAGGCAATACAGCTAGGAAAAAACTGCAGGAGGTCGATTTATGGAGTTTCCTGAACGCATGGACCCTATGCGGCCGCTTCTTGGCAGGGTCAAAAAACCTTTTAGATATATAGGCTGCGATTACAAACTTGTTCGCCAAACATACGGACAAAAGAAGATAGCGCTGTGTCTGGCCTTCCCCGACGCTTATGAGGTGGGTATGAGCTACCTGGGGTTTCAGATCCTCTATTCCATCGCCGAACAAAGCCCTGAAATCGAAGTCGACAGAAGTTACTGCCCTTGGCCGGACATGGAAGCGGAGTTGAGAAACGCCGGAAAGTTTTTGTGCGGCCTCGACTCGGGCAGGCCCTTGAAGGATTTCGACGTCGTAGGTTTCACATTGCAGTACGAGTTGACCTCCACTAACATCCTAACCATGCTGGATTTGGGCGGGATACCCCTGCGAAGTTCAGACCGTGGTAAAGACATGCCTTTGATAACGGCGGGAGGCCCAGGGGCGCTAGCGCCCGAACCACTGGCCCCCTTTATAGATGTTTTCTGTCTTGGCGATGGCGAGATCCTCCTCCCGGAACTACTCGAAGTCGCGGAATCCTTCAAAAACGCCAGGGAAAAGGTTTTGGAAGAACTTTCCAAACGGGAAGGTTTCTACGTACCTTCCATGGAAAAAGACAAATCACTTTCGAACCGATGTTACCGCAAACGGACTGTCCTTGACCTTGACTCTGCCCATGTGCCCGAATCCATGATAGTCCCCGCTTCGGGTATCGTTCATGATCGCGCGGCGGTTGAGATATTCAGAGGCTGCACGCGCGGCTGCAGGTTCTGCCAGGCGGGTATGACCTACAGACCATTGAGAGAACGATCTCCTGGGACGATTGCGGCAGCGGCCGAAAAAATCATAAAAAACACGGGTTGGGAAGAACTCGGGCTGATATCACTCGCGTCATGCGATTACTCGGGGCTTGAGGAGGTAATAGACCGCCTGGGGCCGTTCCTCGAAAGGCACAGGGTCAATCTCAGCCTCCCGAGCCTGAGAATGGACGGCTTTTCCGTAGGCCTCGCGAAGCGGCTCAGGTCGATGGGACGCGGCGGGCTGACTTTCGCCCCTGAGGCCGGGACGCAAAGGTTGCGGAATGTTATAAACAAGGGAGTTACCGATGAAGATATCGAAAGGACCTTCGAAGAGGTTTTCCGCCAAGGTTGGGACAGGATAAAGCTTTACTTCATGATGGGCCTGCCTACGGAACAAGAAAGGGACCTTGAAGGAATCCTTGAAACGGCACGCCTGGCAAAAAAAATCGCAAAAAAAGAGGGAAAGAAGGCAAAGGTCTCTCTTTCTGTCGCAGGATTCGTACCCAAGCCTCACACCCCCTTCCAGTGGGAGCC
>DMCT01000096.1:10361-10603 GCA_003446665.1 Synergistaceae bacterium
CTGAATTATCACGAGCCGAATCAGTCTTTCCTGGAAGCAGCCCTGGCTTTGGGCGACAGGCGAGTTTCAGGGGCCATCGAAAGTGCCTGGAAAAAAGGTGCACGATTCGACGGCTGGTCCGAATGTTTCGACATCACCTTATGGGAAAAGGCCTTCGAGGAATGCGGGCTGAACCCGGAAAGCTGGGTCAACCGGTTTCGACCTTTCGATCAAAGATTGCCATGGGATCATATAGACGTAGG
>DMCT01000072.1:0-2758 GCA_003446665.1 Synergistaceae bacterium
AAACGGGAAGCGGCTTCAAGAAAGAAACGAAGGAGGTAGCGGCCGGTGCACAGTTTCGAAGAGCGGCTGCAAATGGACCTGGTTGAAGCGATGAAACGTCGCGACAAGGATGCAGTGGATACGATAAGGCTTGTGAAAGCGGACCTGGAGAACCTGAAGATAGAGAAAGGGCGAAGTGCTGATCTGTCGCAAGACGACATTACAGCCGTGCTCAGACGTTTGATCAAGCAGAGGCGGGAAGCGGCGGACCAATATCGCTTGGGTGGAGCCTCCGACCGGGCCGAAAAAGAACTGGAAGAAGCAAAACTTATCGAAAAATATCTGCCGGAACAAATGACCGACGAAGAAATTACCAAAAGGGCCCGGCAGGTGATCCAGGCAGTGGGAGCGAATTCAACTTCGGATATCGGGAAAGTAATGGGCAAATTGATGCCTGAAATCGGAGGAAAAGCCGACGGCGCGCGAGTAAAGGCGATCGTAACGGAACTTCTCGGCGGAAAATAGACATGTTCGACCAGGTTACTCTTTTGCGGGGTCCGGTGTATTAAGCCGGATCCCGTTTTGTTTGGAAACTGTTTAAATGTCAGGTAATATAATGTCAGGTAATATAATGGATACCAAAACATGTCATGACTCGAGCAACGAAAGGAGAATACCGTGCGCTGCCCGAAATGCAAGGCTCCGGAAACACGGGTTTTAGAAACACGAACAGTGAGCGAAGGACGTGTCGTCAGGAGAAGGAGAGAGTGTCCTCGGTGTCTTCGCCGTTTTACCACCTATGAGCGCCTTGAAGAACCACAGGTAATGTGGATAGTAAAAAAAAGCGGCCAGCGGGAGGCATTTGACAGGGATAAACTTTTAAAAGGCCTTGCCAGGGCGTGCGAAAAGCTTTCCATACCAATGGAACAGCTTGAAAACGCCGTGTCCAGTATAGAGGAGAAACTTTACGAAAGTGGACAGAACGAAATTCCCAGCCAGGTCGTAGGAGATCTGGCGATGGAGGAGTTACGCAAACTGCACAAGGTCGCCTACGTACGGTTCGCATCCGTTTACCGCGAGTTTACGGATGTGTCCAGTTTCATTGACGAGGTCAGGCGCTTGCACGAAGAGCGTGGCAACGATGTCTAGAAAACTTTCCAGCCGTAGCGCTGTTATTTTTAACATAACGCCCGCCAAGCATTTGTCGCCAGTGAAAGGATCGCCGTATATTCCACGGCCGTTTTTTTTAGTGTAAAATCATTCATGTAACAAACACTTCCAGGAGGTGAAATCACGTGAAAAAAGGTGTGTTGTTTGGTGTCTTTGCCCTGGTGGCGATGGCAGGCTTGGTTTTGGCCGGCGGGCAGGCGTTCGCAGAGGATGACACCGTTCGGATTGGCGTATACCTGCCACTGACGGGTCAGAACGCTTTCGGAGGACAGCTCGAATTAGACGGCGTTAGGATGGCGCACGAAGAAGTTCCAACGGTTCTCGGTAAGAAAGTGGAACTTTTTGTCGTCGACAACAAGTCCGACAAGGTAGAATCCGCCAACGCCGTCAAACGCCTTATCGAAAGGGAAAAAGTCCATGCGGTCATCGGAACCTACGGGTCTTCCCTTGCGATGGCCGGTGGCGAAGTTGCCGAAAAAGCAGGCATCCCGATGGTTGGTACGTCCTGTACGAACCCGCTCGTCACAATAGGCAAAAAATATATCTTCCGCGTCTGCTTCATCGACCCTTACCAGGGAGCCGGTGCCGCGACTTATGCAATCAATGAGCTGGGCGCAAAAAAGGCAGCTCTTCTGACGGATGTAGCCAACGACTACGCCGTGGGATTGGCAGGGTTTTTCGAAAGGTCTTTCACCAAGATGGGCGGCGAGATCGTAGCAAAACTCAGGTACAACTCAGGTGACCAGGACTTTACGGCCCAGCTGACGGAAATCATCAGCAAGGAACCCGACGTTCTCTTTATCCCCGCTTATTTTGCCGAGGGAGCCATTATCATGAAACAGGCTGCCGAGCTTGGCGCCGACTTTCAGATCATGGGCGGCGACGCAATGGACAACCCGAAGATCGTCGAGATCGGTGGGGAAGCCGTCGAGGGTTTTGTTCACACCACCTTCCCCTATGATCCATCCATGGAGGACATGAATCCGACTGCCCAAAGGTTCACCGAAAACTGGAGAAAGAAAAATCCCGGTCAGGACCCGAACGTAAATGCCGCTCTCGGTTATGACTCCTACATGATCCTTATCGACGCCATCAAGCGTGCCGGCAGCATCGATCCCGAAGCCATCACCAAGGCCCTGGCGGAAACCAGGGATTTCGAGGGCGTTACCGGCCTGACGACCATCAACGAAACCCACGATGCCGAAAAACCTGTCGGGATCGTCATGATTAAGGATGGAAAGAAACAGTACGTTGCGACGATTCAGCCGGAGCTTTAAAAACGCAGGTAATGGGCAGGTTTTAGTTTGAAATAGCATACGGGGGAGGGATACCCGCCTCCCCCGCTTTTCTGTGAAAGAGAGGCGAAACAGCCCATGAGCATGGCAATGTTTATTCAGCATCTTTTCAACGCCTTGACGCTCGGGAGCCTGTACGCACTTATAGCGATCGGTTATACCATGGTTTATGGCATCCTCCGGTTGATAAACTTCGCTCATGGCGAAATTTTTATGCTGGGGGCCTATTTCGTCTTCTGGGGAGTTACCCTCTTGCATCTGCCGTGGTTTTTGGCCGTTATCGTGGCCATCGCAGTTACGTCCCTTACGGGCGT
>DMCT01000072.1:2784-4820 GCA_003446665.1 Synergistaceae bacterium
ATCAGTTCTATAGGCGTGTCTTTCTTCCTGCAGAATCTGGCGATTGTTGTATTTTCGGCCATCCCCAGGGAAGTTCAGCGTCCGGGATGGTTGGTCGATGTCATAGTGGTGGGAAAAGTGAGGATTCTTCCTCTTACACTAGTGGTACCGGTTCTTTCCTTTCTTCTAATGTTGGGGTTGCTTTTCATTGTTTACAAGACAAAACCCGGGCTGGGCATGAGAGCCATTTCCAAGGACATAGAAACGAGCCGTCTTATGGGCGTACCGGTCAACAGGATCATTGCGCTGACTTTTGGCATCGGTTCGGCCCTGGCTGCTGCGTCGGGAATCATGTGGGCTCTACGGTACCCGCAACTTCAGCCGGTAATGGGAGTAATCCCCGGCTTCAAAGCCTTCATTGCCGCCGTGTTCGGCGGCATCGGGTCAATTCAAGGTGCGGTTTTGGGGGGGTTGATCCTGGGCATCATGGAGATAATGATAGTGGCCTTCCTCCCGGCTTTGGCCGGTTATCGAGACGCTTTCGCCTTCGTTCTCCTGATAATAATCCTTTTAGTCAAACCCACAGGTCTTCTCGGCGAAAAACTGGAGGATAAAGTGTGATGGAAGACAAACGTAAACGAAACCTCATACTGAACGGCCTGCTGGTTGGAGCCTTCGTGTTGTTTCTTTTTTGGGCGCAAGGAAACCTGGACGGGTACAAGATACAGATCATGAACCTCATAGCCGTTAATATAATCCTTGCATTAAGCCTTAACCTGATCTACGGTTTTGCCGGCATGTTTTCCCTCGGGCACGCGGGTTTCATGGCTATAGGTGCATATACCTGCGCTCTTTTGATTATGCCGCCATTGCAGAAACAGGTGCTTTTCATACTCGAGCCGGCCATGTGGCCCTTTTCAGTAATGCATGCACCCTTTTTGGTGGCAGTCATTTTGGCCGGTTTGATGGCGGCCCTTGCGGGCATCCTCATAGGCCTGCCGGTTCTCAGGCTGGGCGGGGATTATCTTGGGATAGCAACCCTTGGTTTTGCAGAGATCATACGCGTCCTTGCCAACAATCTGCCGCGCGTGACAAACGGGGCGCTGGGTTTCAAAGGGATACCCGATTACGCGAACATCTGGTGGAACTATGGTTGGTGTTTTATCACGCTGGTAATTGTGATCCGGCTTGTAAACAGCAACTACGGCAATGCCCTCAAGGCCATAAGGGATGACGAGGTAGCCGCTCGAGCCATGGGCATAAACACCTTCAGGTACAGGCTTACGGCTTTTGCCATAGGCTCTTTTTTCGCTGGTGTAGGGGGGGCGCTTCTCGGTAGCCTGCTGACCACCATAGACCCGAAGATGTTCCTTTTCCTGCTAACTTTCAACGTGCTTATGATCGTCGTTGCCGGCGGTCTCGGTTCGATAACCGGTACGATTATAGCAGGGGTCATAATAACCGTGTTGCTGGAATGGCTGAGGATAGTGGAAAACCCGATTACCATAGGAGAATTCTATATCCCCGGAATTCCTGGCATGCGCATGGTCGTTTTCTCCCTGGCTCTGCTTTTTATCATCCTTTTCAGGCGCCAGGGGATAATGGGGAGAAAGGAAATCACATGGGATACCGTTTTTGCCCTTTTCAGGAAGCGGGGTGTTGAAAAATGACGTCCCGTGAAATAGTGCTTGAAACAAAAGACGTTACGATGAGGTTCGGGGGTCTTACGGCAGTTCATAAATTCAGCATCCAGGTTCAAAAAGGAAGAATAGTAGGCCTCATAGGACCCAACGGCGCGGGGAAAACGACCTGTTTCAACATGATCACCGGTTTTTACGAGCCCACAGAAGGGTCCATTCACTTCATGGGAGAAGACATAACCGGGTGGCCGCCGCATAAAATTTGCAAGGCGGGGATTGCCAGGACGTTCCAGAACATAAGGCTTTTTGCCGGTGGTACCGTCCTGCAAAACGTGATGGTCGGAGCGCACCTGCGCCAGAAGACAACGTGGTGGCATGCCATGCTTAGCTTGCCTTCCTTTTTCAAGGAAGAAAAGG
>DMCT01000072.1:4978-22003 GCA_003446665.1 Synergistaceae bacterium
GCTTTTTGCTGCTGGATGAGCCGGCAGCCGGAATGAATCCGCACGAAACACAGGAATTGATGGATTTCATCAAGCAGATAAGGGACAGGTTCGATCTCACGATTCTTCTGATCGAACACGACATGAAAGTGGTTATGGGTATCTGTGAACATATCTGGGTTCTCGATTACGGAGTTACAATAGCCGAAGGCGATCCGGAAAAGATTCAGGGTGATCCCAAGGTGATCGAAGCCTACCTGGGAGAGGAGTACTTGCAGAATGCTTAACGTCAGGGACCTCCACGTTCATTATGGTGGGATTCACGCCCTGAAGGGCATATCGATAGACGTTCCCAGTGGGAAAATAGTTACCCTCATAGGGGCGAACGGAGCCGGCAAGAGCACGACTCTCAGAACTATTGCCGGGCTCGTTCGAAAGTCAAGTGGAGAAATACTGTATGAAGGCAAGCCCATCGACGGGTGGTCCCCAGAGGACGTGGTCAAGGCAGGAATCGTCATGGGGCCGGAGGGAAGAAGGATATTCCCGCACCTGAGCGTTCTGGACAACCTCATGCTCGGAGCATACAGCCGAAATGACAAGGACGGAATTGAAAGGGATCTGGAATGGGTCTACGAGCTTTTCCCCAGGCTCAAGGAACGTCTCTGGCAAAAGGGCGGGACACTTTCGGGAGGCGAGCAGCAAATGCTTGCCGTAGGAAGGGCCCTGATGAGCTCCCCTAAACTGGTGATGCTCGATGAACCTTCTCTAGGGCTTGCTCCGCTTCTGGTCAAGGAAGTTTTCGAGATCATAGAGACGATCAATCAGCAGGGGAAAACGGTCTTGCTCGTCGAGCAAAACGCCTTCGCATCCCTCAAGATAGCACACTACGCCTATGTGCTTGAGGTAGGGCAAATCGTTCTCGAGGGAACCGGGCAGGATCTGTTAAACGACAAGCGAGTTCAGGAAGCCTACCTGGGAGGTTAAAAAAGAAGGACTTTTTTGCTTCCAGGTTTTTGGGTTGAGAACAAAGCAAGAAAACCTGGAAAATTGGCCTGGGGGAGTGAGTCGCCATGACGGCATTGAATCTTCCGAATATGTTGAGCCTCTCGCGGGTATTTTTGGCGCCGCTGGTCATGGTTTTTCTCACTTTAAGGGCCCAGTTCGGCAGTTTTTTGGGCTTGCCCTTTGGCGATCTTTTGGCAGGAGTAGTATTTATCATAGCGGCCGCTACCGACACAGTAGATGGTTATGTTGCCCGGAAACATGGAATGGTGACTAATTTCGGCAAACTTGTCGATCCGCTGGCTGACAAGATACTGGTTACGGCCGCTTTGGTTTCATTGGTTCAGTTGCAGAGATTGCCCGCATGGATCGTGGTGGTGATCGTTTCAAGAGAGTTTTTCGTAACTGGTCTGAGGATGGTGGCCATCTCGGAAGGGGAAGTAATCCCCGCTTCTTCGTTGGGCAAGGTAAAAACGGTAGTACAGATAACAGCAATTCTACTGGTGATATTTAATCTTCCTGGAGGGTTACTGGCCATGTGGGTGGCAATGTTGGTTACCGTCGCTTCGGGAACGGATTATTTCCTCAAGAGTAAAAATCTCTTCGTGGAACGGAAAGTCTCCGGAAAGGATGGTAGCCGATAATATAATAATCACCATGGATGTTATAATTGTTTTTTCAGAGTATAGGCAGGCACTGGTCTAGAATGCTTCCTGAAAGCTGAGCGTAAGAGGAGCTTTAACAGGGAGGTAATGTGATGGTTTCTTCAGTGCAGCCGGAGCCGTTCAGGATCAGGATGGTGGAACCTGTAAGACTTCCAGACGCAAGCGAACGGGAAAAGGCCCTGGAAAGGGCACACTTTAACATGTTTGGCTTGGCCGCAAGAGAGATTTACATCGACCTTCTTACCGATTCAGGGACAGGTGCGATGAGCAAGTACCAGTGGGCGGCGCTTTTGTGTGGAGACGAGGCCTACGCTGGCGCAGACAGTTTTTATGCCCTCAAGGAATCCGTCAGGGAAGTACTGGGATTCGATTACGTCATACCCACTCACCAGGGTCGGGCTGCTGAAAACGTGATTTTCGGGACCTTACTCAAAGCTGGTGACAAGGTCCCTTTCAATATGCCCTTTGATACGACCAGGGCTCATATTTTCAATGCCGGTGCCGAACCAGTCGAGTGTGTCATAGAAGAGGCTTATGACCCTTCCGCGGTCCTTCCTTTCAAGGGTGACGTGGATATCGGAAAACTTGAGGATGTGATCAACCGTGAAGGAAAAGAACGGGTCCCGCTGATCATGGTGACGGTCACGAATAATTCCGGCGGAGGACAGCCGGTTAGCCTCAAAAACCTCCGAGAGGTCTCAAGGGTTGCAAGAAAGCATGGGATTCCCCTTTTTCTTGATGCTGCCCGCATGGCGGAAAACGCCTACTTCATAAAGATTCGTGAACGGGAATTCTCCTCCATGTCGGTGAGGGAAATTCTGCGGGCCATGATGGATACAGCCGATGCAATAGCCGTGTCCTGCAAGAAGGACCCGCTTGTCAACATCGGGGGGATGATCTGTTGCCGGACCGAAAAAATGTATCATACCCTTCTTCCGAGGGTCATCCTGTATGAAGGTTTTGCGACCTATGGGGGTCTCGCAGGACGTGACCTAGAGGCCCTGGCCGTGGGATTGAGGGAGATGACCGACGAAGCCTATTTGGGTCATAGAGTGGCGCAGGTCGAATATCTTGCCGGGCTCCTCGACGAAGCTGGTGTTCCCTTTGTCAAGCCGGCGGGCGGGCACGCGGTTTTTGTAGACGCCGCGGCTTTCTTTCCGCATATCCCCCGCCTTAAATTTCCTGCGGACGTGCTTTCTGTCGAGGTCTACAGGGAAGGGGCCGTAAGGGGTATTGGCCTCGGAACATTGGCCTTCGAAAACGAAGACGAGGTCACTGGAGAAATCATTCCCCCGAAACTCGAACTATACCGCCTCGCAATCAACAGAAGAACTTATACAAACAGTCATATCGAGTACGTGGCCTCCAGGATAATTGATGTTTATAAACGCAGACATAAGGTTAAATACGGGTTGGAAATAGTCGAGGCTCCGGAGGTTAAGGGGCTCAAGCATTTCCTGGCAAAGCTGCATCCAGTATCGTTATAGTTTTTTAGCGAAGCACGGAGCCTTCTGGGCTCCGTGCTTTTGACTCTACGGCCCGCCAGTCATATAATCGGACACCGAAACCCTTTCAGCCTTTCCCATCCTTGACAGAGGTGAAATCAATGCTGGAAAGCATAAAGAAAAAACTTGGACTGGACAAAAACGAACGCACCCTTCGACGGTACGAGAAGATCGTCGAGGAGATTAACGTTCTCGAACCCAAAATGCAGGAATATTCCGACGAAGAACTTTCAGCCCTTGGAAGACTTTTCAGGGAAAGGGCAGCCGAAGGAGAGAAGCTTGACGACATGCTGCCGGAAGTGTTTGCAGCGGTACGCGAGGTGTCCAGGCGGACAACAGGACTACGCCATTTCGACGTACAGCTTATGGGCGGGATCGCGCTGCATGAGGGAAAGATAGCGGAAATGAAAACGGGGGAAGGTAAAACCCTTGTCGCAACTCTTGCCGTCGTGCTGAACGCCTTGTCAGGCAGGGGAGTGCACCTTGTAACGGTCAACGATTACCTTGCCCGGCGCGACGCCGAATGGATGGGGCCTATCTACAGGTTCCTGGGCCTCTCCGTGGGTGTGATCTACGCCTTTATGGATCAGGAAGAACGCAAAAGAGCATATGAGGCGGATGTCACCTATGGAACGAATACCGAATTCGGGTTCGATTACCTTCGTGACAATATGGCTCTAGATGCTTCCCAGATGGTACAGCGTGATCACGCTTACATAATACTGGATGAAGTCGATTCGATACTTATCGACGAAGCCCGGACTCCTCTTATAATCTCGGGCCCTTCTGAAGACAACGTAGAGGTTTATAAACGGGCTGACGATGTGGCGCGTCGGCTTAAAAAAGATGTCGATTTCGAAGTGGACGAAAAGGAACGAAACGTGGCCTTGACAGAAAAAGGTATTGCAGAATGCGAAAAGATCCTCGGGATCCCGGAGCTATTTACCGAGTACCAGCACTCTGAACTTGGTCATCGTATCGTTCAGGCTCTCAAAGCGCATCATCTTTTCGAAAAAGACGTACACTACGTTATCAAGGATGGGGAAATAGTAATAGTAGATGAATTTACCGGGCGCCTGATGTTTGGGAGACGTTATTCCGATGGCCTTCACCAGGCTATAGAAGCTAAGGAGAAGGTCCAAATCGGAAAGGAAAATCAGACGCTCGCCACGATTACTCTTCAGAATTATGTAAGGATGTATGACAAGGTAGCGGGCATGACGGGAACTGCGGCGACAGAGGAGGAAGAATTCAGGGAGATCTACGGGCTTGAAGTAATTGTCATTCCTACACACAAGCCAATGATCAGGGAGGATTTCCCGGATGTAATTTACCGGACCAAAAGGGAAAAATATGCGGCAGTGGCCGATGAGATCGAAGAAACTTACAATAGTGGTCAGCCAGTTTTGATAGGCACTACGTCCATAGAAAGTTCTGAACGCCTCAGCAAGATACTGAAAGCCAGGAAAATACCGCACAACGTTTTGAATGCCAAGCATCATGAAAAAGAAGCCCAGATAGTTGCCCAGGCCGGAAGATTGAAGGCAGTCACGGTAGCGACTAATATGGCGGGTCGCGGAACTGACATCGTCCTGGGGGGGCATCCGGAATCTCTGGCAAAGGAAGAATGCGCGCGTAAAAAAATAGATCCCGCAGAAAAACCTGAAGATTTCCGGAAAGTCGTTGAAGAGAAAAAACGGGCCTGTGAAGAGGAACACGAAAGCGTGGTCAAACTCGGGGGATTAAAGATCATAGGCACGGAGCGACACGAGTCGAGGCGGATCGACAACCAGCTCAGAGGACGAAGCGGACGCCAGGGCGATCCAGGGTGCAGCCGGTTTTACCTTTCCCTTGAAGATGACCTCTTGCGTCTTTTCGGATCAGATAAAATCGAAGGGCTTATGGGTAAACTCGGCATGGAGGAAGGGGAATCTATAGAGCACGGTCTTTTGAGCCGCGCCATAGAATCGGCTCAAAAGAGGGTGGAACAGTATCATTTTGATATACGGCGACAGCTTCTGTTGTACGACAACGTCATGAATCAACAGAGGGAGGCTGTATACGAAGAGCGCAGGAAAATCCTGACCGAGCCCGACGTTCTTGATTACGCCAGGCAGATTGTCGACGATGCATTGGCGGGTATCCTGGAAGAATGCTTCCCCGAAGATGGTGAACCGCAGCTCGAAGCTGTGAAAGTAGCCGTAAAAAGCACGTTTTTGCCGGGAGACGAAAAACACCTTGAAGGTGTGGAAACCCCCGGGGATCTGGAAGAGGCGGCGGCCTCTCTTCGTTTGAAGTTGAGAAACAGGTTGGACACAAAGATCGAGGCAATGGGCAGGGAAACGGCGAACGCCCTTGCACGTTTCGTGATCCTTCGGGTGTTAGATGCCGCATGGAAAGAGCATCTTCTTGCGATGGATGAACTCAGGCGCGGCATCGGTCTCAGGGCGATCGGCCAGAAGGATCCTCTTTTGGAATACCAGTTTGAGTCATACAATCTGTTTCAGGATATGATGAAAAGGGTCAGGAAGACCGTCGCTGAATATCTTTTCAGGGTTTCCGTTGTCGAAGAGAGCCAACCTCGCCGGAAAGAACAAGGACTTGATTTGTCGAACCATGAGGCCGTTCCCATCGGAAAGGCTCTTGGACAAATAGACAAGACTTCCCCCGGCGGAGGGCATGGACCCCAGACAAGGCAACCGGTACGCAAGGGCCGAAAAACAGGAAGAAACGATCCATGCCCGTGTGGAAGCGGGAAAAAATACAAGCATTGTTGCGGTAAAAACGCTTGATCAGGGAATTTGAGGGAAACCAGGAAGGAATGATGACAGGAGTGAAGAGTCGAGCAAGAGCGAATACAGTAGGTATAGTGCTGTTAGCGGCGGCCCTGTGCGTTTCTTTCTTCCTCATGACTGGAAAGGCCGTGGCGCTTGACGTTGAAAGCGTCCTTCCGGAGGTTTTGAGGGAAGCCCCTTCGGTAGAAATGTATGGTACTGCAAACGGGATAGTCCTTTTGCGCGACATAAAATACAATTTGCTGGCGGACGGTTCCATGGAGAAGACTACCTACCTGGTTCTTGAGGAGATCCATGGACTCTCGAAAACATGGCCCTCTATTTTACTAGTGGCCCCACCCGGTGGATACTGTGAAATAATCGAGGCTCAACTTTACGACCCGAGGACAACAGCTCCGATGCTTTCCATCAAACCCCGCGAATCTCTCCTGGAGAATGGGAAAACGACCGAGATACGGATTCCGAACAATCTTGGGGGTCGTTTACTTGTGATCGGTTATCGAACTGTCTTACCCACGAATATGAACATGGAAGACAAGATAGAGCTTGCAATGGAGCTTCCGATTTGGGAACAAAGAATCTCCGTAGAGGTGCCCGGCGGCACACGGCTTATTTCACATGGCGGCGGTCTGGAACCGACGCTGCAAAAAACCGGACCTACCGACACCTACACCTGGATGATCCTTGATACTCGGCCCGCTAAAACTCTAGGGCTTTTATCGGAACCTTCGAAAGTCCTTGTCTTCAGCCTTAGGGAAGGACTCAGGACGGCTTTTGAAGAAGCCATGGCGGAGATGCCGGTACCTTCAGAAACGCCGGTTCCGAAAGAAGTCGAACGTCTGCTTGCCGGGGGACCTTCCACTGGTACCGGTGAATCTGTTCTTAGGTTTTTCAGCGAAAATGAGTTTGTTTCAAAGATACTTCCGACTGATTACGTGCGTTCGGCAGGCGATATTCCCGATGAAGGCCCCTGGTCTGTCCGAGAAGCGTGCTTTTTGTTGAAAAGCTGGCTGGAAAAGGCCGGGTGGAAAGTTGAAGTTTTGTGGGAACCAGCAGCAGGGTTAAGCAAAATGGTACCCGGCACGAAAAAACTCTGGGCGCGCCCCGTGCTTTTTCTCGACCCACCTGTGGGAAAGGGGTTTTACTATAAAGTGGGCCAAAGTACCCCGCCTGGGACGCTGGACCCTTCCCTTTGGGGTAAAACCTTGTACGGTAAGGATCAAAACAGCGTGGTTGAGCGGGTTATACCTGCCGGGGAAGCCGGTGACCACAGGCTTACGCTGAGGTGGAACATTGAGCTTGACGAAAACGGAATAGCCTTGGGTGACCTCAGGATAAGGGCCAGGGGAGGATGGCTTGAGATGTTTCCTGTTGGTCGAGTACCTACGCAGCAAAACGACTTCGGATTTCTCGGTGATATAAAGTTTCCCAACATGCCCGACATCAGCTGGCAAAAAGCCCAGGTTAAGACAACAAACAACGGCTTTGACCTCGATATTTCTTTCCGTGCCTCGATGGGCATCATTTCCGCCGGTGATATTCTCGTGCGCTGGCCCGTGGCGATTTTGCCCTGGCAGTCTGATGTGCTTTCGGAAAATGGAAAGGCCGGTCTGTCTTTGAGGTTTCCTTTCGTCTTCGAACAGCAGGTAATCCTGAGATTGCCCTATGGGTTCGATGCCGTCGCCCTTCCCGCAACGCGTCCATATGGCTTTACAGGCATATCATTAACGGAAGAGATGAAATACAACAAAAGAAAGAGAAACGTAGAGGGAGGGTATAAAGTAGTGCTTTCTTCCTCAGCAACTGATGGAGAAGGCTTCAGAAATTTACAGTCTGTGATCAGGAGAAACCTGGCCTGGGCGGATATGACCATTCCTCTTAGAAAAACACATTGAACCTGAAATGGGGTTGATGCAGCGATGAAAAAAGATGTTTCAGAAATCCTGAGGAACCTTCTGACTGAGGCTTTACTGGAGATCGCCGAGGAACGGGGGAAAACGCTCGAAGAGGAACCGATTGTGGAAATAGAAAGGCCCAGGCGAGAGGATCACGGCGACTGGGCTACGAATGTTGCCTTGCAGTGGGCCAAATTCCTTGGTGAAAAGCCCAGGATCCTGGCCGAGGACATTGTCAGACGTCTCGAACATAGCGAATATCTGAAAGAAATCAAGGTGGCAGGGCCGGGATTCATAAACTTCGTCCTCTCAGACAAATGGATATCGGATCTGCTTTCAAACGTCATAGAAAAGCAGGAGGACTTTGGTCGCGTTGATGTAGGAAAAGGAAGAAAAGTACAGGTGGAATTTGTGAGTGCCAACCCCACCGGGCCTTTGCACGTAGGACACGGTAGGGGTGCGGCCGTAGGTGATATATGTGCGAACATCCTTTCCTACGCTGGTTGGGAAGTAGAAAGAGAATACTATATAAATGATGCCGGACTGCAGATGGAACTTCTGGGAAAGTCCGTTCAGGCCCGGTATTTCGAGATTTGCGGTAAGCCGGAGCTGGTCACTTTCCCCGAGGACGGATACAAGGGCGCTTATATATACGAAATCGCAGATAAAATACGCGAGGCCGAAGGGGAGAGGTTCCTGGATGCAGATCCCGAAAAGAGCCTGCCTTTTTTCAAGGATTATGCAATGTCTGATATCTTGGAAGGCATCAAGGAAGACCTTTCCCGGTTCGGGGTAGTGTTCGACGTCTGGTTCTCTGAAAAATCCCTGTATGAGGGCGAAGCAGTTGAAAGAACCATCGCCACTTTAAAAGAGAACGGTTACGCCTACGACGCCGACGGAGCGATATGGTTCAGGTCTACCGCCTTTTCAGATGACAAGGACAGAGTGCTCGTGCGCAGCAATGGCGTTCCCACTTATTTCATGTCCGACGTGGTTTATCATAAAAACAAGTATGACAGGGGATTCGATCTTGTAATCGATGTTTGGGGCGCAGACCACCATGGTTATATCCCCAGGATGAAGGCTGCCGTCCAGGCTCTGGGCAGAAAGCCGGAGGATCTTGAAGTGCTTCTCATACAGTTTGTCAACCTGCTCAGGGGCGGCGAACAGGTAGCCATGTCCACGCGTTCAGGTGAATTCGTCACCCTCCGCGAAGTTATAGAGGAAGTCGGGGTCGACGCGACAAGGTACTTTTTTGCCATGAGACGCTCGGACAGTCATCTGGATTTTGATCTTGACCTGGCGAAGAGTACATCCACTGAAAATCCTGTTTATTACGTGCAGTACGCCCATGCCAGGATAAATAGCATCTTCAGGGAAGCGGAATCGAGGGGAGCCCCTCTTTCCAGGGATCCATCCGAAGTCGATGTGACCCTTCTCAAGGAACCTGAGGAGACGGCGCTTATCAGGCAAATAGCTTCCTTTCCTGACGAGGTAAAAAAAGCGGCGGAAGAATTCGCACCTCACAGGATAACCTTTTTCGCTTACGAACTTGCCGGGGCTTTCCACAGTTTTTACAATGCCCACAGGGTCCTGGGCGTAAATGAAGATCTTGAAGCAGCACGTTTGTGCCTCACCAAAGCTACCAAAGTGGTGCTTGCCAAGGCTCTGGACCTTCTCGGGATAACGGCACCCGAAAGGATGTAAAAGTGAAATGATCCGGTTGCGCTGGGTTTTTCTTCTTGCAGCGGTTTTTTGCATACTGGCGATAATCGGAACTGCCTATATAGTGGAGATCAACAAGATTCGGGAACTCTCCGTTCTGGTGGATGAGCGCATGGACCGCCTGGTGAGAATGAGCAGAAAGATGCAGGAAATGGAAGACAAGATCCGGTTTTACAAAACGCCGGAAGGGATTGCCAGATTGGCAAGAGAACAGTTCAACCTGACTTATCCGGGCGAGCAAATCTTTCGGATCGAAATCGTTTCGGGAGACGACTTGCCTCCGGAGAAGCAGTAGCGTATAATTCTCATTCGTTTGTCCCCTGTCCCTCTTTATGTCGAGAGGGACCAAAAGTCCAAAGGGAGGAGGTGAAAACGTGCGACCCTACGAATTGATGGTAATCCTCGAACCTGAGCTTGAAGACCACAAGGCACTTGTCGATGAGATACAGGAGGTCGTGCGGAACCTCGGGGGTGAGATCGAAAAAGCCGAAGTATGGGGTAAGCGGCGCCTTGCATACCCTATCCAGAAGCGAATGGAAGGCCACTATTCGGTAATGGCTTTCAAGATCGAACCTGAAAAAGTATCCGAGGTCGAAAGGATTCTGCGGTTGAAACAGCAGGTTATGCGTCATCTTGTTACCCTACGTGATGAAAGCTAGGGAGTGATTTCGTTGGCACGAGGTTTCAACAAGGTTATTCTCATGGGCAACCTGGCCAGGGATCCGGAAGTCCGATACACTACATCCAACCAGGCCATCGCAAAAATAACCGTAGCGGTAAACCGCATAAGCAAAAATCGCGACGGCGAAGTGCAGGAGCAGGTCGATTTCATTCCCGTAGTAGTTTTCGGGAATCAGGCCGAAAACTGTGAACGTTATCTGCGCAAGGGCAGCGCCGTTTTGGTTGAAGGACGAATGCAGGTAAGAAACTACGAAACCTCAAGCGGCGAACGCAGGTGGGTGACCGAAGTAGTTGCACAGCAAGTCAATTTCGTCGGCAGCAGACGCGATAACGACGGAGGCTACCGAGGTCAGGAAGCCGATTCCGGCACTACCAGAAAAGAACGGGTAGGAAGTCTTAGGGAAAAGGGTTTTGACGACGACTTCCCCATGGATTTTTCGGAAGTGGATTCCGAAAAGGGAGAAGACGACGAAGTGGACATCCCTTTTTAGAAGCGCTTCCCCTTTTAAGGCAAAAGGAGGATTGTCATGGCCTTTCCGAGAGGAAAAACCAAGAGGAGAAGAAGGCCCAAGGTCTGCTTCTTCTGTATCGACAAGGTGGACAAAGTCGATTATAAGGAAACGGATAAGCTCAGAAAATACCTGAGCGAACGCGGCAAGATAGTACCACGTCGTGTTACAGGCAGTTGTGCGAAGCACCAGAGGCAGCTGACACGGGCCATTAAAAGAGCCCGCTTCATGGCCCTGTTGCCGTACACCGTCGAATAGGTTTACGGCATCAAAGTTTTTAAAAACTCCTTGGAGGGGGAGGGGCCGCGGCTTCTCCCCTTTATTGGTAGTTTGGCTTTGTGATTGGGCTGACTATGGAAGGGGGAAGAAAATGAATAAAACCAGGGAAATGGTTGAATCGTCCCTTCTGATGGCTCTTGCTGTGGTACTTTTTCTCGCAGGTTATGTACTGCCTGTTGTTGGAATGATATTTTCCCTGGTTTGTCCCGCTCCGCTGGTCGTTTTGGGACTGCGGCACAGCATGGCCAGATCTGTTCTGGGAGTTTTCGTGGCTTCCATTTTGGTAAGTGCCTTTACCGGAGTCACGGGAGGACTCTTCTTTCTTCTTGGATTTGGAATTCTGGGCGTGGGACTTGGGATACTGGCCAAGCGGTTGAATTCCTCGGTAGAGATCCTACTTTGGGGGGTTCTGGTCTCACTGGCCGGGAAACTCCTTCTCATGGTGCTGGTGGCCAAAATAACCGGGGTCAACCCTATGGGGCTTGGTCCGGAAGAAGTAGGCTCCGTAATAGACAGTGTCCTCGCAGTTTACCAACGTATGGGCATGTCACCGGAGACTCTGGCAACCGCGGAAAAACAGATCAGGTCCACCTTGAGCCTGCTGCCCTACGTTTTCCCGGCGCTTTTGATAATGGCTTCCGCTCTGGATTGTTTTTTAAGCTACGTTGTCAGCCGTTCCGTGCTTAAAAGGATAGGGAGGGGTGTTCTCCCCCCCGTTCCTGCCCTTTCATATTGGCGTTTTCCCAGAAATCTTTTTTGGGCGCTACTGGTTGCGGTTCTTTTGTCTATGGCGGCTTACATAGAAAATGTTCCACCGGTGATTCCCAGGATCGGTCTTAATTTGCGTATCCTGGTGATGATTTTGTTTTACCTGCAGGGGCTGGCGGTTGCATGGGCCTTCATGTGCGTGAAGAAAGCGCCGAAAATCCTCAGGTTTATTGGAGTATTTTTGACTCTTTTCGTGCCCCTTTTGACTCAACTGGCCGTTATTTTGGGTATTATTGACATGTGGTTCGACATCAGGTCGAAATTTCGGAGGTGAGTGCCCGATGAAATGTATCTTGCTTGAAGATGTCCGTAAATTGGGGAAAAAAGGAGAACTTGTGGAAGTCTCCGACGGATACGGACGAAATTACCTTATACCCCGTGGCCTCGCCGAAGAGGCGACAAAGGAAAAAATAGCGGAGCTTAGGCAAAAGGAGAAAGCGAAAAAAGCAAAGGACGAGAAGGCCCGCGAGGAGGCCGAAGCATCAAGAAAATACCTTCAGGGCAAAAATGTCAAAGTAAGGGCGAGTGCGGGCGAAAAAGGGAAACTTTTCGGTAGCGTTACCTCTTCCCAGATTGCCGAAGCCATAGAAGAGCAGTTCAAGGTGAAGGTCAACAAGAAAGATATCAAAGTGGACGAACAAATAAAGGAACTTGGCACATATTCCATTCTGGTTCGGCTTTTTCAAGGCGTCGAGGCGAAGATGAACATCACGGTGGAGGCAGACTGAGGTGCCGGCCCAACTCTTCGACAAGGTTCCTCCCCACAACCTGGAAGCCGAAAGGGCAGTGCTAGGCGACTGCCTTCTGGACGCAGAGGCGCTAACCCTCGCAGTGGACAGCCTCGTCCCCGAGGATTTTTATGACGTGGAACACCAGCAGGCATTCAAGCTCATGAGAGACATGGCGGCCAAGTCTAAACCGGTGGATCCGCTGACTTTTCTGGAAGAATTTTCGAAACAGAAAATACAGGACTCTTCCTGGGGACAACCTTTCGTGGCAGGGCTTGTCGATGCGGTGCCGACCACGGCAAACGTGGAGTACCATATAAGGATCGTCAAGGACAAGTCAGTGCACCGCCGCCTTATCCAGGTTGGAGGTGAAATAGCGCGTCTAGGCTACGCCGATGACAAGGAGCTTGAAGATGTCCTGGACGAAGCCGAAAGGGCGGTCTTCGAGGTTACCCAAAGCGGAAGCAGGGCGCCTTTCAGGCGCATCGGAGATGTTTTGGCCCCGACCTTTCAAGCCATAGAAGAGAGGTTCCACTCTCCGGCAACTAATGTTACGGGCGTGCCGAGCGGATTCAAGGATTTTGAAACCCTGACGGGCGGGTTCCAGCCCGGGAGCTTGAACATTCTTGCGGCAAGACCGTCCATGGGAAAGACGGCCTTTGCTCTGGACGTCGCCCTTTCGGCGGCCATAGACCACGATTGTCCGGTTCTTTTCTTCAGTCTAGAGATGAGCGCGGAACAACTGGTACAAAGGATGCTGGGATCACGGGCCAGGGTTAATATACACGACCTTCGCACGGGGATGTTTCATGAGAATAACTGGACCGATCTGGCCGAGGCTGCGGGAGAACTCTCCAGAGCACCCATATTTATCGACGACAGTTCCGTTTTGTCCACACTTGATCTAAGGGCCAGGAGCAGGCGCTTTAAGTCTCAATTTGTCAAGGACGGGATCGGCCTTATAATTGTCGACTACCTTCAGTTGATGCATTTTACGAAGCGAATAGAAAACAAACAACAGGAAGTGGCCGAAATATCACGTTCTTTGAAATCCGTAGCAAGAGAGCTCGACCTGCCGTTGATCGCCCTTTCACAGCTTTCGAGGGCAGTTGAGCAACGAACCGAGAAAAAACCGCAACTTTCAGACCTCCGGGACAGTGGAGCGATCGAACAGGATGCGGATCTAGTCATCCTGCTTTACAGGGCGGGCTATTATGAAAATGCCGGGGAAGAGACGGATCCTACGGCCGAAGTCATAGTTGCCAAGCACAGGAACGGTCCCACGGGAACGGTAAAGCTCATCTTCCGCAAAGAATACGCCCATTTTGTAAATATGGCCTGGGATTCTGTCTGACAGGAAACCGCCTGTCGGGGAAAGGACTGAAGATGGATTGGAGCGCGGAGGACCATGACTTGCGCGGAATCGATGATGAAAAGGAACTTGTTCCCTTCCCCTTATATGCAGTAATGCTTTTTATCGCACTTACCGTACCCAACGTGGTTTTTTCCGGTACAGCCTGGTTTCAGACACTGCACCTTGCCAAATGGTTTTTTGCTTTTGTTCCCGTCGGGATACTTGCCCTCTTTGCGGGATACCGGCTTGCCAGGTATGGCGTAAACAAAACGGGTTTCACACTCGATTCTTTTGGGGCACTCTGGCTTTTTCTTCTCCTTTTTTTGACCCTTCAGCCTATCTGGGCTCCTTTGACCTCGATTTCAACCTTTGTCCGTGAATGGTTTTTCTTTGCCTCTCTTTGGTTCATATACGTCCTTGTCCGATACAGGGGTGACGGTAACCTCCTTGAGGCCCTTATTCTAGGAGCAGCAGTGAATGCCTTTTTAAATACGGTTTTTGCCGACCTTCAGATACGTGAGCTGAATGGTTTATTCCCATTCATCCTCCCGACGCCGGGTAAATACATAGGAAATACGGGACAGCAGAACATGTTCGGCCTTTGGGTGGTGATGACGCTTTTGGGTACGGTCTACATTTTTTTACAAAAGGGTGGGCCGTCGAAACATGGCGAAGTTGACATCAAGGCTTCGGTCAACTTGCTGCTTCTTGCAGGCCTGAGCTGGGGGATGTGGAACTCGACCAGCCGGTCCGCCTTTTTGTCCTTTTTTACCGGCTGGGTCATTCTCGGATTTATCTATAAGCAACATAAATACTTCGGCTTGATGAAAAAAGTTTTTTGGAAAAGAAACTACGCTATCATCCTTGTCCTGGTGGTTACATTTTTCGCTTCCTATGCTTTCGGCAGGGGAAGTTTCTTTCTTACGAAATCAGGAGAGATGTTTACCGAACCGGAAACAGTAGGAAAACGGGACAGCATTTGGGCGACCAGCTACACAATGTTTCGCATGCATCCTGTAACCGGTGTGGGATTGGGACATTACAAGTGGAATTACCTCGATGCGCAAAAGGAAATGCTCAAGATATGGCCTCAGAAAGAATGGAAATTCACACTGTGGGCGCACAATGAGGTACTACAGTGGTTCTGCGAGACGGGACTTCCCGGCGGCATAGTGCTCGTCCTTTTCGCCTTCTGGTGGCTCAAGGCATTTAAAAGTGTGCTTTCAGGGCAAATACGGGTGGGACCGGAAGTGGCCTGGGCATGCGCCATGCTTTTTTTGATGTGGTTCAATGCCATGTGGACCAGACCCTTCCACAGGATCGAAAATGCTTTGTGGATGGCTTTCGCTTTCGCTCTGGCTAACAGGGGCATGTTGCCTAAAGTATCTGAATGGACGGAACTCAGGCGGGAGTGGATTGTCAAGCTCTTCGGGGCATCCATGGCGGCGGTGGCCTTAGGAGGCCTGATATTCCTGGCGAGCGGAATGTATGGCGACCGGCAGCTTCGGCTTGCGCTGGAAACGCAAGAGGCCGGAAAGCAGCTCGAGTACCTTCAGAATGCAGAAAAACATTTAATGGTAAGCGACCTGGCAGAGCGCCAGATAGCTTACCATTACCTTGCAAGGGCCAGGGTTACGGGCAACGTGGATTACTTGGTTGAAGGCATCAACCGCCTGCACACTTATTTCACGAGAGAACCGCAGTCCCGTGAACTGAACCGGCTTCTTGGATTGTATAGCAAACTCGGCGAAATTGAACTCTACGAGAGTGTCGCTTCCTATCTGCACCCATGGACAAGTTCTGATATCGTTCCTTCGCCCGATGAAAAGGTGTTTCCGAGCGGGAATCAAAAGAGCGGTTCAGGAGATGTTAAGTAGCTCCTGATAGCGGGGGAAAGGCCAGAATTCGGCTGCAATGACCGTTTCCGCCTGTTGGCACAATTCCCTGAGTTCCTCCATTATGGGCAATGACTTTGCGTTGAGTTCGTCAGCCTGTTTGGTAAGTGTATTATGGCTGTTCCCGTTTCTTATGCGAGAAAGTTTTTCAACGGTGACGAGAATGTCCGACTTGAGCGTGACAAGGGAGCGTATATGTTTTTCCCATTCTGCAGTTTCATCTTTCAAATTTTCCGGCACAGCTGCGAAAGCCTCACCTTCCAGCCTTATTTGCTTTGAAAGTGCCGGTAAAACGCCTTCGCGAACCATGGAATCCATGACTGTTATGTCTATTTCAAGGGTCTTTATATACTGTTCCAGACGAGTTTCGTAATAAGCTGTTATCTCCCTGTCGGTAAAAATTCCGAGCTTCTCGAGAAGCTCGCGATGTTCTGGTACGAGATAAAGGCTCAGGGCTTCAGCTGTAGTCTCTGCCAGCGGCAGGCCGCGGCGGATTGCCTCTACTTTCCATTCTTCGGAGTAGCAATTTCCCTCGAACCGGATGTTACAGCTTTCATTTACAGCAGTCTTGATAGCGTCCAGGGCAGCGTCGGCTACATCGGTTTCAGCCAGTCGTGCTTCGATCCTGTCGGCCATCTGGTCCATCCCCCATGCCCATATTGCCAAAATCATAGTCAGGGGACCTGCTGTGGACTGCGATGCTCCAGGGGCACGGAATTCAAACTTGTTTCCGGTGTACGCTATTGGTGCGGTCCTGTTTCGGTCGGTGTAATCCGGTTGAATCGACGGAAGCCTGGTCAGTCCCAGATCGAGCATACCTTTTGAAGGAAGTTCTTCGGGCAATCCTTCACCAATTCTTTCCAGTATCCCGGTGAGCACGTCGCCGAGATGGACGCTTATTATAGCCGGCGGCGCCTCGTTCCCACCCAATCGGTGCATGTTGCCGGGTGTCGCGACGGATGCCCTCAAGAGTCCACCGTAACGGGATACCCCTAAAAGCAAAGAGCAAAGAAGCGTCAGAAACTGGAGGTTTTTCCTTTGGCTCGAGGATGGCTTGAGGAGATTTCTACCGTCACTGTCCTGAAGGGAGAAATTGAGATGTTTGCCGCTGCCGTTTATGAAGGCAAAGGGTTTTTCGTGAAGAAGCAACCGAAAGCCGTGCTGGCGGGCAACGCGTCTCATCTGTTCCATCAGTATCTGGTTCTGATCCACGGCGAGGTTTGCTTCAGCGAACTGGGGCGCGAA
>DMCT01000072.1:22113-87785 GCA_003446665.1 Synergistaceae bacterium
TCGAACTGGCAGGGGGCGACCTCGTTATGCCGGGTCTTGAGCACCATCCCGAGGCTCAGCATCCTTTCACCAAGGTCTTCCATGAAGGAAAGTACCCTGGGATGGATGGAACCGAAGTAGTGGTCTTCCATCTGCTGGCCCTTCGGAGGAGGGGATCCTATGAGAGTCCTTCCGCAATACGAAATGTCCGCACGCGCTTGAGCCTTCTCTGCGTCGATAAGGAAGAATTCCTGTTCGGCTCCCATGGTTACACGGACAGTTCGTACATTTCTGTTACCGAAGAGTTTAAGGATTCGCAGGGTCCTTTCTTCCACAGCTGAAAGGGCACGGAGAAGGGGGGTTTTCATGTCCAGGGGCGTTCCGTCGTTGCTTATGAAGACCGAGGGAATGCACAAGGTTCCGCCCTTTTCACTGGGGATTACGAAGGCAGGGCTTGTAGGATCCCAGGCTGTGTAGCCCCTGGCCTCGAAGGTCGACCTCATTCCACCGGAGGGCAGTGACGAGGCATCAGGTTCGCTCTGGATCAGTTCCTCACCATTGAAGGATTCGATAGGCATTCCGTTTGCGTCGACAGTCAAAAAAGCCATATGTTTTTCGGCAGTGAGCTCGGTGCGTGGGTGGAACCAGTGAGTATAATGAGTAGCACCTCTTGATATGGCCCATTCTTTCATTGCCGTGGCGACGATGTCGGCCGTCGCCAGGTCTAGCTTTTCTCCGCCGGAAATGCTGTTTTTCAGCTTTTCATAGGTTTGTTTCGGAAGCCCTTCCCGCATGGCTCTTTCGCCAAACACGTTGGTTCCGAATGTATCTGTGGGCCGTGTTCCGTTCATTTGGACTCCCCCCGTTTTGCATAATGACGTAATATATCACATAAAAAGCGTGTATGCAAGCAAAAAGGCGATCTAAAGGCTAATATTTGGTCCTGACGATGTCAAAAACAGAGGGAAAAGCGTGTATACGCACCCATTTAGAATATGTTTACAGTTTTTTGACGTTTGCTCAGTGGTTTTTAAGCGCTTTACGAGAAAGGTTTATATGTGTGCGCATAAGTTTTTCAGCCAGGTCTGCGTTCTTTTCCCGGAGAGCTTCTAGTATCTGCCGGTGTTCGTCCAGGCTGGGGTTGGAGTCGAAATCGAAAAACGACTCGAAAAAAACCATGTAAACATAAACTCGTGAAAGGACGTTACCGATGAATTCGCAGAGCATGCGATTGCCGCTGGCTTCGGCGATAATCACATGGAAAGCTATATTTACGCGCAGGTAATTGTCCAGGTTCCTTTCGGCGAAAACCCTTTCTTCTTCGCGGATATTTTCCTCCAGTCTGTAAAGATCGGGTGGGGTTATCCTGGAAGAGGCTTTTCGGATGGCAAGGCATTCGAGGTATTCACGCAATTCGTAGGCATCCTCGATTTCCTCTTTTCCTGGAAGGACAAGACGTGCTCCGAAATTAGGGACAAAATCCACCAGGCCCTCGTTTGCAAGTTTTCTAAGGGCTTCCCTGACGGGTGTTCGGCTTACCTTGAAATCCCTGGCGAGGGCCGCTTCCGGCAGGCGCTGACCCGGCCGCAGCCTCTTCCCGAAAATGTTTTTTCGCAGCTGTTCGTAAACATATTCGGAAGCAGTAGAGAAATCGTCGGGCTTTCGCAAAATGTTCCCCTCCTGTAGTCGTCTTTTCCCTCGAGTCATTGTAGTTGATAAACCATTTCTGCAACACGCGATATTAAACATATCTCGGAGGTTGACGGGATGTGGCTCATGGTGTAGAAACAACTTGTATACGCAGTATACCATGTATACTTTATAAAAGTAAGGGGTGTTGAAGATGTATGACGACCTGAAAGGGCGCAGGGTCATTGTAACCGGAGGGGCAAGCGGCATCGGTGAAGCCACGGTAAGACGTTTTCTCGCAGAAGGTTGCAGTGTTGCCGTTTTCGACAAGGACGAAAACGGACTGAAGAGATTGGCGTCTGAGAATCCCGGGATCGAACTGGTGTTCCCCGGAGATGTGAGCGAACCTGATGACGTGGAAAGGGTTTTTGAGGAAATCGACAGGCTCTTGGGTGGCCTGGACATCCTCGTTTCCAATGCAGGTATAAGCATCCGAAAGCCTTTTACAGAGATATCGCAGGAGCAATGGCAGAAGGTAACAGGGGTAAATCTGGGTGGAATGTTTCTTTTTGCCAAGGCGGCTGTCAGACGGATGAAAAAACAAAAGTATGGCGTAATCCTCATGACGGCCTCCACGAACGGTATGGAAGCCCATCCTCTTTATGCCGACTACAATGCCTCAAAGGCCGGCGTAATCCTCTTGACCAAAACGCTTGCCCTTGAATTTGCCCCTGAAATCAGAGTGAACTCTGTGAGTCCCGGCTATGTGCTCACGCCCATGCAAAAAGCTGAGTACACGGAAGAGATGCTCGAGGAGGTAAACAGCAAAATCCCCTTGAAAAGGCACGCAACGCCCGAAGAGATTGCATCTGTTTTCGCTTTTCTTGCTTCATCGCAGGCTTCGTATATCACTGGCGCCAATATCCCAATCGACGGCGGTGAAACGGCCGGTATTGTTTGAGGTTTATACGCGAAGGAGGAGTGTAAATGAAACATGAAGAGCTTTTCAGCCTGAAGGGCAAGGTTGCTGTAGTTACCGGGGCAGCTTCCGGAATCGGGAAAGGATGCGCCCGATTTCTTTCCGAAATGGGAGCCCAGGTGACACTTGTCGATATTTCCGAGGAAAAGGGCGAGTCCGCCGCTTTGGAAATCGGTCCGTCGGCGTTTTTTATCAGGTGCGACATTACTGATGAATCCTGCTGCGAGTCCATGGCCGCCACCGTTAAGGAGCGTTTCGACAGAGTCGACATACTGGTCAATTGCGCCGGCGTGATCAGAAGAAAGAGTGTTGTCGAGCTGACCGAAGAAGACTGGGACATAGTGCTTGATGTAGGCCTTAAAGGTGCTTTTCTAGTTTCCAAACACCTGATACCGATCATGGCTTCAGGCGGGGGAGGAAGCATAATAAATATAGGGTCAGGCTGGGGGATCAAAGGTGGCCCTAAAGCCGCAGCGTATTGCGCAGCCAAGGGCGGAATAACCAATCTGACCCGTGCAATGGCTATCGACCACGGTCCCCAGAATATCAGGGTAAATTGCGTTTCCCCAGGAGATACCGATACCCCGCTTTTAAGGGATGAGGCAAGGCAACTTGGGATAAAAGAGAATGAGTGGCTTGCAGAAAGCGCCGATCGCCCCCTGGCCAGACTCGGGCAGCCCCTGGATATCGCAATGGCCGTTTACTTTTTGGCGAGCGGCCTGTCCGCTTGGATAACCGGCGCGAATATCGTCGTAGACGGCGGCGGAACGGCCTGACTGCAAAATCAGGCAAAAAAGCATATAAAAGGAGACTTTCCAATGAAAAAAAAGAAGGTAGCTCATCCGTACATCCCGAACTCAGATCCGGATATCCAGCGGGAAATGCTGGAAGCCATCGGAGTTTCAAGCATGGACGAATTCTATCAGTGCATTCCGGAACCTCTCCGCCTCAAACGGAAGCTGAATTTGCCCGAAGCGCTGGGAGCAGAATGGGACCTGAAAAGGCACGTAGAGGGCATGATGAAAAAAAACACTTCCTGCAGGGAATATCTCAGTTTCCTTGGCGGCGGGTGCTGGCAGCATCACGTTCCGGCAGTGTGTGATGAAATCAACAAAAGATCGGAGTTTTTGACGGCCTACGCGGGAGAACCTTATGAGGATCATGGCAGGTTTCAGGCCCTGTTCGAATATGCGAGCATGATGGCTGAACTCGTAGATATGGATGTGGTAAACATACCAACCTACGACGGTTCGCAGGCTGCGGCCACGTCATTGAGGATGGCATCACGCATAACGGGCAGAGACCGTGTGATCCTTGCGGCCAACTCGAATCCAGACAGAATAAGGGTGATCAAAAATTACTGCTACCCGGATATGGAAGTTATCCTGGCTGATTTCACAGGGGAGAGCGGAACCGCGGACACCACGAGGCTCCAAAAATTAATAGGTAACGACATCGCGGCCGTATATCTCGAAAATCCGTCTTATTTTGGGACCATAGAGACAAGTGGCAAAAAGATAGCCTCAATGATCCATGAAGCGGGAGGACTCTTCGTCGTCTGCTGTGACCCATCGTCGCTCGGTGTAATTACACCGCCGCCACGTTATGGTGCGGATATAGTATGTGGAGACCTTCAGCCTTTAGGCATGCATATGTATTACGGAGGAGCCAGGGCCGGATTTATTGCAACAAGAGATGAAGAGAAATTCGTTTCCGAATACCCATCCCGGCTTTTCGGCCTTGCACCGACTACTCATGGGGAATGGGGTTTTGGCGATGTCGCCTGGGAGCGCACGTCCTTTGCAAAGAGGGAAAATGCAAAGGAATTTGTCGGGACTGCGGCGGCTCTCTGGGCCATAACAGCAGGTGTCTATCTCGCACTTATGGGGCCTTCGGGCATGCAGGAACTGGGCGAAGGCATTCTCAAGCGCAACGCCTATGCCAGGAAACGACTTTCAGCCATCTCCGGTATCAAGGTTCTTTTTGATAAGGGGTTCTTTTTCAAGGATTTTGCTCTCAACTTTGATGACACCGAGAAAACGGTGAAAGAAATCAACGCTTCACTCATGGAAGAGGGTATCTACGGTTGCATCGACCTTTCGGCCGAATATCCCACACTTGGGCAAAGCGGTCTTTTTGCGGTTACGGAGGTCCATTCTGCATGCGATATAGACAGGCTTGCTGTCGCTTTGGAAAAAATTCTGGGATAACCAGCGAAGAAGTGTGAAGGGGAGCTGAAAAAAATGGGAATGAACACCAGAGCCAAAATCAGGGATTTTCACCAGGCTCGATGGGATGAGCCGATCATATATGAGCTTTCCAGGCGGGGGGAGCGCGGTATCCTCGTACCCGATTTCGAAGAAAGTATCCAAGATTCGTGTATACCACAGGAAATGAGACGGAGCGAAGCCCCGAATCTCCCTGAAATGGCTCAGATGCGTGTCTTAAAACATTTCCTGAGGCTTTCCCAGGAAAACCTCGGAGCGGACCTGAACATAGATATAGGGCAGGGTACTTGCACGATGAAATATAGTCCCAAAATAAACGATCAGCTGACCGCCGATCCGAAAGTCGCGGAACTTCACCCCCGCCAGGATGAATCTACTGTACAGGGGCTGTTAAAGATGGTCCATGAAACGGACCTCTTTCTCCGTGAAATTTCCGGAATGGACCGATTCACCTTCCATCCTGGTGGAGGCTCTCATGCTCTTTTTACTATTGCTTCAATAATCAGGAAATGGATCGACAACAAAGGTGAATCGGGCAAGAGGGACGAGATCATAACGACAATTTTTTCCCACCCCTCCAATGCAGCGGTGGGCAAGCTAAAAGGATTCAAGGTAATAACTATATATCCCGGAGAAGACGGCCGGCCTGACATAGAAGCATTGAAGGCCGCCGTTTCCGAGCGAACCGCTGCCCTTTTGATAACCAACCCTGAGGACATCGGAATCTATAACTCGCTGATAAAGGAATTTACCGATATCGTCCACGAGGCGGGCGGCCTTTGCAGCTACGACCAGGCGAACCTGAACGGGATTATGGGTATTACACGCGCCAGGGAGGCAGGTTTTGATCTGTGCTTTTTCAACCTTCACAAAACCTTCTCTTCGCCTCACGGATGCGGCGGGCCGGGTTCCGGGGTTGTGGGCGTAAGGGAAGAACTGGCAAAGTTCCTTCCTGTGCCTCTTGTCTCTTATGACGAGGTTCGTAACAGTTATTTCCTCGATTACGATGTGCCTTGCACGATAGGGAAGGTCAAGGATTTCTACGGAGTAATACCGGCGATCTTGAGAGCCTACGCATGGATCCGAAGCCTCGGGGCAGATGGGATAGTCGAGGCGGCAAAAGTCGCGGTGCTGAATAACAACTATGTCTTCAGGAGAATCCTTGGTATAAAGGGAGCCTCCGCTCCCTACGCCGAAGGCGAGTTGAGGATGGAGCAGGTCCGTTACAGCTGGGAACGTTTGACAAAAGAAACAGGTGTAACCACGGAGGATATACAAAGGCGCATGTTTGATTTCGGTGTTCATTACTGGACAAGCCATGAGCCATGGATAATCCCGGAGCCTTTTACCATTGAGCCAACCGAGTCTTATTCGAAGGACGAACTGGACGAATATTTGGCAATTCTTGAGCACGTCGCAGGCGAGGCCTATTCGGACCCAGAAAAGGTTAAAGCCGCACCGCACCGAAGCACGATTCACCAAGTGGACCATGACTACATGGATGACCCATCCAGGTGGGCTATAACCTGGAGGTCCTACAGGAAAAAATATGACGGTTATTTCAAACCTAAAAAACGTGAGGTAAAACAGGAAGAATGAAAAGGCTGGGGCTCGTTGTAAACCCCATTGCAGGTATGGGCGGTTCCGTCGGGCTCAAGGGGACCGATGGTCGGGATACATATGAAGAGGCCTTGAGACGCGGTGCCGTTCCCCACGCTAATGAGAGGGCGCGCGAAGCTCTTGAAATCCTTCTGTCTCACAGGGATGAGATAGAAGTCCTTACGTGTCGTGTTTCCATGGGTGAACAAGCCGTTGCAGAAGCAGGGCTACCTTTCAGGATCATATACGATAGATTTCCGGGGACCCTTTCTACCGGGAAAAATACGGAAGAAGCCGCAAGTCTGATGGCCCGAAGCGGCGTGGAGCTTTTGCTTTTTGCGGGTGGTGACGGCACGGCACGGGACATATGCAGGGCCGTAGGTACTGATATTCCGGCACTTGGAATACCAGCGGGGGTAAAGATACACTCCGGTGTTTTTGCTATAAATCCGGTAAAAGCTGGTGAAATAGCGAGAAACTTCCTTTTCGGGACCGGTCGGCCAAGGACGGTGGAAAAGGAAGTCATGGACATCGACGAGAACGCCTTCAGAAAAGATTGTCTCAGGTCCCGTCTTTTCGGCTACCTTGCAGTCCCACAGGATAAAAAAAGGGTCCAGGGGCCTAAAGCCGGATCTTCCCCGTCTGAAAGCCTTTCGCAACAGGCCGTCGCGGCTGAAGTGGTCGAAAGAATGAGCCCGGGAAAAACATATTTCCTGGGCCCTGGGACGACGATAAGGGAGATTGCAAGGCTCCTCGGAATCAGAAAAACCCTGCTCGGGGTAGATGCCGTTAAAGACGGGCGTCTTTTGGCTTCTGACCTGACCGAGAGGGAAATCCTTGAACTGGCGCAAAAAGAACGATGCGGGATAATTGTGAGCCCTATTGGAGGTCAGGGTCACATTTTCGGCAGAGGCAACCAACAGATAGGCTCGAGTGTGATAAAGATCGTCGGTAAGGAGAACATAATAGTGGCTGCTACTTCGCAGAAGATTGCTTCACTCGGGGGAAGGCCGCTTCTCGTGGATACCGGAGACTTGAAACTCGATATGATGCTGGCGGGCCCATGGCCGGTGGTTACGGGTTATCGCGAGACAAGCATGTACCCTGTTTCGTACTAGTCAGCCTCGGTCGTCAAAGAGGCCGGGGGCATATTCGCTCCCGGCCTCTTTGGGAAAAGACGCGAAAACTTGCTTTTGAGCTGGTTTGCCGGTATTCCGCTTTGTTTTGTCCTGGCCGATAAAGCCACGTTTTGAAGGAGCTTTTTAAAGCGGTTATTTCCGGATTGATCGGCTCTTTAGTCGTGTTATTTGGCGCAATCTTTTCCGAGCTCTCTGGCCTGGGCTGGCCAACCGGTGTTTTCGACATCATCGGGCCCGTAAACTCCTGATGCGCGTACGCCGCCCAGAATTCGCATTCCCAAAAGACCTGCCGATTTTTCAAGGGCAAAATCCATTCCATTGAAGACATCCCTGGTTACGTCGCCTGCTGCCGCGATAAGGACACATCCCTTGTTTTTGAGCGTTTTCGGTGCCTTGTCCGAACAATAGGGCAAGAGCCTGTCCCAGAGGGGCTTTATCTGGGCGCTCCAGGCATACCAATAGACAGGTGAGCAAAAAACCAGTACCTCGGCGTCATCTATGGCTTTGTAGGCTTCATACATGTCGTCTTCAATTACGCAGGGTTTACCTGTTTCCCAACATTTACGGCAGTCCACGCATGGTTTTATCGATTTTTCGGAGAGTCTGAAAAAATCTACCTCGGCCCCGTTTTCTCGTGCCCCTTCTGCGAAGGCTTTGGCGAGCTTTTCAGTGTTTCCGTTTTTTCTGGGGCTTCCAAGGAAAACCAGTATTTTTTTCATAGTGATTCCTCCCTATAGAAATTTTCGAAATTATCGTAAATTCTCACTATCTCACGACGCGTGTCTTCGTCGACCGATTCGAGTGGGGATCTTGGAGGACCCCCGTAAAGACCTGCATGATCCATTGCTGCTTTAAGTCCCGGAACTCCGAAACGCTTGGTGACCGCCTGGTTGATGTCCAGGAGGGCAAGCTGGATACTCCTGGCCCGATCCAGCTCTTTCTTTCTGAAGGCTTCGAAAATAGCGCGGCAGGCCTCGGGGAAAAGGTTGGCTACACCCATTGTAGCTCCCTTGCATCCTACGACAAGGGAAGGAAGCAAGAAACTTCCCGATCCGGCGAAAACGCTGAAATTTTCTTCGGCATTTTTGCATATTTGCGAGATCTGGACGATATCACCGGAACTATCCTTGATACCGATGATGTTTTCGTGCCTGGAAAGTTCGGACGCCATGCGCCAGTCCAGGTTCCATCCAGTGTTTGCGGGCATGTTGTACAAGACGACGGGTATGGGTGAAGCATCGGCGACTCTGCTGAAATAGTTCATTATAACTCCGGGAGTGTTCTGACCTTTGTAATAATGAGGAGGCAGAACCAGCACGGCGTCACAGCCCGCCTCGGCTGCGGCTGTGCTAAGTTTGATGGTCTCTTCCGTCGAGGCGCAATGGGTTCCTGCTATTATCGTGAGTGGGTTGCCGGAAAACCTGACAGAAGCCTTGAATAGCTCTAGCTTTTCTGAAAAACTGAGAAGAGGCCATTCTCCGTTGGATCCGGCGATGACGAGACCGTCAAGGGAGGTGTTTGACCAGTGACGGATGTTTTCTTCGAGGGCGCCGAAGTGAATTTTTCCGCTGTCCTCGAAGGGTGTGGGGATGGGTGCGAACATGCCCTGTAGTATCATAGAGTCATACGTCCTTTCAATGAAAAGAATTATGTTCAAGAATAGACCATGTACTAGGCCGGTGCAATGACTCTCTTGAGTACTTTACCCGGTTATCCGAAGCGGTGTGACGGAGGGAAGAATGAGCGAAGTCCGCGTGGGTACATGTTCATGGAGCGACAAGAATCTGCTGTCTAGCGGATGGTATCCGCCACAAGCCCGTGATGCGGCCTCCCGCCTTAAATTTTACGCCAGGCATTTCGACACTGTGGAGATCGACAGCAGTTTCTACGCCATACCTTCGGAACCGGTATTATATCAGTGGGTATCGAGGACTCCTCCCGATTTTATTTTCAATATCAAGTCTTTTGGACTTTTCACCCACCATGCCGTAAGTCCCAAGGTTCTTCCCGTAAAGTTTCAAGAAGACACGGCCGGGAAACGGATTCGCCTGCAGGATTTAACAAAAGAGCAGCGGAGGACCCTCTGGGACATATTCTACGAACGGGTCATGATCCTTCACAGGATGGGAAGGTTAGGGTATCTTTTGTTCCAGTTCCCGTCCACTTTTGTCTATAGCAAGGCAGGGCTGGAATATATCAGGAGGCTGGCCGTGCTCTGCCGTCCAATAAAAGCTGCGGTGGAGATAAGGCACAATTCATGGATGGAAACATCGGCCAAGGAAAAACTGCTGGAACTTTTACGGGAAGAGAACATGGCCTACGTTGTCGTAGATGAACCAAAGCTGCTTTGGACAGTCCCTTTCGAGCCGCATGTAACGGCTACATGGGCGGTGGTCCTGAGATTTCATGGAAGAAACAGCGCGGCCTGGATGAAAAAGGGCGTATCTGTCGCGGAAAGATTCGCTTACCGCTATGATTTGGCAGAACTCAGGACCTTTGCGGAGGAAGCAGTCAGACTCGCCGGTTCCTCCGAGCGAGTCTATGTGATGTTCAACAATTGCTACCGTGACTACGCCGTGAAGAACGCCCTGCAAATGAAGGGACTACTCGGCCTGGGCAGAGAACTTTCTTCCGGTGAACAAAAAGCCCTTGATCTAGACGAAAGTCTATAATCAGCCCGGGTTTTTGGAGGGGTTTTGCTGTAATTTTTGGAGGTGCGATTTATGAATATCCTTTTTGGAGGAAAAGCTTTCGAAAAACTGTTGCCCTTTTTTCGTCCGCTCCTTGATGGGCATGTGCTTTCCGTAGCGGCGACAGAGGCCGACCTCTTCGAGGCCATAAAAGACGCCGAAATCCTGATTACGGGTCCTATGCCCGTTTCCGGAGATCTTCTCGAAGTCTCTTCCCGACTCCGTCTGGTACAACAGTGGGGAGTCGGCGTGGAATTGATAGATATCGAAGCCTGCAACAGGAAGAAAGTGCTCGTCTGCAATGTTCCCTCGCGAGGAACGGGCAACGCCGAGGGAGTGGCCGAAATTGCGATACTGCATTTGCTGCTTCTGACACGCAGATATCACAGGGCCTTGCAGAACCTGGGAAAAAAAAGGCTTTATGCGCCCCAGGGTGTCTCTTTGTGGGGCAAGAAATCCACCGTTATCGGTCTCGGCAATGTAGGGCAATGTATCGTGGAACGTCTTTCGGGTTTCGGAGTCGCCATTACGGGAGTCAACAGGACATTAAGGCCCGAACTGAAAAACCTGGGTCTTCAGGAATTGCACGGTTTCGACGGTTTAAAGCCGGCCCTTACGGGCAGCAGGTTTGTCTTTCTGGCTTTGGAACTGAACGATGCGACACGGGGTTTTGCCGGCGATGAGTTTTTCTCTTTACTTTCCAAGGGTAGTTATTTCATCAATGTGGGAAGAGCGAATCTCGTCGAAAGGGGTGCCCTTGAAAGAGCCCTCGATGAAGGGATTTTAGCCGGTGCAGGTCTGGACGTTTTCTGGAATGAGCCCGCAGACCCTGGGGACCCTCTCCTTTCAGATCCGCGGGTAGTTGTGACACCTCACATAGGCGGTATAACCGATGCGGCTTTTGAAAAAATCTCCGACTTTGTGGTGGAGAATGTAAGACGGGTTGCTTCTGGCTTGAGACCCAAATCCTTGCTTAACCCGGAGGTGCTCGGGGAAGCAGGATCATGAGCCGATGCAACACCATAAAAGCCATGGCAAGTGTTCAAATGACGATACAATTGTATGGAAACCCCGTCTTTTCAGGTTTTTTCAGGTCGGTTCCTGAAGGAGAGCGGAATAAAAATGGCCGTTGACGAACGGGAGGGGCAGGTGGCAAGGAAACGAATATTGCAATTTGTCTATTTTGTTTGCGTGTTTTGTATCGCAGGAGCATCCTTGTTTGTTTACGGGGCCTGGTGGAAACGTTACCTTGATCAAAGACCGGACCTGGTAGTGGCCAAACCCTATGTTCACAGCGACCAGGTTCCAGTTGAAGTGGTGCTTTTATGGCGCGAACAGGTCGTACACTCCCCTTTCGGGGGACGTGTCCGGTACCCGGAAGGGCCTGGACCTTTTTACGCGGCCGGCAAGGACACTGTGGCCATGATCGATGCTGCAAACGGCAAGACCTATGCGTTGACGGTGGAATCTCCGGGGTATTTCGTAGCCGGTTTGGACGGCATGGAAGGGCGATGGGGATACAACACGCTATGGCAAGGGATGTCGCGTTTCCCGAAGGTATCTTCATTGAAACTGATTTCCGAAGGTGCCATGCTGGAAAAAGGCGACCCGGTAGGGAAGATAGTTTATCAGCCGCAGCCTCTCAGGGCTTTGGCTTATCTCGAAGCGGTGAGCGGGCTGGAAGAGGAGATCGCAAGTCACAGGTTGTATTTGAAAAAAAGCGAAACGGCCCTGCCCTTTGAAGCTGAAATAAGGGCCGTCAAATCCATGGGAAAAGTTGTAAAGATGTACCTGACTCTACCCTTTTTCCCCGAGTCGTTGATTCTGTCAAGAAAGGAAAACTACCTGCTTTATCTTGGAGAGCGAAAGGGCGTAGTTATTCCGGAAAGCGCCGTTTTTACAAGGAGTGGAAAACTCTGGGTTTACCATGTTGAAGGTGATACTTCGCGTTCGAGGGAAATCAGGGGTATGCCTCTGCAAAAGGGACGGTTTCTGGTTACCTCGGGGCTTTCTCCGGGAGAAACCGTGCTTGCCCATGGCGAAAAGGGCAAGGAAGGAGTGATTAGAATATGGTAGACTCCCTTTCCATTGCCGAAAGGGTGCTGGAAACAAGAAGGAAAATCGAAGAAGCGTTGGTAAAGTCCGGACAAGGCAAAAGGACAGTACGGCTTGTGGCGGTGACTAAAACGAGGACCGTTGAAGAAATGGTCGAGGCTGTCCGTTGTGGAGTCGATGCCATCGGAGAGAACAGGGTACAGGAAGCCGTGGGAAAAAGACTTCAGTGGCCTGAAGACCTGGACATATCCTGGCATATGGTGGGCTATTTGCAACGAAACAAGGCCAAAAAAGCCCTGGAGGTGTTTTCCTGTATCCAAAGCCTTTCGACTAAACGACTTGCCGATACATTGCAGCGCCTTATGACGGACAAAAAAGGCCCGTTCCCGGTCTTGATAGAAGCAAATATCTCGCAGGAGGAGTCCAAACATGGCGTGGATCCTTCGGATGCCGAGGAATTAGCTGAGTACGTAATTGGTTCGTGTCCAGGTCTGCGGCTTGAGGGCTTTATGGGCATAGCCCCTTTTACGGAGGATGAAGGCGTTTTGAGGCGTTCTTTCTCACGGTTGAGATGTCTCAGGGATGAAATCTCTACTCGACTGGGAGTGAATTTACCTGAATTATCGATGGGGATGAGCAATGATTTCGAAATAGCAGTGGAAGAAGGTAGTACTATGATCAGGATAGGAACAGCCCTTTTCGGTGGCAGGAAGACGGACTGAGAAAGCCGCCCGGTACGGGGGTCAAAAAAGTGAAAGGTGGGATGAGGTGTGGAGGATATCCTGACGGTTCTTGATGTCGAGACCGTTTCCTTCAGGAAGGTCTTTAAAGGTTACAGTTCTGAAGAAGTCGAGGAATTCCTCGAGAAAGTAGCTGAATCGCTACAGGCATACTCGGAACGAGTAAAGACGCTGGAAAACCGAATTACTCAGCTGGAAGACCAGCTGAAGGAATATCAGGAGATCAAGACCTCTCTCCAGGATGCTCTTGTTTTGGCCCAAAAGAGTGCCGAGGAAAGGGTGAGCAACGCCGAAAACAAGGCGGAAGTTATCCTTGCAGAGGCGGATGCCAAAGGGCATAAAATAATAATGGAGGCGAAAGAACAGGCCGACGCTTACAGAAGGGACATAGAGCGGTTGAGACAGGTGCGTTACCAGTTTGTCGCCGAGTTCAAGGGTCTTGTCTCAAAGTTTTCTTCTATGCTGGATGCCTTGGAGACACCTCAGTTCCGTGACGGTAAAGATGGAAACCACGAGGAGCAGGCATTTTGACGAAGGAACACATCGAGCTTGAATCACCTGTACGCTTCCTCAAAGGTGTAGGTCCCGTCCGAGCCGAAAGGCTTGGCAGGTTGGGTATACAGACTGTTGAGGACCTCTTGTGGCATTTCCCAAGAAGATACGAAGACAGGAGGGATCTGACCACCCTCGCTTCTTTGGAACATGGGAAATTTCACTCTATAATTGCACGGGTAGTTTCGATAGAGAAGCGGAAGACCAGGCGTAAAAACATGTCACTTACGGTTGCCCTTCTTACTGACGGGTCCAGTCTCGCCCAGGCGGTGTGGTTCAACAGGAAGGGTCTCGATAAAATATTACCGCCGGGTTCCCGGGCGGCCTTTTATGGAAAAGCGGAAAACTGGCGAGGAATTTTGCAGATAAATAACCCCGAGTTCGAGGTGCTGGACGAGGAAGGATCTCCGGAAGACACCGGTGCAATAGTCCCCATATATCCTGGTACACAGGGACTTTTTCAAAGGTGGATAAGGGAAACTATACGGCGGACATTGCCTTTGGTCATCCCGGAAATGCAGGACGTAATTCCTGTGGATATCAGAAAAAAACACGGCTTCATGTGCGTGCAGAAAGCGATAACCCAGATGCATTTCCCCGAAGATGAAAAAAAATGGCGTGAAGCACGCCGTCGGCTTGCTTTTGAAGAGTTCTTTTTTCTCCAGCTTGCCCTTGGTTTCAGGAGAAGACGTTATGAAGAGGATTTGCGCGGCCCTGTCCTCCAAGGAAACGGTGAAATGGTCCGCCGGTTCAAGGATGAAATATTGCCCTTTGCTCTGACTCCGGCCCAGAGGCGTGTAATGGGCGAAATTATCAGGGATATATCACGGCCGGTCCCAATGAACAGGCTTTTACAGGGAGATGTAGGTTCGGGAAAAACCGTGGTAGCTGTGATGTTCATGCTTTGTGCGGTAGACGCCGGATGCCAGGCGGCACTTATGGCTCCGACGGAAATACTTGCAAGACAGCACTACGAAAATATCCGTGGCTGGTTTGAATCCCTCGGACTCAGGGCGACTCTCCTGTCCGGTTCACTAACGACAAAAGAGAGAGCGGAAACGCTTGAAGGAATAAGAACCACCAGGTACGACCTGGTCGTAGGGACACATGCCCTGCTTGAAGACGACGTCCGTTTTTCAAGGCTCGGCGCGGTTGTCGTGGACGAACAGCATCGGTTCGGTGTTTTGCAGCGTAACAGGCTGTCGGCGAAGGGGGAGCATCCTCATGTCCTTGTGATGACGGCCACCCCCATTCCGAGAACGCTGACTCTATCGGTCTACGGGGACCTTTCCGTCTCAGTGATTGACGAACTGCCGCCCGGAAGGAAGAAAGTTACTACAAAAAGCGTTCCAAAGACCTCGCGGGACAGTCTCCTTCTGTTTTTGAGAAAAACAATGGGATCGGGAAGACAAGTTTACTGGGTGTGTCCGCTTGTTGAAGACAACGAGGACCTATCGATTCCGTCCGCGGAAAGGCGTTTCGAACAACTCGCGAACCTGTTTGGTGCGGGAAGGGTAGGACTTTTGCACGGTCGTTTGAATGCCGGAGAAAAAGAAAAGACCATGAGCGCTTTTATACGCAACGAAATAAAAATGCTTGTAGCGACCACTGTTATCGAAGTAGGCATCGATGTTCCCAACGCGACGGTAATGGTCATCGAGGAAGCCCACAGATTTGGCCTTTCGCAGCTTCACCAGTTGCGCGGAAGGATCGGCAGAGGGGCAGAACGCGGATATTGTTTTCTTCTCGGCGATCCGACGACGGACGAGGGTAAATTCCGGATAAACGTAATGTGCGAAACAAGCGACGGTTTCAGGATAGCCGAGAAGGATCTCGTGCTTCGCGGCCCCGGCGAGGTATGTGGGCTGCGGCAGCATGGGATAACCGATTTTCGGGTGGCCGACCTTCTCAAGGACAGGGACTTGCTCGAAACGGCACGTGAGGAGGCTATTGAGTTGATTGAAAAAGACCCGAATCTCCAGGGACATGAAGCCCTGCGGGAAGTGTTGTTCAGACGTTTCGAAAAAACCCTGGACCTGGCGGTGACTGGATGAGTAAATCCCTGGAAAAAGTTGTTTCTGAAGCCATAAACATATTATCGCGCCGTGAGTACACGAGGTGGGAGCTTGGGAGCAAACTGCTTGCCAGGAATCATCCCGAGGACCTCGTGGAAAAAGTCCTGGACGAAATGGAAAAAGCAGGTTACGTTGACGACAGGGAATACGCGCGACGTTTTCAGGAGACCCGGGATGAATGGGGTTATCGGCGACTGAGAGACGAGCTTGCCCGGAGAGGAATAAAAAGACAGGTCCTTGATGAGACGCTTGTCTTTGACGAAGACGCAGAATTTCGGAAAGCCCTTCGCCTGGTCCGTTCATGGGAAACGCGGCTCACGGAAAAACAGATAGTCGGGCGGCTTATGCGGCGTGGGTTCCGGGAGGACATAGCAAAAGGGCTGGCACGGAAGTCTTGTGGAGAAACTTCGTAATCGGTAGAATACTTGCTGAATCTCATTGCGTTTCTGTATTCGACATTATTTGAAGGGCAGATGACGCAACTTGACAACGGAATAGGAGTGATGCACGCATGTTGCCTGTAGTTTTTGTTTCGGGCATTGCCATCGGCATCGTTGCCGGTTTCCTCCTGTACAGATTGCATGCTAAAAGGCAACTAAAGGGAGCTCAAGACCAGGCTGACAAGCTTATCAAGGAAGCTTTTCAGGAAGCCGAGCAGCGAAAACGGGAAATGCTGACGGAAGCAAAGGAAGAAATCCTGCATCTTCGCCAGGATGCAGAAAAGGAAATCAGGGAGCAGCGAAGCGAGCTGCAGCGAGCCGAAAGAAGGCTTGAACAAAAGGAAGAGAACCTCGACAAGAGACTGGAGAATCTTCAGAAAAAGGAAGACGAACACAGGCAGAAGCAGGAAGAGTTGCGGACCAGGATGGAAGAAGTAGAAACACTGAGGCAGGAACAGCTCCAGCGCCTCGAGAAGATAGCCGCCATGACCAGGGAAGAAGCCCGTGAGCACCTTCTGAAAGAGGTGGAAGAAGAGGCATCTCACATAATAGGGCTTCGCATCAAGGAACTCGAGGAAAAGGCGAAACGGGAGGCCGAGAAGAGATCGAGAGAGATAGTGGTCAGTGCGATACAAAGATGTGCCGTAGACCATACCTCTGAAATGTCCGTCAGTGTCGTAAATCTTCCATCCGACGAAATGAAGGGTCGTATCATAGGACGCGAGGGAAGAAACATACGCGCTTTTGAAACCTTTACCGGCGTCGACCTGATAGTCGACGATACGCCCGAGGCCGTAACGTTGAGCAGTTTCGACCCGGTTCGCAGGGAAGTGGCCAGGATCTCGCTTGAAAAGCTTGTTCTGGATGGCAGGATACATCCCGCCCGAATCGAGGAAATCATCGAAAAGTCGCAAAAAGAAGTAGAGGAAATGATCCTTGATGCAGGGGAAGAAGCCCTGCTGGAAACAGGGATCAAAACCATGCACCCGGAACTCGTAAAGCTCATCGGGCAGTTGAGGTTTCGGAGCAGTTACGGACAGAATGCGTTGAATCACAGTCTTGAGGTGGCCCACGTGGCTGGGATTATGGCGGCTGAGTTAAACCTTGACGAAACTATTGCCCGAAGGGCTGGTTTGCTGCATGACATAGGAAAGGCAGTAGACCATCAGGTTGAAGGACCTCATGCGCTGATCGGGCGCGACCTTGCAAGGCGTTACGGGGAAGCGCCGGAAATCGTAAGCGCCATCGCCTCCCATCACGAAGACGAAGAGATGACATCGGTATATGATGTCCTGATCGCAGCGGCGGACGCAGTAAGTGCCTCACGTCCCGGAGCAAGGCGGGAAAGCCTTGATTCGTACATAAAACGGTTGGAGAAGCTGGAAAGCCTGGCCAAAACGTTCAAGGGCGTGAGTAAGGCTTATGCGATACAGGCAGGTCGTGAAATCAGGGTAATGGTTGCTCCTAATATCACGGACGATGGGACGATACAGAAAATGGCCTATGATATTGCAAGAAAAATCGAGGATGAAATGAAGTATCCCGGACAGATCAAGGTTGTTGTTGTAAGAGAGACCCGGTCAGTGGAATACGCCAGGTAGGAGAAAGCGTTTCATGAAAATTCTTTTTATCGGCGACATTATGGGCAAGCCGGGACGTAAAGTCCTGAAAAATCTTTTGCCGGAGATAAAACATGAATACGGTCCTTTTGATTTCAAAATCGCGAACGCCGAAAACGCGGCGGGCGGTTTCGGGCTCACCGAGAAAGTTATGGAAGAGCTCTTCGATATGGGGTTGGACTGCCTGACCAGCGGGAATCACATATGGGACAAAAAGGAATTCCTCCCGGTACTCGATGGCGAGAAAAGAATACTCCGCCCGGCGAATTACCCCGACGGTTGTCAGGGGATAGGAAACACGGTTTTTACCGTAAAGGGGATAAAAGTGGCGGTGGTGAACCTGCAAGGAAGGGTTTTTATGACCCCCATTGATTGCCCTTTCAAAAAAGCCGATGAAATTCTTGAAAAGCTCGAAACACCTGTCATCATCGTCGATTTCCACGCCGAAGCTACGTCGGAAAAAAAAGCTCTCGGACTTTACCTCGACGGGCGGGTGTCCTGTGTTATTGGAACACATACGCATGTTCAAACTGCCGACGAACAAATCCTCCCGGGAGGAACTGCCTATATTACCGACGCAGGGATGACCGGAGGACAATCTGGAGTAATCGGTATGGACAAGGAAAGCGTATTTCACCGATTTTTAACCGGAACTCCTTCGAAATTCGAAGTTTGCAATGACAATATCGAGGTACAAGGACTTGTGATTGAGATAGATCCGGCCAGTGGAAAATCACTTTCTGTTTCGCGGGTGTCGAGGTATTAAATTCAAAGAGCAGTAGATATGGCGAAAGATGCGACGGGAAAATGGAAAAAAGAGGCGGGGCTTTTGCCCCGCCTCTTTTTTAGCAGATGCGCGGAAGGATCTCGCCAACCGGCATATCTACAAGCCTTATCCCGCCTGCTTCGGTTCTCATTCCCACGTAGCCGGAATTTTCTGCGGTCAATCGTCCGATACACGTTGCGTCACGGGCGAGGTCGTGTTTTTTCAGACGGTGGATCGTTTCGTCGGCATCATCAGGTGAAACGGCGATGACTGCGCAGCCCTCGCAGGCCAGATAGAGCGGATCAAAACCGAGGATGTCGCAAACAGACCGAACTTCAGGGTCTATGGGTACCATGTTCTCGTCGAAAAGAATCCCTAGAGAAGCTGTTTCGGCCCATTCACAAAGCACAGTACCCATGCCGCCCCTGGTGCAGTCTCTCATGCAATGTAAACCGGGGATATCCAGTATGTCTTTGACAAGCGGCCAAAGAGGGGTGCAATCGGATTTGAGGGATCCGGCAGACAGGTTATACCGCGCTGCCGCTACTGCAGCACCGTGTCTGCCTATGGATGTCGTAACTATCAAGGTGTCGCCGGCTTCGAGCCTGTCGGCGCCAATATTCCTTTCAGGAAGCGGTTTGCCCAGGGCGCAGGTGGTTATGAAAAGACCGTCTACCTGGCCCCTGGGCACGATTTTCGTGTCGCCCGATATCAGTTCGATGGAAAGTTCGGCGCACACAGATCCGGCGCTTCGCATGTAAGAAAGCAATTCGTCTTTTGCAAGACCCTCCTCTGCGACAAGGCTCATGGCGAGGTATCTGGGTTCGGCACCGCGAACGGCCAGGTCGTTGACGCTTCCGCAAACGGCGAGCTTGCCGATGTCTCCGCCCGGAAAAACCCGGGGAGTTATGGTATACCCGTCGATGGTAACAGCCAAACCTTTTTCCGGAATGGCGCAGTCCTCCTGTTCCAGACCTGAGACTCCAAAAGAGGAGATAATGTCCGAAACGAGTTCAGAAGTAAGACGTCCTCCGGAACCATGTCCCGTGCTTAGGCGTTCCATGAGATCTCTGCCCCCTTTCGAGCAAATGAATAGTAGGCGGCGCAGGTTCCTTCGGTTGAAACCATGCAGGGGCCTACCGGATGAGCGGGAGCGCATGAAGTTTCAAAGAGAGGGCACTCAAGGGGGGAAATTACCCCTTTAAGCACGTCGCCGCATCGGCAACCACGCGGAGGTTTAACCTTAGCAACCGTGATTTTCAACATGGCCTCTGCATCAAAATTACTGAAAGCATCACGAAGCCTGTAGCCGGATCCGGGGATTTCCCCCAGCCCTCTCCAAGAAGCAGTAGTGTTTTCAAATACCCTTTCGAGAAGACTCAGAGCTTTTTTGTTGCCCTCGGGGTGTACTGCGCGGGGATACATGGACCGCACAGTCGGACGGCCGGTTCTTATTTGGCGAAGGATCTCCACTATGCCGAGCATTATATCCCGGGCTTCGAATCCTGCGACAGCGCAAGCCTTGCCGAAAAGGTCAGACAAAAAACGATAAGGTTCAAGCCCTATGATCACGCTCACGTGTCCGGGAAGCAAAAAACCGTCGATCGACAGGTCGGGCGCTTCCGCCAAAAGCCGAAGGGCCGGTGGGACCCGCTTGTGAAGGCAGAGTACGAAAAAATTTCGCAGATTTTTCTCCTGCGCATCCAGGATTACCGAAGCCGTTGCAGGAGCTGTAGTTTCGAAGCCGATGCCCAGAAAGACCACGCGCTTGAGTGGGTTTTCTTCGGCAAGCTTCAGAGCTCCAGCGGCCGAGGTGACGACTTTGACCTCACGTCCCCTGGATCGTGCTTCCAGAAGCGAACCGTGACTGCCTGGTACGCGCAGCATATCTCCGTAAGTGGCGACTATAGTGTCTTCAAGGTCGGCCGAAGCTATGGCTGCGTCAATTTCCCCCTGGTCAGTGACGCAGACCGGACAGCCCGGGCCTGAGACAAGATGAATCTTTTCGTGGAAAAGGGATTTCAGACCGTTTCTGAAAATCGATACCGTATGAGTCCCGCATACCTCCATAATGGTCGTTTTTCCCTTTACGAGACTCCTGGCGGCATCTGAAAGGATGGCAATTTCTTTTCGTTTGCTCTTTTCAGACATTTTATTCGGCCGCCAGTTGACGGATTTCATCCCAAAGGCTATCTATTTCTGCTTCTTCCGAAGGGTTTATTTTTTCTATGGCAAAACCCGCGTGGACCAAAACCATATCGCCAACCGCAGCAACGGGCAGAAGGTCGGTTCTTATTTCGACCTCAATGGGGCCTGCCGCAGCTACAGCGGATTTGTCATCAATTATTTGGACGATCTTGTGAGGTATGGCCAGACACATTTCGTTTTCTCCTTTCAGGTTGCTTTTTCCCGATCTTTAGCGACAAACATTTTAGCCTTATTGTGGTGAAAGTTAAAGGCCAAAGGCGTCGTTTTTCAGGCCTTATTTTACCTTTGTTCCAGGCTGCTTCTGCCTGCGGAGCAATGCGCGAAAGATATTGTTGTTGTTTTTGAGTTCATGGGATAGGCTTGTGCTGGAGGTGGTGAACGGAGTGGAAGGGCTGAGGGTGGGGCTGCTCCAACTCGATGTTTATCACGGAAACCCCGTACGGAACCAGCGAAAGGCCTTTGAAAGAATCGAAAGAGCGGCCAGGTCCGGACCGCGCGTTTTGCTTCTTCCTGAACTCTGGAATGCTACCTGCCCTCTGACGAGCTCAAAGTCGCTTCTGGATGAAAGAGACGTTTTTTTCGACAGCCTGCGGTCTGTTGCCATCCGTTACGGTACCTGGATCATCACGGGGAGCATGGCCGTTTCTACTTCCAGGGGAAACAGGAACAGATGCAACATCTTCGCGCCCGACGGCGGAAAAGAGATTGTTTACGACAAGGTTCACCTGTATCCGGGCCTCAAGGAACCGAATCTGCTGGAACCTGGTTCTTCGCTGGGTGTATTCGAAATCGATGGAGTTATCTGTGGTGTCATGATTTGTTTTGATATGGAATTTCCCGAAATTTCCCGAGCGCTTGTCAGCAGGGGGGCTTGGGTTTTTTTCGTTCCTGGAGCCTGGAAAGGAAGATACATACGTCTTTGGAGAACGTTATTGGTAGCGCGCGCGATAGAAAACCAGGTCTTCGTAGTAGGGGTGAATCGCTGCGACCAAGGCAAAGAGGTTTCTTTCGGGGGACAGAGCATGGTAGTCGACCCCTACGGGGATGTGATGCTTCACATGGACCAAAGACCAGGGTATGAAGAAGTGTTATTGGACCTTGGCCTTGTGGAAAAGGCAAGAAAAGAACATTCGGTTCTTTCTTCAAGGAGACCTGAAGTGTATAGGAGATGGTTCTGAAAATACAGCGGAACGCTTGAACGGTAAAAATATCGATCCGCAGGCCGAAAAACCTTTATCTCAATGTAGAACCGGTCCTGCGGAGCGACGTACAGTCATCAGCCTGTGTGTCTTGTTTTTGAATTTTGTTTTTCGTGTCCCGCTGAACGTGATTTTCCTAAAGAGCACGGGTTTCCTCGATCCGCAGGCCGAAAAACCTTTATCTCAATGTAGAACCGGTCCTGCGGAGCGACGTCTCACAACGAGTTGAAACTATTCACGCATGTATTATAATCAGATCATGATAAGAGGAAAGGATTCACTAAAAAAACAAAAGAATAAAAGTTTCCCGAATTTAGATAATATATTCATGAAACTAGAGAATTCTTAAAATATACTTTCGTATATTTTAGAAAGTAGTGGATACTTGTTAAAAGAGCTGACAGTAGTATTAAGGAAAGGGGGTTTTATGCAAGCAGAAGGTAAATAGTCAGTGAGTGTGGTTGTTTGCGGACTGGGGGAAGTAGAATTGTTTTTCTAATGTTAATAGTTTAGAAAATTCCTTTCACTTTGGGGAGGTGGATAGCGTGAAAGAAAGAGAAAGTTTGGCGACCAGGCTCGGTTTTATCCTGGTTTCGGCGGGTTGCGCTATAGGACTGGGAAACGTATGGCGTTTTCCCTTCATTACAGGACGATATGGCGGCGCGGCATTCGTTATTATTTATCTTCTGTTTTTGGTCATACTGGGCCTTCCCGTTATGGTTGCCGAATTTGCCATGGGAAGAGCGAGCAGACGCAACCTTGCAGGGGCAATGAGAGCATTGGAACCCAAGGGCTCTAAATGGCATATATATGGTTATATCGGAGTCCTGGGCAACCTTATCCTGATGATGTTTTATACCGTTGTTTCGGGGTGGTTTTTTGCCTACTTGCTAAGGTTTTTGACCGGACGAATGGAAGGCTTGTCACCGGAGGAAGTAGGAGCCGCTTTTGGTGGTTTCCTGGGCAACACGCCTGAATTGCTGTTATGGACCGTCGTGGTTATCGCCTTGGGTTACGGTGTTTGTGCCATGGGATTGAGGTCTGGAGTGGAAAGGGCAGTCAAATTTTTGATGTCGGGTCTTTTCCTGTTGATGATAGTCCTTGCCGTACGGGCAATTACACTCCCTGGAGCAGAAGAGGGATTGGCCTTTTATCTAAAGCCCGATTTCAGCAAGCTCACCTGGGAATCTGTTTATGCTGCCATGAGTCAGGCTTTCTTCACTTTGAGCCTGGGAATAGGAAGTATGCTCATTTTCGGAAGTTATATCGGAAAGGAGCGTTCCCTGGCCGGAGAATCGGTGTATGTATTCCTTCTTGATACGGCCGTTGCGTTGCTGGCAGGGTTTATCATCTTCCCGGCCTGCTTTGCTTTCGGTGTGGATCCCGGTGCAGGTCCGGGTCTTATTTTTGTGTCGCTCCCGAACATATTCAATGAAATGGTGGCCGGTCGCTTTTGGGGGTCTCTCTTCTTCCTCTTCATGGTGTTCGCTACCATGACTACTGTTATCGCCGTTTTCGAGCATCTGGTTGCGTTCTGCATGGACGAGTGGAATTGGGGCAGACGAAAGGCAAGCGTCGTGCTTGGCATCATAACGTTTATCACCGCCATGCCGTGCGCTCTTGGTTTCGGTCCCTGGAGCGGGTTTGCTCCGTTTGGGCCGGGGACGGTCGTGCTTGATCTGGAAGATTTCATAGTAAGCTTCAACCTTCTTCCCATAGGCTCTCTACTGTTTATCATTTTTTGCACTACGAGATACGGATGGGGATGGGATAATTTCATTAAAGAAGCCAATACCGGAAAAGGCCTCAAGTTTCCAGTCTGGCTTCGTCCCTACATGACTTATGTATTGCCCATATTGGTCCTTGCTTTGCTGATTTTGGGGTACATAGACTTTTTCTCGTAAGAGAGGGCAAGTCTATTTCCAGATATTCAAAGAAGGGGGGTGAATTGTAAAGCAGTAGGCGGGGAAAGCATGGTACCAGCAATTGATATATAAACAGGTAAAGGAGGAGTGGGACAATGCCTGAAGCGGGCAGGGAAAAATTCCTTAAACGCCGTCATATGATATTTGCCGCCATTGGGTCTGCTGTAGGTTTGGGTAATGTGTGGCGCTTCCCGTACATGTGTTATGAGTATGGGGGCGCAGCCTTTCTGGTAGCGTACGTCGTCGGAATTTTTGCTATTGGTATCCCATGGCTACTGACTGAGTTCGCGATGGGGCACTATTTCCAGAAGGGAGCACCCGGAGTATTCAAAAGCATAGGAAAAAAATGGGAATGGTTGGGTTGGTTCCCCAGCATATCGGCCTTTCTGATTGATACTTATTATGTTGTCATCATGGCTTGGACATTGATCTATTTCTTCAGTTCGATGACATTGGCCTGGGGTATCGGAGAAGCGGGTGCACAACAGGCGGGAGATTTCTTTTTTAAAACTGTTTTAAACCTTTCCGACGGCCCAGGGGCGCTCGGAGGGTTGCAGTGGCGTATCGTGGCGGCTTCGGCTTTCACGTGGTTCATGATTTATCTGGTGATATATCGCGGCGCCGAGATCATCGGTAAAGTGTCAGAAATAGTTATGACCTTGGCCTGGATCTTGATCTTCGTAATAATAATAAGGAGCGTAACGTTGGTCGGCGCCGTGGATGGCCTTAACTATTACCTCGATATCGACTGGTCGGTTTTAAAGGGTGGCGAGGTATGGTTTGCGGCCTTTAGCCAGATTGCCTTTACCCTTTCCGTTGGCATGGCTGGTATGTATACCTATGGGCGCTTTATCGCAAAGAAAGGCGACATAACGAACAATACGATCATTACAGCGCTTTGCGATAGTGCTTTCGCTTTTCTTGCTGGATTCGCCGTTTTCAGTACTGTAGGTTACATAATGCAGGCTCTGGGAGTGACTTTGCAGGATGTCACCATATCAGGTGTTGGCCTTGCTTATGTGACATATCCGGTAGGGATTTCGCTGATGCCGGCCTTGAATCGCCTGACGGGGGTTCTGTTCTTTCTCATGTTTTGGCTTATCGGCCTCAGCTCCGCCTATTTCCTGGCCTATGGTGGATACATTGTGCCGATGATCGACAAATTTGGCTGGGAGCGAAAGAAAGTAGCCCTTTGGGGTTGTGTAGCCGGATTTGTAGTTGGGTTGCTTTTTTGCACCCAGGCCGGCCTGTATTGGCTCGACATGGTGGACAGGACCGTTGCCTTCTACACCCTGCTTTTGGGCGGTGCGGTAGCTTCGCTTGTCGTAGGATGGGTTTTCGGAGCGGATAAATTGAGAGAGCATGTTAACGCCACTTCAGACATAAAGGTCGGCCCCTGGATGGATTATCTCATCAAGATAGTGGTGCCGATTGGCCTCTTCTTCGTTGTAGCCTACGGCGGGTTTATGCAGGACCTTAAAGAACCCTATGGCGGCTATGGAAGCTGGGCCAACTCCATATGGATTTTGATGGTCTTGGTTTTAGTTGTAAGTTTCGTTTTGCAGGGGATGAAATCGAAGGACGAGATCAGCTAAAAGGGGAGAGATAATATGACTGGTTCGGCCATTGGAACAACCGTTTTCATGGCTGTGGTTCTGATCGGCGGATTGCTTTTTTGTTTTAGCCATATGGGCAAAGGAGGCGGAGCCTGGGAGGATTGATGCGGGGGATTTAAGACAAGTTCCCCGGAAGTTGAAAAATCCCATGATCCATCTTCTTTAAAGTGGAGCGTTTTCTGTTGGTGGCAGGTTTGCGGTTAAGGCATTGTCCCTTTTTCGTTTTCCTGCCACCATTTTTTGTAAAAGTTTACAAACAGGGCCATGAGGCTTTTTAAAATTATTTGCGGCTTGTGGTGGTCGATCAAATAAAACCTGAAAGTTTATCGAACTATACATTTGTTTTTGAAACCCGAACGAAACATCTGAAAATGGAACAAGAACCGGCTTCAGGTTCGTTTCGATTGACCTTTTCTGTGGTTCGTGCCAAAATAAATTTGGAGCAGTTCGGATGAAGGCTGCAAGAGAGACTCCTGTCAATGCGAGGACGGAGCGCCGAAGGTGCAACCTTCTCCCAAAGGGGGAAGGGAAACTCTCAGGCGGAAGGATTGCAGCTGGACGATTCTCTGGACACGGCATATGTCTGTGCTTCGCAAAGGCACCTGACGTAGTCGTAAGCCGACAGGACAGAGAACCCACCTATTCCGAGAATAGGGGGGTGTCTTTTTTGGTCGACCGGTATTTGCTTTTGACCAACAACAAGACCCTGGAACCGAAACCAGGCATCGATTACGAGTTTATCGAAGGCGATGCCGTTGATGTTTACTCTTCCGCAAAACGGTATATTGAGGAAGGATATAACCTCGTTAATCATCCCCTCTATGGTAACTTTTCCCCGCGGCAGCAGCCGTTCAGGACCTTGTTGCTCGCCTGCCCTGACGGAAATTCTGGACACAAAACGGACGGTATTTCATATCAGCTTATAGAATCAGCCCTGGAGCGTTACCGGTCGTATGGTCGAAACCTTCCGAAGCCTGATGATTACCCGAAAAACGTACGAAAAGATTATGCTTATCTGGATATGGTACTGGTCGAAGAGGCCTTGGCCTCTACAAAGTGTCGTGATGATAGTCGATAAGGAAGGTATTGTGACAAATCGGGCTTTCACTGAAAGGGGGTGAAAAAGATGATAGAGGTGAACAAGGATAATTTCGAAGACGAAGTACTCAACAGCGATTCGCCGGTTGTGGTCGACCTTTGGGGGCCAAAATGCGGACCTTGCATGGCATTGATGCCTCAAGTCGAGGAACTGGCGAAAAAATATGAGGGCAAGGTTAAGTTTTGCAAGCTCAATGTTGCGGAAAACAGGAGACTCGTCATCTCCCTCAAGGTGATGGGAGTTCCAACGTTCTTGTTTTACAAGAACGGAGAAATTGTGGACCGGGTCACCGGAGGTGATGCGACGATCGATAAAATTCGCGAGAAAACGGAAAAACTCCTGTAGGACCAGACATGACGGAGGAAATTTGATTGGAAAGGGGGGAAACAAATTTGAAACTGAACCTTAGAAAGGTCAATATCAGAAATGTCGAATGGGGTGACAAGACTCACGTCGAAAAAGGTGTCTTGTATGTCGGCAAGCAGGAAATATTGGATCTTGTTTCAAAGGATGAGCGTTTCAAAAACGTATCTGTAGAACTTGCGCGCCCCGGGGAAAGCATCAGGATACTTCCGGTGAAAGATGCCGTGGAACCCAGGTGCAAAAAAGACGATGAAAAAGATGTCTTCCCGGGATTCATAGGAGACGTCGAAACCGTGGGAGAAGGTGAAACGGTAACCCTTTCGGGGACAGCGGTCCTTACGTGCGGCAAGATAGTAGGCTTTCAGGAAGGTATCGTCGACATGACCGGACCGGGAGCGGAATACACGCCCTTTTCGAAAACGCTAAACATCGTGCTTGTATTCGAACCCGTTGACGATCTCGAAAAACATGAATACGAGGCAGCCTGCAGGTTGGCGGGTCTGAAAACGGCTCATTTCCTGGCAAAAAGAGCTGTCGATGTCGAGCCCGACGAGATCGAGACCTACGAGTTGCCGGATTTCGCCCAGGCGATGAATTCCTATCCAGGTTTGCCGAAAGTGGCTTACCTCTACATGCTGCAATCTCAGGGGCTGCTTCACGATACCTATGTCTATGGTGTGGACGCCAAGAAAATCCTTCCCACGTTTATTCACCCAAACGAAGTGATCGATGGCGCCATCGTATCGGGCAACTGCGTTTCCGCATGCGATAAAAACAACACCTATGCCCACCAGAATAATCCCGTAATCAAAGGCATGTACGAAAGGCACGGCAAGGACTTCAACTTCGTCGGATGTATAATCACCAACGAGAACACGACGCTTTCGGACAAGAAACGAAGCTCTTCTTATGCCGTCAAACTGGCTAAAATGCTGGGAGTTCAGGGCCTTGTGATTACGGAAGAAGGGTTTGGAAACCCTGATACGGACCTGATAATGAACTGTCGGAAGGCAGAGCAGTCCGGGATCAAGACCGTCCTGGTGACCGATGAATACGCCGGCAGGGACGGTTCCAGTCAATCTCTTGCCGACGCGTGTCCCGAGGCAGACGCTGTCGTAACGGCGGCAAATGCCAATCAGACGATTGTGCTCCCAAGGCTCGAGAAGGTCATAGGTTATGTTGACGCTGCGGATGTAATAGCCGGCGGTTTTGACGGGTCTCTCAGGCAAGACGGATCAATCGAGGTAGAAATCCAGGCGATTACCGGGGCTACGAGCGAACTGGGATTTAACAAAATTTCAGCTTATACGATATGACATCGGAATCAGGAGGTGAAATTCATGGGTAAGCTTGAAGGGAAAAAACTGGTTCTCCTTGGCGAGCGTGACGGCGTAGCCGGACCAGCCATGGAGGAAAGCCTTAAAAACTGCGGCGCCGAGGTTGTCTTTTCCGTCACGGAATGTTTCGTCTGAACCGCCGCAGGAGCCATGGACCTGCAGAACCAGCAACGCGTCAAGGACGCCGCTGAAAAGTTCGGGGCCGAAAATATCGTCGTAATACTCGGTTCATCAGATGCGGAAGGAGCCGAAATCTACGCCGAAACGGTTACGAACGGTGATCCCACATTCGCAGGTCCTTTGGCTGGAGCCCCGTTGGGGCTCGCCGTATACCACATACTGGAGCCGGAGATCAAAGAAGAAGCCGATCCCGATGTCTGGGAAAACCAGATCGGGATGATGGAAATGGTGCTGGACGGAGAAGCCCTGGCCAATGCGGTAAAGGGCATCAGGGAAAAATTCAGCAAATATTCGCTGTAAATAAAGATCAATCCAGGAAAGGAGGTGGGTAAATGGCTTTCAGGGTTGTACATTATATCAACCAGTTTTTCGCAGGCATCGGAGGCGAGGAAAAAGCCAACATTCCCCCTGAAGCCAGGGAAGGGGCGGTAGGTCCCGGAATGGCTTTGAACCAGGCCTTTGGGTCGGAAGCTGAAGTGGTGGGAACCATAATCTGTGGCGACTCCTACTTCGCTGACAATATCGAAAAAGCAAGGCAGGAAATACTGGAATTGGTGAAAAAGTTCGCGCCCGACGGGCTTGTGGCAGGTCCTGCATTTAATGCGGGACGTTACGGAACAGCTTGTGGTGACGTCTGTGAAACTGTTGGCAAAACCCTTTCGATTCCTACCGTTTCCGGGATGTACAAGGAAAACCCCGGGGTCGACATGTACCGGAAGTCCACCTACATTGTAGAAACCGCTGACAGCGCCAGGGGAATGAAAGACGCTTTGCCTGTCATGGCGCGGATCCTGCTTAAACAGCTCAAGGGCGAACCCCTCGGCAGGCCTGAGGAAGAAGGATACATACCGCGGGGTGTGAGAGTGAATTTCTTCGCCGAAAAAACAGGTGCCGAGAGAGCTTTGGACATGCTGGTCAAAAAACTCAGAGGCGAACCTTTTACAACGGAGTATCCCATGCCTGTTTTCGACAAGGTTCCGCCGAATCCTCCCATTACCGACATGAAAAACTCCACGGTGGCCCTGGTTACTTCCGGAGGCATCGTGCCCAGGGGAAATCCAGACCACATAGAAGCCTCGAGTGCTTCGAAATACGGGGAATACAGCCTGGAGGGCGTTCAAGCCATTTCGGCCGAGACGCACCAGACGGCCCATGGTGGTTATGACCCAACTTACGCTAACGAAGACCCGAACAGGGTTCTCCCGGTAGATGCAATGCGTGAACTGGAAAAAGAAGGGGTTTTCAGGAAATTTCATGAAACATATTACAGCACCGTAGGGAACGGTACCTCAGTGGCCAACGCGTCACGCTTTGGGAGCGAAATAGCGCAAAAGCTCAAAGAGCAAAACGTAGACGCCGTAATAGTCACATCCACCTGAGGCACCTGTACTCGTTGCGGTGCAACGATCGTAAAAGAGATTGAACGGGCCGGATTGCCGGTGGTACACGTATGTACCATCGTCCCGATTTCATTGACTGTCGGGGCTAACAGGATTGTCCCGGCCGTAGCTATACCTCATCCGCTGGGCGATCCTACTAAAACTCCCGCTGAAGAAAAGAAATTACGGAAAGCCTTAGTGGAAAAAGCACTTCGTGCTTTAACGACGCCTGTGGAAGAACAGACCGTTTTCAGCGATTGATACCCAGGCACAGGCGGGCCCGGTTTTTGAAAAACCGGGCTCGCCCGATAAAAGACTGCGCTACAGCGTTTTCGCGTGTAGGAGGGAAGATTTATGGCTAACGTTTCCATAAAGGGATACGCCTACTGTTTGAATCACGCGCCGTACCTCGGCTTCCATTACGGTAATACACCCTTTTCCGAGCGGAAAGCTCGTGGAGAGACAGAGTATATTCAAAAACTGAAAGGAAAGCTCCAGAATTTCGAAGAAGTTTGTTCTTACGCGCCAAACCAGGCATTTATAGGCGCAATGACCCTGGAAGAACTCGCCGAAAGGCCGAAACCGATGTATGAAAACAGGCTCACTACGGCTGAACGGTACGGTAAATACGGGGAAATCATGCCCGAAGATGAGTTTATAGGGCTGATGGATATATGCGATGTTTTCGACATCATATGGCTGGAAGAAGGCTTTGCTTCCAGCGTTTCGGAGAAACTTTCGGCGCACCCGCTTTTGGGCGAGAAGCAATTGTCCAAGCTTGAGAAAGGCCATTCGTCCGGCGAAATAGCCGAAGAGATCGACAAACATGGAGCACTCCCGATTTACTGGGACGACAAGTTAGTCGGATGTAGCAGAAAAGGGCATGAAACCGATGAATGCCTTTCTGCTTACGTGCTTCTTGAAAACATGGCGTCAAAGGCCGGGGCCGTGCTTTCGCTGCTTCACCTTATCAAAAATTCTGGCATTTCTCCCGAAGAAGTCGATTTCATAGTTGAATGTTCCGAAGAAGCCGCCGGAGACGCTAATCAGCGGGGCGGGGGGAATTTTGCCAAGGCCGTTGCCGAAACAGCCGGTTGCGTCAACGCTTCGGGATTCGACGTAAGAAGTTTCTGTGCGGGACCGGTCAATGCCTTGATCGCCGCAGGTTGCCAGGTTGGTTGCGGCACAAGGAAAAACGTAGTAGTCGTGGCCGGTGGTGCGGTTCCAAAGCTCTACATGAACAGCAGGGACCATGTTAGAAAGGACATGCCGGCTCTTGAGGATTGTCTCGGAAACTTTGCCGTCCTTTTGGGACCCGAAGATGGTAAGTCCCCCGTAATGCGGCTCGATGCGGTAGGGAAACACTCCGTAGGTGCCGGGTCGTCGCCCCAGGCGATAACGAATGCTCTGGTTTGGGATCCCCTTCAAAAACTTGGGCTTGGTTTTCACGATATCGACAAGTATGCCGCAGAGCTCCAGATACCCGAAATAACTGTACCTGCAGGTGCAGGCGATGTGCCGACGGCCAATTTCAAAATGATAGCCGCCCTGGCGGTAATGAAGGGACAGCTCGAAAAAAACGCGATGAACGATTTCGTTGCCGAAAAAGGTATACCTGGTTTCGCCCACACCCAGGGACACATTCCCTCCGGTGTCCCTTATATCGGACATGCTTGCGACGCCATCCTTGCCGGAGAGATGGATCGAGCAATGATAATAGGGAAAGGAAGCCTTTTTTTGGCCAGGCTGACCAACCTCTCTGACGGAGCCTCCTTTGTTATAGAGAAGCCCGGCAAGCCTCAGGCGACTCAAGGGCTAACCAGGGAGGAAATAAGGGAAACGCTGCTGGATGCCCTGACGGAAATCGCAGAAGGACTCCAGAAAGACTGACTGGGAGTGTCGGTAATGTCGGAACTTCGTAAGGTTATAGGTGAAGAGCTTGCGGAAATAATAAAGACAGCCAGGTCTGGAGGCCCTGTCACCAGGATCGGGGTCATGGCTTCCGGAAGCGAACTGGGTAGTGAAGAACTTATAAATGGAGCACTGGAAGCGTCAAAACGCTATCGTGATGTGCAAGTGGTTATGATCGGTCCCGGAAAACGTGCAGATAGCGGGCTCGAGTGGATAGAGACGGAGGACGACGAAGTGGCGATGGCCCAAGGGATGGAAAAAGCCATCAGGGAGGGCGTCGTAGAAGGAGCGGTAGCGTTGCATTATCCGTTTCCGCTTGGTGTAACCACGGTGGGACGCGTTGTGACCCCGGCAAGGGGTAAACCCATGCTCCTTGCCTCTACCACTGGAACAAGCGCGACATCCCGAATAGAGGCCATGATAATGAACGCCCTTTACGGTATAGCCGTTGCCAAATCAATCGGAATCGAGGATCCCGCTTTGGGTATCCTTAATGTCGACGGAGCCCAGATGGTATACCGGAGTCTCAAAGAACTTAAGGAGAAGGGGTATCCATTACGCTTCGGCGAAAGCGTAAGAAAAGACGGAGGCGCGGTGTTGCGCGGAAACGACATCTTGTGCGGGGCCGTAGACGTTTGTGTTACCGATACCCTGACAGGCAACGTGCTTATGAAGTTTTTTTCGGCCTATTCCACAGGAGGAACCTATGAGTCCCTGGGTTGGGGTTATGGCCCTTCGGTGGGCAAAGACTGGGACCATGTGGTTTCCATCATTTCCAGGGCATCAGGGGCACCCGTGATCGCAAACGCGATCCGCTTCACTGCGGATGCCGTTAGAGGGAATGTATCGTCCAAGGTGGTGGATGAGGTCAAAAAGGCCGAAAGGGCCGGACTCGGTGAGGTTCTTTCTGCGAGCGAGCCGCTGGTGAAACCAGCTGGAGAAGAAATCACTCCACCACCTGCTGAACCCACGGACGAGGAGCTACACGGGGTGGATGTATTGTCAATCGAGGATGCCGTCAGGGAGTTGTGGAAAAAGGGAATCTACGCCGAGTCTGCCATGGGCTGCACCGGCCCTGTGGTAAAAGTTTCATCAGCAAGACTTGCCGAAGCAACCAAGGTGCTCAAGGAGAACAAATTTCTGTAAACCAAAAAATCCCGGCTGAGGGGGGAGTAATAACAACTTCCCTTCTTCTTTACTTGAGAGCGAGGAATAGATGTCCCTTACAGGGACCAAGAAACATCGGCTGCAAGGAAACTGGAGTTTATGCGTCGTGAGATTTAAAGAAATAGAGGGCAGAATGAAAAGAGATACAGGCATGATAGTGGAGACCTTAGGTTTTTGTTATAATGAAGGAAATTGAAAACATTTAATGGGAGGTGGTGAAAAGCCCGTAAACTGTGAGAGCGGTGACAGGAAAAAAACAGAGAAGCAGGGAAAAGGGAGGGATATACTGACATGGAAACGTTGATGAGAATCAATGGAGTGGTAAACGGCATCGTGTGGGGACCCCCGATGCTGGCACTTTTGGTCGGTACCGGTATTTATCTAACCATCGTCCTCGGTTTTCCCCAGGTGCGGTATTTCGGTTTCATGTTCAAGGAAATTTTCGGCAGGATGGGCAAAAAAGCCGAAGGTGAAGGTACGATTTCCGCTTTTGGTGCTCTGGCCACGGCACTTGCCTCGACACTCGGGTCGGGCAACATAGCGGGTGCTGCGACGGCTTTACACCTTGGAGGTCCAGGAGCCCTGTTCTGGATGTGGATAACGGCCATCTTCGGCATGGCGACGAAAATGTCGGAGGTATCCCTGGCGGTCAAGTTCAGGGAAAAGGATGCCGAAGGAAACTGGCGGGGCGGGACAATGTACGTAATGGAAAAAGCCCTTGGCCAGAAATGGCTTGCCTGGCTTTTCGCCTTCTTCACAACCTTTGCAGCCTTCGGAATCGGTAATGCCATCCAGGCAAATTCCACGGCCGAAGCACTTAACCTGGGATTCGGGATTCCGCATTGGATCTCCGGCGTAGTAATGGCCATTCTGGTTGGCCTTGTCATAATCGGAGGCCTGAAACGCATAGCTGATGTGACCACCTATCTGGTCCCGGCCATGGCTGTGTTTTATGTTATAGGCGGGTTGCTCGTGATCGTGTTCCACGCTGATTTAATCCCACAGGCCATAGGTAACGCTGTTTATTATGCTTTTAATGATCCCATGGCGATGCCGGGGGCGGTAGCAGGCTGGTCCATCAAACTGGCTCTTACGAAAGGTGTCGCACGAGGCGTCTTTTCCAACGAAGCGGGTTTGGGCTCTGCGCCGATGGTGCACGCCACGGCAATGACGGATCATCCGGCAAGGCAGGGATGTTACGGGCTATTTGAAGTTTTCATGGACACCATCGTCATCTGTTCCATTACCTGTATCGGCATATTGACCACCGGTACGCTTATCGATTATCCCGAACTGACCGGTGCCCAGCTTACTCTTACGGCGTTCAGTACCGTTTTGGGCCGGCCGGGAGTAATGATACTGTCTCTAGGCCTTGCCATGTTTGCCTTCTCGACGATACTTGGCTGGTACTGGTACGGTGAGACGGGAGCCACCTATATCTTCGGCCTGAAAGTTTCACCCGTTTACAAAGGTCTTTGGGTTTTGGTAGTGGTAGTGGGAGCCTGGGGTGGAGGCGGACAGTTTTTGGCAAATATCTGGAACTTGTCCGACACGATGAATGGCCTCATGGCTGCTCCTAACCTCGTGGCCCTTCTATGGCTCTCCAACGAGATGCGCAAGATTATAAAAGACTTCGACGAAAAAAGGGCAAAAGGCGTGATCAAGCCGGCGGAATAAGTTTGGTCCACCTGTAATTTGCAGCGGCGAAATGCCTTTGGGAGGGCGTAGGGGTGAACTCGTTACGCCCTCCTTCAAAAAGGAGGAACATTATGCTCAGGCCCACCCGCATGGAAGTAAATCTTTCGGCGCTTAAACGAAATGTCCGGAATATACGAAAATTCATCAACCCCAATTCCCAGCTGATGGCGGTAGTGAAGGCCGACGGATACGGAATGGGTATAGAGCGAGTGGCCAAGGCCTGCCTCGAAGCGGGATGCAGCCGCTTCGCCGTGGCCACGCCGGACGAGGCGGTTACCCTTCGAGAGGCGGGTTTTTCCCTTCCTGTCCTTGTGATGGGTCCCAGCCCGAATGAGGCCGCCAGGGAATTCGTTGAACTGGATATTACGCCTGCCGTGACGGATCTGGGCTTTGCAGAAGCACTGAGCAAAGCTTCCGTCGAAGCCGGTAAAGTGGGGCGTTTCCATCTGAAAATCGATACGGGAATGGGCCGTATAGGATTTTTACCTGAGCAGGTCCCGGAAACGGTGGAGAAACTTTTGCATCTTCCCGGCCTGGAGATGGAGGGTGTCTTTACGCATTTTGCCACTGCCGATGAAAGAAACCTGGATTATACAACTTCACAGTTTGCCCGTTTTGGTGAAGTCCTCGCCTTGCTCAGAACCAGGGGTATTCGCTTTCGTCTTCGTCACTGCTGCAATAGCGCCGCTACTGTGAACTGTCCCGATATGCACCTGGATGCGGTGAGGCCAGGCCTTATCATCTACGGCATGTGGCCTTCCAATTGGTGCGAGCGTCCTTTTGAATTGGAGCCTGTTTTCAGGGTTGTAACCAAAATTGCCGTTTTGAGAGAACTCCCGCAGGGAAGCGGAATCGGTTACGGGCTGAAATACATGACCCGTGGAACGGAACGGATAGCAGTTCTCCCCATAGGTTATCACGACGGTTATACCAGGCCTCTTTCGATGAAGGCTGACGTACTCGTCAGAGGCAGGAGAGCTCCTTTGGCAGGGAGTATCTGCATGGACCAGACAATGGTGAACGTAACCCATATTCCTGATGCCAAAGTCGGGGACGAAGTAGTCCTGGTGGGAAAACAGGAGTCGGAAGAAATATCACCGGAGGAAATTGCGGATATTTTGGGGACGATAAACTTCGAAGTTCCGAATCTTTTTACGAAAAGAGTGGAAAGGGTATACCAGGAAATGTAGTTACTTGATGGCTTTAATTGCCTGGCAGGAAGCCGGGCGCGGATATAGAGTATTTCTATAATTGTGAAAATGGACGCAAGTAGTTTGGGTTACCTATTACATTAACGGGAGGCGACAGTTTTCATGAAAATAGGATGTCCCAAGGAAGTCAAGAACCACGAGTACCGTGTGGGTTTGATCCCGGCGGCTGTTCAGGCCTATACAAAGGCCGGACATCAGGTGTTTGTCGAAAAGGGCGCCGGCCTGGGATCGGGAATTACCGACGAGGAATACGTTGCTGCAGGAGGCAAAATTCTCGATACCGCAAAGGAAGTATGGGACGAGGCAGATATGATCGTCAAGGTCAAGGAACCCCTCCCTCAGGAGTACGACCTGATGAAAGAAAACCAGCTGATATACACTTATTTCCACTTCGCCGCCGACGAGAAGCTTACCAAGGCATGCATGGACAAAAAAATCATTGCCTTGGCCTACGAGACGGTCACTGAGTTAAATGGATCCCTTCCGCTTCTCAAACCGATGAGCGAGATAGCAGGACGGATGTCTACCCTCATGGGTGCCTACTTCCTGGCAAAGCCCAACGGCGGCCAGGGGCTTCTTCCTACGGGAGTGCCCGGTGTTGCCCCGGCGAACGTTGTCGTGGTCGGGGGAGGAGTCGTAGGCAGTAACGCAGCCAAGGTGGCAGCCGGCCTGGGATGCAAGGTCTCTATATTCGATATTAATCCCGACAGGCTCGAATACCTTGAATCGGTTATGCCGGCCAACGTTTTCCCGATTTACAGTGACCCGATAGTGCTGGAAGCTGCTTTTCGTGAGGCGGACATCATTGTAGGTGCCGTTTTGATACCCGGAGCGAAGGCTCCAAAGCTCATTAAAAAGGAACACCTGAAAATGATGAAACCGGGTGCCGTAATCGTAGATGTGGCTATAGACCAGGGTGGATGCGCCGAGACTTCGAAACCGACCACACACAGCGACCCGGTTTACGTCGTCGATGGTGTCATCCATTATTGCGTGGCCAACATGCCTGGAGCTTTTTCACGGACCGCCACGTATGCTTTGAACAACTATACGCTTCCATACGGGCTTCAGCTGGCAAACAAAGGTGTGGAAAAGGCTTGCAAGGAAAACACGGCGATTCTCAAGGGGCTCAATATGTACAAGGGGAAAGTTACCTTCAAGGGAGTATCCGAGGCTTTCAACCTTCCTTATACGCCCCCGGAAGAGGTAATATCCTGACGACAAAGGGTTATCGAGATTCGGCGGCTCCTTTGGGGCCGCCGTTTTTTTTGTCGCGCTTCGAGGGTATAATCCTGTAACTGTACATGAGCTGGAAAAACGGAGCTTCCAGACGGAAGGAGTGTCCATACGTGAATGCTTTGAAAACCAAATTGGAAGGTTTCAGCGAAGAGGTCTCAAGACCTGAATTGATCGAACAATTACGCGAAGCGGGGCGCCTTTGCAGGATTTCGGCAATCACCATGACGAGTGTCGCAGGAAGCGGGCATCCTGCAGGGTCTCTTTCAAGCATGGAAATGTGCCTTATAACCTACGGGGTAGCGAGGATAGGGGACTGCAAATACGAAAACGCGGGAATCGACAAGGTCGTGGTCAGCCATGGACATATCTCTCCGGCTGTTTACTCGGTTCTCGCCTTTTACGGGTATATACCCACTGACGAGGTGCTTGCCTTCTTCAGGAAGGCAGGAAGCCCCTACCAGGGACACGTAGTTCGGCAGATTCCACAAATTGCGTGGTCGACGGGAAATCTTGGCCAGGGGCTTGCCGCAGGAGTCGGATTTGCCCTTGCAAAAAAGACCAGGGAGGAAGACGGCAGGATTTACGTTTTGATGGGGGACGGAGAGCAGGTTAAAGGCCAGGTCGCCGAAGCCAGACGCATTGCCAGACATTACGACCTGTCAAACATCACGGTTCTCATCGACTTGAACAATATTCAAATTTCTGGGAAGACCGAAACGATAATGAAAGCCGACGTAAGACGACTTTGGGAAGCCGATGGCTGGGAGGTTACAGATGTAGACGGTCATGACCCTTCCGGCTTGTACGGCGCACTAAAAAAGGCGAGCCTTTCAAAAATCCCCCAGGTACTTTTGTGCCATACTCTTATGGGAAAAGGCGTTTCTTTTATGGAGGGTCTACCGGATTACCACGGAAAGGCCCTGAACGACGAGGAGTACGTTCCCGCGATAAAAGAACTTGGCGGCGATCCGGCAATGATTGAAAAGTACAGGAAACGAAGAAAAGAATTGCCAGTTCCTTCTGGAAGGTTATCTGTGCCTCCTCTTGCGACATCGCTGGAAGGCGGCAAACCAAGAGAATATAAAGCCGATGACCTTATCGACTGTAGGTCCGCGTTTGGAAAGGCCTTGAGCGATATAGGAGAGGCTAATTACAAGAAGGAGGGCAAAGGGCCGCTTCTTGTTTTTGATTGTGACCTGGCAGATTCCGTTAAGGTTTCCGAATTTGCCAAAAAGTACCCTGAGTGGTTTCTGGAGATGGGCATTCAGGAGCACGCCACGGCTACAGTAGCTGGAGCGGCCTCGATTGCCGGTTGCATAAGTCTTTGGGCTGATTTTGGGGTCTTTGGTGCTTCGGAGGCCTACAATCAACAGAGACTGAACGATATCAACGATACTAACCTGAAATTGGCCTTAACTCACGTCGGGCTTGATGTAGGTGAAGACGGCGAGACTCACCAGTGCATCGACTATATCGGTCTTTTCAGAAACCTTTTTGGATGGAAACTGCTTGTGCCCGCGGACGGCAACCAGGCCGACAGAATGACACGGTATGCCCTGACGACTCAGGGGAATATCTGTCTTGCCATGGGGCGCAGCAAGCTGCCTGTAATTACCGATGAAGATGGAAAACCCTTTTTCGGCGGTGATTATGTATTCCGTTACGGCAAGGCTGACTTGCTCCGCAATGGAAAGGATGCCGCCATCATTTGCTGCGGACACATGGTGTACAGGGCTCTTTCGGCTTGGGAAAAGCTGGTCCGTATGGGAATTTCGGCCAAGGTCTATCATTTCGGATGCCCACTGGCGATAGATCGAGAAGCTGTCTTGGATGCGGCCGAAACGGGGCTGATAGTAACCTGCGAAGATCATAACAGGGAATCAGGCCTTGGATCACAGGTTGCCACGGTACTTGCCGAAGAGAGGGCTTCTACAAGACTGGTGCGGATGGGTGTGCACCGTTACGGGGATTCGGGCAAGTCCGTAGAAGTCATGGAAAGGATGGGGCTTTCCGTGGACGACCTGGTACGTACTGTGTCCAGTTTTTTAGAAGAATAAGCCCCATTTTTGTATTGGAGGTTTTCGCATGACGGTATTATCCGCGGGCGGCCCGGTAATTTGGGTGATAACGGGACTTTCGATACTTGCAGCAGCCATAGTTTTAGAGAGGTTATGGTTCTATCGGTCAGCTTCTACGGATCCCGAGGCGCTTGAACTTGCACTTGGGGAACACCTCTACAAGGGCGAAAAAAAGGAAGCGATGGTCCTTGTAAAAGAAAAGGAAAGTTCGCTCCACAGAGTGTTCCGCGTTGCCATAATGCATTGGGGCGCAGACGCGGAAGCGATCAGAAGCCTTGCCGAACAGGAAGTTCGCAGGGAGCTTTACCGTTGGGAACGGGGGCTTGGCTTTCTTTCCGTTATAGCCAGGGTAGCACCGCTTTTGGGACTTTTGGGAACGATCCTTGGGATGATAGACGTTTTCCGAAACCTTCCGGCCATGAGTGGGGCGAACATGCAGGTTATGGCCGATGGGATATGGAAAGCCCTTTTGACTACGGTTGCGGGACTTTCTCTTGCGGTACCGGTTATCCTTTGTCATGCCTACCTTGTAAGCAGGGTGGAGCGTAATGAAGAGACTCTTTGGAGAGGCCTGGACTTTCTGCTCAGGGAAAAAATGCTCAGGGGGGATAGTGCGCCGGAGTGAAGAAAACCAGCAGGATTATCATTTTTCTTTTGGCAGCCCTAACAACATTAACCTTCTGTTTTTACCCTGAGCCAGGTTTTTCAGTCGGTAAAAGGAAACCCAGGATAGTATCTCTTGCGCCAAGCATAACGGAATCGCTCTTCGCAATGGGTTTTGGCGACAATGTAGCAGGCGTTACGGATTATGACCTTTACCCTGAGGAAGTTAAGAGACTTCCGAAAGTAGGAGGATATTACGATCCTTCACTTGAGAAGATACTTGTCATTAAACCGGACCTCGTAATAGGCGTGGGAACGTTCCATTCCGATCTTCTGGAGCGCCTCGAGAATCTGGGCATAAGGACCCTCTCTTTAGTAGTACACGAGAGACTCGATGATATCCGCACGGCATTGGAACGTATAGCTGCTGAACTGGGAAACCCGGAGGCAGCGGAAAAAACCTGGAAAAACATCCTTAAAGAACTTGAATACGTGAAAGGTACCGTCGAAAAAGTCTACCGTGGCCGCCCCCCTTCTGTCATGGTTGTAGTGTGGCATGATCCGCTTACGGTAGCCGGGGGTTACAATTACATTGATGACATTTTGCAGGCAATAGGGCTTCCAAATGCGGCAGGGGACTTAAGATATGCTTTTCCTGTTATCGACCGTGAAGGCCTTTTGGTTCGCGATCCGGATGTCCTTGTAATAGCTTCCGCGTCGACGGGAATGACCTTTTCAGAAAAAGATCTGGAGACGGTTCTCAAGGGTCTCCCGGTCAAGGCTTTAAAAAGAGGGCGCATTGCAACAGTCTCTGCGGATAGCCTTTTCCACCCGGGACCCAGGGTCGCGGTGGCGGCGGAAGAACTTGTAAACGTGGTTACCGGTGTTGTTGGAGGGTTCGAAGTCAATGAAAAAGAGAAGGTATTCGACTGAAATCGAACTGACACCCCTTATAGATGTACTTTTCATGTTAATTGTCTTTTTTGTGCTTACCACGTCTTTTATCGCATCAGGAATACGGGTCGATCTGCCTGCGGCAAAGGGGAGTCCAGTCGAAGGTTCTCCCCTGGTTATCACTATCACCAAAGAAGGCAATGTTTTTTTTGAAGGTAGCAGGATGAGTCCCAATGACATAGCAAGTGCCCTGGAGCATGCGGTCGGCGACAGGTTGGTGCTTATAAAAGCAGACAAGGAGTCTGCCTATGGAGTGGTAGTCGAACTTCTAGACGCTCTTGGGAAGGTGGGGGTTAATCACCTCGACCTTGCGGTGGAGGATGTGCGTACCCAGTGAACCGTTATGGGGTCTCCATCCTGCTGAGTCTTTTACTTCATGCATTGTTTTTTTGCCTCTTGAGCCGTGTGCCGATGAGCAATGCCCAAATCTCAGTCAGACAATATCCTCACGTCAGATTGGTGTCTTATTCGGGTCAGTCCAAGGCGGAAGTACCTTTAACGAGGGAAGGCGAAGTCTTTCGAGAGGAAATTGCCAAGGCTTTAGATGAGCCCCAAAAGACTCTGAAGAATGAAAAAAGTTTTCAGGATAAAACGTCAAATGGTACGGCAAATCCTGTGCAAAAAAAACATCTGAACGATCCTGTGGATGGAAAACAGGAAAATTCTGCAGAAACAGCAATAATTTCCTCAACAGCCGTGAAACAAAAAAAAGAGAAGGTATCAGATGAAAAAGAAGAAGAAAAAACTCTGAAACAAACCGAGACACAGGATAAGGCAAAAAGGCAGGATAGCGAAATGAATGCCTCCAATAGGGCAGCTGTGACCGAAACCGAATCTGGAGACAGAAGCCACGGCGATGGTTCTGAAGGAAAGGCTAGAACATACGGTATCCAGGGTAAAGACGATGCTTCAGTGACGGACCTGCCATTAATTACCGACGACCTCATAATAAAAAAAGTCCCGCCCTTATATCCCCTTGTTTCAAGGCGCAAGGGGGAGGAAGGAGATGTGTTGCTGCGTGCAGTCCTTTATGATTCTGGAGCCGTGATGGACGTTTTTATTGAAATATCCAGCGGCCATGCCTCGCTCGACAAGACGGCTGTCGAAGCGGTGAAACGGTGGACTTTCAGCCCTGAGGCCCCGGAAGAAGTTCTTGTACCAGTGAGTTTCAGACTGCGATAGGAACCGTTCGAAATTTTCTCGGCGGTTGAAAGCTTTCATATTGTGTTCCTTTCGTGTACAATAAAAACTACTGCTTTCTCAGGATGAAGCTTTGAAAAGAAAACCACCTTGAATGCGATGATTTGGACATTGAGACGTACCTGTTTTTTTTTGCTTGCAGGTCGGGCCATGAAACCCGAAAACAGGATGGTACACATGAAGATTCGAAGAATTTTCACTATCTTGATTGTTTTTTTAGTGCTTGTGGTTACCACTCATCTTGTGGTTAGTACTGTGCTGGAGGCGCGTCGCCAGCTTTCGGAACTTGAAAGCGTGATCTATGCGGTACTTCCGGCGGTCTCAATCGAAATAGAGCGGGAATTAGCAAGGCTCGAGGGGGATCTTCCTTTAATTTTGAGCGACGGTTATGAGGCTATGGAACAACCGTATTTTAACGTTCGTTTTTTGGGCATCGAAAAAGGCGCTTCGGCTGAAATACTTGTGGGTGAAACCCCGGAATTGATCGAACCGGCCTTATTACCACAAGAATGGTCCCTTTTAAAGACGGGACCTTCGGAAGAAGAATTTGTCATTGCGAAAAGAACTAATATTGCAGGCCATGTGTTTTTTTTAGGGGTGTCGCCCGCGTTTTCAGGGCCTTTCAAGAACATGTCCTCCATGAATGGCGTAAATTTTCTGATGACTGACTTGCAAGGACGCGTACTCTGGGAAAATCCTCCAGGCTTTTTTTCAGATCCCACCGACTTGGGGGGAGAAAATCTTCAGGAAAGCTCGTCGGGGTGGTATGTCAACCAGTCAGGCAGTGTCTTTTGGGGAAAAGGTGCTGCAGCGGTATTCGGTCAATTAAAAATGTATATTATGTATCCCTTAAGGCATATTCTACTTTTGCTTTTTTCACGCCTTTCAATTACGGTGGCGCTCGAGCTGTTTATCATTGTAGTCCTCTGGGCTGCTGCTCTTCTGGTATCCAGACTTATCCTCGACCCAATGGACAAGGTCAGCAAACTTGCCATGAAGATGCAGGACAAGTTGTTCAGATCCACCACATCAAGGGATTTGGCAACGACAGTTTCCGCTTTGGCGGGCGGGATAAGGGAAATCAATTCCCGTAGCAAAATCAGGGAGGTCAGGGTTTTTTCCCAGACTCTTTCGAGCGCCCTTCAAAGTTATGTTTTACAACAGGAGAAACTCATCTCTGGCAGCGAGGAACTTGCGTCGCTGAACAAATCCCTTCTTTTAGCAAACGAGGCTTTAACCGCGAGGGACCGCATCTGGAGACGGATACTTGAAGTTTCCAGGACGGTCACCATGGATACCGGGTTCCGAAGAGGTCTTGAGCTCATCGCCGAGGCTTTAAGGGACGTTACGGGGGCCTACGGGGTCCTGATCGGAAAGCTCGAAGGGGAGGATATTCACATATACGTCTCAAGCGGTTTTGGAAACGCTATTGCCGGCGTAAAAATTCCCGCTGCTTCAGGTGTGATCGGAAGTGCGGCTCAGCAGGGCAGCCCTGTTTGGTTTGAAAACGCGCAAATCAAAGGGCTTTTCGCCTCCCTTGACCCGGAGGTCAAAAGTGAAATCGACATCCCGATGTTTCACATGGGGAAAGCCGTGGGCAGCCTTGCCATAGGCTGGCGTACCAGGCACCCGGAAGACGAGGACTTGATTGATCTTTTAATACCAATAGCAGCTCATATAGGTGGTATGTTGAATACCCATCAAGCGCTGGAGGAACTCAGGCATTCGTACCAGTATCTTACTGCGAGGATGCAAAACCTGACAGCGATTTATCACGAAGAAACAGCGGAACACCTCGAAAGGATGGAACGTTATTGTCGTTTTATTGGAACCAGCCTTGGTTTTTCAAGAAGGCGGGTCGAGGATGTGGCTCTTTTTTCCAGACTCCACGATATTGGCAAACTCAAAGTACCTGCGGAAATACTTTCAAAAAAAGGTCCTCTTGATGAGGTAGAGTTTGACACGGTAAAGCTTCATACTGTCTGGGGAGCCGAAATTCTTGGAGATGCCAATTGGCTCAAAATAGCAAAGGATATATGCCTTTATCACCACGAAAAGTGGGATGGGTCCGGGTATCCATTTGGAAAGAAGGGCGAAGAAATTCCGATAGAGGCCAGAATCGTGGCTCTCGCTGACACCTACGACGCATTGCGCATGCAACGGTCTTACAAGGAAGCATGTTCTCATGAGCAGACCTGCAGTATCATCCTTGGAGGAGACGGAAGGGTTATGCCTTCCCACTTCGACCCCCAAATCATAGAAATTTATGCAAGCCATGAAGATAGAATGAACGAAATATACGAATCGTCTTTGGAAACCACGTAGCCGCGATATAGAACCCTTTTTTGCGATTGACAGGAGTGATTTTTATGGCCGTACTCAAACAGGGAGACCTGATATTTCTATGGTCCCCTGAAAAGGGTGATACTTTTTTGATCCAGCTTGAAAAAGGCTCTAAACAGGATACCCGTTTGGGGGTTATTTTGCATGACCATATTCTCGACTTGTCCCCCGGCGATAGCGTTACCACACATCTCGGGCACGAGTTTTGTCTCCTCGAACCTACGATATATGAGTTCAGCCGGCGCGTTAAAAGAAAGACCCAAATAATGTTTCCAAAAGATACCGGTTTTATTCTTTTGGCGCTTAACATCGGGCCTGGTTCCACGGTTATAGAATGCGGCACAGGCTCGGGAAGCCTGACCTCGGTTTTGGCTCATTTTGTCGGTGATAACGGAAAGGTATTTTCCTATGAACGACGGCCGGAATTTTCGAAGCTAGCCGAAAAAAACTGTTGCAAGTGGGGTGTCGCGGACCGAGTGGAGTTCAAGGTAAAAGACATTGAAAGCGGTTTCGACGAGAGAGAAGTAGATGCACTCTTTCTCGACGTACCGAACCCCCGGGATTATCTCAGGCAGGCCTGGGAGGCTCTTGCCGCGGGACACAGACTTGGTATCCTGGTACCTACGACTAACCAGGTTACGCAGGTTTTGGAAGGACTGCAGGAAGAAAACTTTATAGACATTCAGGTCGTTGAGATACTTTTAAGGCCTTACAAGGTAAACAGCCAGCGCCTGAGGCCTGAAGACACGATGATCGGGCATACAGGTTACCTCATTTTTGCTGCGAAAAAATCATTGAGGCACCGACGAGACGGCTTAAGTAATGGTGACTAGACAGCGGGTAATAAAAACACAAAAGGAATCCTCTAGGGTAATGCTTCATATTTGCTGTGCTCCGGATGCGACGGTGCCATGGCCTGCGCTTGCCGGGGAGTTCGACGATGTTGCCGGTTATTTCTATGGCTCTAATATTCATCCTGCAAAAGAGTTCCTTAAACGCAGGGACGCAGTCCGACGTCTAGCGGCGCTACTGGGCAAAAAGCTTTTTGAAGGCCCTTATGATCCGCAGGATTGGTTGAATGAAATCCACCTGTGGTGCAAGGGGACAGGATTGCTGGCCGATGAAGGTGGGGCGCGTTGCGCCCTTTGTTTCAGAAAACAGATGGAAGCAGCTGCTTGCGCCGCCCTCGACCATGGTTATGACTCTCTCTGCACTACGTTGACGATCAGTCCACGGAAGGATCCGGCTATAGTCAACGCCATCGGTGCGGCAGTTTCAAAAAGGCATGGCTTGACATGGATTGACAAGATATGGAGACGCCAGGGAGGTTTCGTGCTTTCGGTCCGCAAAAGCAGGGAATTCGGACTTTACAGGCAGCATTATTGTGGTTGTGTATTCAGCATAAGAGGTGAACAAAATGAAGGGAAATGACGCAGGTCTAACGTTGCCGTCGGGAAAACTTCCACCGGATATTTTACAAAAAAAAGTATTAGTCTTTTCAGGGACGGTCAGGAAGGAAGTTCTTATCGGGCCAAGGGTAGGAGAAGATGCGGCCGTAATAGATTGGGAGCCCGGGAAATACATGATCGTTGCCTCCGATCCGATAGTGGGGGCGGCAAAAAAAGCAGGCCGGCTGCTTGTCACAGTTAACGCCAACGACATCGCCTCCAAGGGGGGGGACCCCCTTTATCTGATTACGACAACTATCTTCCCGTCCGAGACAAGACTGGAACGTCTTGAGCAAATCATGGAAGAAATTCACGAGGCATGTCTTGAACTGGGTGTTGCTCTGGTGGGCGGGCACACCGAAGTCAATGACCGGTACAATTACCCGGTCATTGTGGCTACGATGATAGGAGCGGGCGAAGTCCTGCTGAAGGCAGAAAATATCGCTCCAGGAGACGTCATGATAGCCACGAAACACGTGGGGCTGGAAGGTATGTCCATACTGGCCAACGACAGGCCGGACCTTCTGAAAGTAGTCCTGAGCACTGAGGAAATAAGAGAAGTAACGACCTGGATTAACAGGATCAGCGTGCTTCCGGAAGCGAGGGTTCTTAGAAAATGGGCGAAATTCATGCATGACCCCACGGAAGGCGGCCTGATCGGCGGAATCAGCGAGGTGCTACGTTTGACTAGCCTTGGATTCGAGCTGGAAGAAGAGAACCTTCCTGTTCATCCCTTGACGCGTCGATGTGCGGATAGCCTGAATTTTGACCCCGGACACCTGATTTCCTCTGGCGTTCTTTTGGCGGTCCTAGCCCCCAAAAACCTGCAGGAGGCCTTGGGGGCATTGGGGGAGCAGGGAATAGAAGCACAAGAGATCGGCCGATTCACCAAAGTAAATGGGAACGTGCGACAGGACGCAACAGAAGTTCTGTGGGAGCTTCTGGAAAGGCCGAAGGTTCATGAGTAACTCGAAAGCGCCTCTGGAAAAAAGAGTCGAAAGATTGCGTCACGCGATGGAACAATCAGGCTGTGACTGCGTCCTTCTGATGGTACTCGAGGGATTGGGCTGGCAGAATTGCTATTATTTTTCGGGCTTCAGGGGAAGCAGCGCCGCCGTTTTCATAACCAAAGACGAAACACTTTTGGTGACCGATGAACGGTACAGGCTCCAGGCAAGTGCCCAGTCCCCTTTCGACATCGTCATGCAGGGAAACAGACCGCTTTATATGACCGTAAAAGAAATGATTGAAGAAAGGGATCCAGGACGAGTAGGATTAGATGGCGACCGGCTTCCCGTTTCGATGTACCGGAAGATCGCGGCTGGCTGGGACCTGGAAGATTTTTCGTCGGTTTTTGCTTCCTTGCGGAGAAAGAAAGATTCTTTCGAAAAAGCGAACATATTGGAGGCGGCGCGTATTTCCAGGAAAGCCCTGGATAAAGTGATAAACGAGATGCCGAAACCGGTTCGCGAAATCGACATATCGGCCGCCCTGGAGTATTCGATGAAAACCATGGGTGCTGATGGCGGATGGCAGGACCACGAGTTTGTAGTAGCTTCCGGTCAAAGAAGCGCACTTCCCCATGGCAGGGCCGGCTGGCGGGAAATAGCAAGCGGAGAGTGGGCGACTGTTGACTTTGGCGCCCGTTTTTCGGGGTATGTGTGTGACGTTACCAGGAACCTCCTTTTCGGTGAGATCAAAGGTGAATGGCTAAAGAAACAGGAAGTTCTTCTGGAAGCGCAGGAAGCGGCCGCCGCGGCCATAGGGCCCGGAGTAAGGGCCGCCGACATAGATGCTGTGGCGCGAAACGTTATAGAGCGCTATGGCTTTGGCGAAAATTTCACCCATGGACTAGGACATGGGATAGGACTTGAGATTCACGAAGCGCCCCATCTTTCACCCCGATCAGAGGATGTACTGCAGGAAGGGGATGTCATAACTCTTGAACCCGGAATTTATTTCGACGGCGAGGGAGGCATGAGGGTAGAAGACGACTATCTGGTGACTGCAGAGGGATCTGAGTGCCTTACAGCGTTGATTCCAAAGGCCCTGACTATGTAATAATCAAAGATGTAACATGTGACGATGGAATAAAGCGTTGCTAGAATCTGGAAAGCATTTTATAATGACCACTAACAGCATACAAGAACAAGTCCGCCAAGGGGGTAAAAAATATGAAGAAGTACGTATGCACGGTTTGCGGGTATGTGTACGATCCAGCCAATGGAGACCCGGACGGTGGCATAGAGCCGGGAACGGCCTTTGAAGATATTCCGGAAAGCTGGGTTTGTCCTGTTTGCGGAGTAGGTAAAGACATGTTCGAACCCGAGGAATAAGCCTGTTGTGATCCAGAAAGTTTAAAGCCCATCCAGCGGAGGTGTAATTCACCTCCGCTTTTTTTATGCACACCGAATATCACTCTGAAACCTCCCAACGAAACCTCCTGTAAACCTTGACAGGAAGCTGCGGCAGCTTATAATCGTTCCGATTGACGTGAACTAGGGTTACTATATTTTGAAAGCGTGAACAATTATTTATACAGGAGGCGGGAAATGGTGAGGAACGTCATGATGGAGCCTGGAACTCACAAGCAAATTCTTGTGATCGGATCAGGACCGATCAGGATAGGGCAGGCAGCCGAATTTGATTACTCTGGTTGTCAGGCATGCCGGGCATTGAAAGAGGAAGGATGCAGGGTGATTCTTTTAAACAGTAATCCTGCCACAATACAAACGGACGTGAGCCTGGCCGATGTCATATATATTCGTCCACTGCTGGCCGACGTAGTGGAAGATATTCTAAAAACGCACAAGCCTGATGCCGTTTTAGCCACTCTCGGGGGGCAAGTAGCGTTGAACCTCGCTGTGGAACTCGAAGAAAAGGGCATTTGGGAACGGTATGGTGTAAAGGTTCTTGGGACTTCAACTGATTCGATAAAAAAGTCCGAGGGCAGGGAAGCATTCCGAAAAGTTATGGAGTCAATAGGAGAACCCGTCATAGAAAGTGCTTACGTCAGTTGTGTCGAAGCTGCTACCGTTTTCGCCGGGGAAGCAGGGTTCCCTCTTGTTATACGCCCAGATTTCACACTCGGAGGTACCGGTGGTGGTGTGGCAAGGGGGCCTGAGGCACTTTCGAGGATCGTAGAGGAAGGACTTCGTGCTTCGCCGGTACACAGGGTACTCGTGGAGCGTTACCTTGAGGGCTGGCACGAAATCGAACTGGAGGTAATGCGCGACGGGGCCGGAAACGTCCTTTGTGTCTGCGGAATGGAAAACATCGACCCCATGGGGATTCATACTGGTGACAGCATTGTGGCGGCACCGACTTTGACACTGACAGATTCGCTGTGGCAGCGCTTCAAGGCTTCTGCTTTCAGGATAGTCGATGCCTTGGACGTGCGAGGCGCCTGTAATGTTCAGTATGCCCTTTCGCCAGCCGCCGAAAGGTTCGCTGTTATCGAGGTAAATCCGAGGGCAAGCCGCTCGAGCGCGCTCGCGAGCAAGGCCACCGGGTACCCCATAGCCAGAATAGCCGCGAAAATCGCGCTGGGGAAAAATTTGACTGAGCTTCCCAATCCTGTTACGGGTAAAGGAAACGCACTTTCGGAACCCACACCGGACTATGTCGTAGTAAAGTTCCCTCGGTGGCCCTTTGAAAAATTCCCTCAGGCCGATGCCTCTGTAGGTACGCGTATGAAATCAACCGGCGAAGTCATGTCCATCGGCACAAGCTTCATAGAAGCCCTCATGAAGGCCATAAGGTCCCTGGACGGACCTTTCGGGATATCCGATCCACTGGTCGAAACAACCGACAGCGAAGCCCTTTATGCAGAACTCAAGACCCCGACGCATCGCAGGCTATGGGCGATGCTTGAACTTCTGAGGCGGGGTGAAAGGGAGAAACCCATTTCAAAGGCTTCCGGTATTCATGAGTTTTTTGTCAAAGAATTGGCCAAAATATCCAGGCTGAGGACTGATCTCGAAAGAAAAGGCCCGCAAGAGCACCTTTTGAAAGAGGCGGCTATTTACAACTTTCCGGAAGATGAAACGGCCGCCTTTTGTGGTATTACCAGGGAGGAATTGCGTGAAAGCCGCGGTTGGAAGGAGCACCCGAGGATATACAGAATGATAGGTCGCCCGTCGGGAGAAGTTGCATCGGGTTCCGGATACTGGTACGCGACAAGGGGCGGGTTTGAGGGCGATCAGTTGCCGGACGGACAGGACCGAAGAACTGCGATAGCGGTCCTGGGATCGGGCCCTATAAGGATAGGCCAGGGAGTAGAGTTCGATTATTGCTGTGTAAAAGCTGTGGAGGCCCTCAAAAAGCGAAACAAAAGGGCCATCATCATAAACAACAATCCAGAGACGGTTAGTACGGACCATGATGTTTCCGACGCCTTGTACTTCGAGCCTTTGTCTACGGAAGATGTGTTGCCGATAATAAAGCGGGAAAAGGTCGAAGGAATGTTCGCCTGTTTCGGCGGACAAACATCACTGAAGCTTGGTCTCGATCTCGACGAAGCGGGAATTCCCCTTTTGGGTACACCTTGTGCGGGGATAAAAACCGCCGAGGACAGGGAAAAGTTCTCCTCTCTTCTGAATTCTTTGGGGATACCCCAGCCGAAGGGTGCAGCCGTTGCGTCCGTTCAAGCGGGTCTGAAATGCGCAGCTGAGGTGGGTTATCCTGTTATGATAAGGCCGAGTTTCGTGATCGGTGGGCTTGCAATGCAGGCTGTTTCGACACCTGATGACCTTGAAGAGGTTTTAAAGATGGCCCTCGAGATCAAAGCGGGTCAGACCGTTTTGATCGACCGTTTCCTGCCAGGTAGGGAATTCGAGGTCGACGCGCTTTACGACGGGAAAGATGTCCTGATTCCCGGCGTTTTCGAACATCTGGATCCTCCAGGGGTACACTCGGGCGATTCCATCGCTGTTTTTCCTGACGTATCTCTCAGCGTCGGTCTGAAGGAAAAGATCTTGGAAACAACCGTTAAAATCGCGGAAGCTCTGCAAGTCAGAGGTATGATGAACATCCAGTTCGTCCAGGACGGTGACGATCTTTATGTCATTGAAGCAAATCCAAGGGCCAGTAGGACCATACCAATCGCCACGAAATTGACAGGTATCCCGCTTGTGGAGATCGCCGTCGATATAGCCCTTGGAAAAGGGATCGCGACGCTTGGGTGGCCTACCGGACTTCAGAAAAGAATGGGACCAATGGGCGTAAAGGTACCCGTTTTTTCCACTGAAAAGCTGCCCGGTGTAGACTCCCGCCTGGGACCTGCAATGCAGTCTACGGGAGAATCTTTGGGAGTCGCCGACAACGTATCTGAAGCCCTTTGGGAAGCGTTGCGAGGAGCAGGATGGGTTCTTCCCGAGAAGGGGAAAATGCTCCTTTCGGTAAGCGACGCGGCCAAGGGTAATATAAGCGGCATTGCCTCCGCGTTTTGCACCCTTGGCTGGTCTATCGATGCCACGAAAGGGACGGCCGAAGTCCTTGAAAAGTGGGGCATACCCTGTGGTGTTGCAGAAAAAGGAGAAGGACTGCAGAATAGTATCAAAAAGGGTAATTGGGATTTGGTTATAAATATTCCATCGGCATCTACATTATCCGTCAGGGACGGCTTTGCCATAAGGCGATCGGCCATAGAGGCCGGAGTTCCATGTCTGGGCACACTCCAGTCGGCTTCTGCTATTGGCGTGGCCCTGTCGTTGAAAAAGGGCGGGGACAGATGTTGAACCGCAAATGTAAGGGAAAAGATTCGATCAAAAACCTGCCAATTCGATTATTTCATGCGCAAATTCCAGGAGGAGGGCTTCGTCACTGGACATTTCGATGGTAAGGGTAACGGAGGTATCCAGCTTTATTGCGAGGGCCTTCCCCTGGATCGGGTGGTTTTCCAGTACCGCCTCTTTGCCTCGAACCTTGAGTGTGCGGTAGGTTGACCCTGTTCCAAAAGGACCGTCGGTGGCATCTATGGCCTCTTCGGGAAAAGTCAGCCAACTTGTTCCCGATCCTTCCAGCAATACTACTGTTACGGTCTGCAGGGTGCCGTTTTTTCTGTAGCTGCGTTCAAGCATTCGTCCTTCTTCTTTTTCTGCAGACTTCAGCGAAGTTAATTGTGTTGCGCTCCCCGTCCAGCCTGGCACGTCTGGAAGTGAATCCAGTGCCGGCTGATTTGACGCGTCGGCCGCAAAGATACACATCAAGACTGAAGCCAGGGCAGCAAGAAAAACGACGCGAAGTGAAATCTTTCCGGTATTTTCCATATGAATCCTCCAGGTTGTGCAGGATAGTCACATAATCCCGACGGAAATGGTATCATGTTTTTTCGGTTTGTGACTTTGTTTTCGCCAATGAAAAAGCCGTAAACGAGCCGGGAGGGTCTGCGGTGTTTGCTTTTACTATATATGTCTACGGTTGCCAGATGAATGTTTATGATGCGGACAGGCTGAAGACGGCCTTGTTGGATCGTGGCTGGAATGAAACGACGGAAGACAAAGCGGACGTGGTAATTTACGTTACTTGCAGCATAAGGGCCAAGGCCGAGCAAAAGGTTTGGAGCGAGATCGGCCGTCTTGAAAACCTGTACAGAACCCGTCGGTCGCCTTTTGTGGCCGTTGTGGGGTGTATGGCGCAAAGACTCGGTAATGCGTTCATGTCCAGGTTTACGAACGTGCGCCTCGTAGCTGGTCCGCGAAACCTGGGGCGTGTCCCGGAAGGGCTTGAAGAAGTCATAAAAAGCAGGAAGACGCGCCTGTTTCTGGACGATCACAACGAGCTGCACGACCTCGGGTGTGCTCCGATCCGACGCGAAAACCCATGGAAGGCCTTTCTCACTATAGCCCATGGTTGTGACAATTTCTGTACCTATTGCATAGTGCCCTATGTACGGGGACGGTTCAGATCCAGGGCTCCCGAAGAGATAATCGAAGAAGTGCGCAGACTGACCGACGATGGCGTCCGGGAGATCAGCCTTATCGGCCAAAACGTCAATTCATACGGAGCAGATTTCAAAAACGGCTATTCCTTTGCCTCACTTCTTCGTGATGTAGCGTCGGAAAGAAAGCTCGACAGGATACGGTTTTACACCTCTCACCCTAGGGACTTCACAAGGGATATTGTCGACGTCATGGCGGGAAACCCAAAGATCTGCCCTGCCATCAACCTTCCCATACAGTCCGGGAGCGACCGTATACTGGCGGCCATGCGACGGGGATATACGCTGGAACAGTATGCTTTCACGGTCAAGATGATCCGGGATGGCCTTTCCGAGGTGGCGATCACGAGCGACCTTATCGTAGGCTTCCCGGGCGAGACCGACGAGGATTTCCAGGCCTCCCTGAAAGCCTTGGAACGTTTCAGGTTCGATCTCCTTCATTCGGCTGCCTACTCACCAAGGGAGGGTACCGTAGCGTCACAGATGCAGGACCAGCTTCCCGAAGAAGAGAAAAAAAGACGCCTCAATGAGGTCAACAGGGTCCAATCGAGAATATCCGCCGAAATAAACAAGGCCCTTGTAGGGAAGACCTGTGAAATACTGATTGACGGTCTCGCTCCTAAGGGAAAGGGACTTTTGCAGGGCAGGACGGCGACAGACAAGGTAGTGATCGTCGAAGGGCCGGAATCAATGCTCGGGCGGATGGTAAAAGCAAGAATAGACCAGGCAGGTAATTGGTACCTTTTCGGCAGCCTGCTTCCCGAAAAAAGTTCTGCAGTGGGGGATGCGAGCCGTGTGGGATAACCCGAAGATCAGAGGGTTTGCCTTTCTCGTCGGCGGATTTTTATGCCTTGCCGCTGCAGCCGTATTGGTCTTGTCTTTCAGCGGTAAATGGGTCGGTGAAAAGCCGAAACACGTGGCGGGACCCGCGCTCCACTTTTCAATGGACGATACCGCCGACAGTGTTTCAGACGCTGCTTCAACCGAAACCGGGGAAAATAAAAAAGAGGAGCACTGGGTTTTGTATATCACCGGTGCAGTAAAAAGGCCGGGTGTTTACCGTTTGCCGCCTGGTTCCAGGGTGTATCAGCTGGTGGATCAAGCAGGTGGGCTGACCCCGGAGGCTGTCCCCGAGGCTTTTAACATGGCGGCGCCTCTGGCGGACGGGATGCATATCCATGTCCCTGACAAGACCGAAGCAGCGGAGCCTTCTCCCGAAAATTCTTTCAAAACACCTTACATCTTTGGCAGTGAAGCCCTTGCGGGAGGAACAGTGGATAATGAACTCATAGATATCAACAGGGCCGATATGAAGACCCTTGAAAAACTGCCCGGAATAGGGCCAAAGACTGCGGAGGCCATTATACGGTACCGGGATAAAGAGGGACCTTTCCGATGCGTGGAAGACTTGCTTTCCGTCAAGGGAATAGGACCGGCGAAGCTGGAAGCCATAAGGGATCATGTCCGCGTGAGTCGCTGACTATCCTGGCGGAAGCCCCCGCATTTGTGCTTTTGGCGGGATGCACTACCTTCCTTTACGCGCTGGAGAAGCAGATGCCTTTTTCGATTGCCTGCGCGACTGGTTTTTTGGTGGTTCTTTTTCTTGTATTTTCCGGAACGACTTCGCCACCTCCGGGCTTTGCCGGAGAAGTGTTTGTAATCACCGGGGTTTTGCTTCTTTTTTTTCTGAGTTCAATTGTCAGGCTTGAAGTAACGCCTCCCGATGACGGTTCATTTAAACTCGATACAACGGGAACGATTGTGACGGAAAGGGCTTGGGGCAAAAGGCGCGTAGTCGTGGTAAAAACAGATGAAGGGACCTTCCTTTGCAAGTTGCCCGCGACAAAAGTGTTCAGAGAGGGTGACCAGGCGAGGATAACAGGCAACCTGCACTTTTTCAAACCGAATCTTTCTTCAGACGGGTTTGACGAAGACACCTACTGGAGGGCCAGAGGCGTGCTGGGTGTCGTCCGTCAGGTAGAAATAAGCAAATGCGGATTTTCTACCTTCGGGTTTCCCGCGTGGCGCAGTTTTCTGAAAGAGCGCATTTTGCTTCGCTTGCCAAAGCTGACTCGCGCGTATGTTCTGGCTGCATGGCTCGGTAAACGTGATCCCGATCTTGCGGATTTGCACAGACAGTGGGGCACGTCCCATCTGCTCGCCATTTCAGGTCTTCATGTCGGGATAGTGGCCCTGGGATTGAAGAGAATTTTCCGCCGCGGCGTTCTTGTTCCCTCGTTTTTTATGTGGGCCTATGTAGTGATTGCCGGTGGAGCCGCGAGCGCTATCCGTGCAGCCTTGATGTTTCAGCTTGCATTTGCCGGTAATCTATTGGGACGCCCCGTCAGGGCGGTCAACGCCGTACCTGCGGCGGCGGTACTGATACTTTTCTGGCGACCTTGGTGGTTCTGGGATTTGGGGTGGCGCTTGTCGGTAGTTGCGGCTTTGGTACTGGGTTCACTCGCGGGAACCAGGGACAACAGGTTTTTGTGGGCAGCACCTGTGCTAGTCTGGTATATGACGGGAGCTTTCATTGCCAGGGCCTTCGAGGAAGTGCCACTGGTGGGACTTATTATGAACATTTTCGCAGTTCCTTTTTTCAGTGTCTTTTTGCCCGTGCTTTCGGTTGCAGCTTTGCCGGTCTTGGCGGGAGTTCCGGGGGCTTCCTTCGCAGTGTATATCGCCGAGGGCATGTTGAGGTTTTACCACTATTGCGCGCAAAGTATCGCCATGGTGATATCTTTTAAAGCCGGGGTCGAATTCTTTCCTGCCGTAGCAGTTGCTGCAATACTGCTTTTCATCATTTTAAAAGCATGCGGAATGAAAGGCTGGAGTCCGGTTTTGGCAGCTATTTGCGCTGCTGTGTTCGGTGGGGTGCTTTTATAAAGGTTCGCTGAAGCATTCAAGGCGTGGAGGTGAAGACATGCTTCTGGTTGTGGATATTGGAAATACTCAAACCGTTATTGGCATATTTCGTGAAGAAGAGCTGCTTTGTCACTGGAGGTTGATGTCGAAAACCAGGACAGCCGATGAAATCGGCGTCTACTTGTTGAACTTGCTGGATTTGTCCGGTATCGATTCGTCAATGCTTAAGGGGGCTATTCTTTCCAGCGTGGTTCCTCCACTGGACATCCCTTGGTCCGAGGGGATCGGGCGTTATCTGAGCGTAACATGTCTCAGAGTTTCGCACAATCTGGATCTTGGTATGGCCGTAGATTATGAAGCACCCGGGGACGTCGGAGCGGACCGTCTTGTAAACTCTGTGGCGGGAATGGTCAAGTACGGAAAGCCTCTGATCATCGTTGATTTCGGTACGGCGATAACACTCGACGCGGTTTCGGCCGAAGGGAACTACCTCGGAGGAGTCATTGCGCCGGGGCTTGGGACAAGCGTGGAAGCGCTTTTTGGAAAAACCGCGAAACTCCCCAAAGTGTCTTTCGAGATACCGGCGCGGGTTATAGGTAAAAACACGATGGAGTCCATACAATCGGGCATACTTCATGGTTTCGCCGGACTAGTTGATACCCTTGCGAGGAAAATAAAGAAAGAAATAGGCGAGGCTCCTGTCGTAGCAACAGGTGGTGACGCAGAAAGAATAGCACCCTTGTCGGAGGCTATAGAAATCGTGGACCCGTGGCTTACACTGGAGGGACTCAAGATCATTTACAACAGGAATAAAACGTAATGAGCCGTTTTGAAACCGTGAGCAAAATTTCTGTAGGAGGCATCGAGGTTGACAACCCGTTTTGGATAGCGCCACTGGCCGGGATAACCGTTCCTGCTGTCAGAAGATTTTTCGAGAAGCAGGGAGCGGGACTCACACACACCGAAATGGTCAGCTGTTCGGGTGTAATACACGGAAACAGGAAAACTCTCCGCATGCTTAGAAAGGGCGGACAAAAGTCTCCCGCGGTTTTGCAGTTTTTCACCGGAAATGCAGATTCGCTTGTCCAATGCGTCGATAAAGGTGGGGATACATGGAGAAAGTCTTTTGATGCCTTTTCGATCAACATGGCATGTCCCATGCCGAAGGTCATAAAAAAAGGAGCAGGCGCAGCTCTTTTAAAGCGAAAAGACTCGGCGCGGCGAATGGTGGAGGAACTCAGGAAAGCTGGATTGCCTGTTTGGGTTAAAATGCGCCTCGTTTCTGCAGGCGACCTGAGCGAAACGCTCAGGTTTGTAGAAACATTAATCGAAGCGGGGGCTGATCACGTTACGCTTCATGGAAGGACGCCGGCTCAACGATATGAAGGGTCCGCCGATATGGAAGCTGTCTGCCGGGTAGCGAGCGCTTTCTGTGGCATGGTTTCCGCCAGTGGGGATGTGTTCTCTCCCCAGGCGGCCATGACCTATCTTGAAAGAGGAGCTTCCGCGGTTTTCTTTGCAAGAGGCATCCTGAGGGACCCTTTTATAGTGGAAAGAACACTCGATAACTGGAGAAAGGTACCTTTTTCTTCCAGAAACAATCTTTCGCCCGCGGTAAAAATAAAACGTCTCATGGATCTCGGCGAAGACCTTTACCGCGATGAAGGTGAAAAAATATGTCTTGTCTTGATTAAGCGGTTTCTCTCGAGTATTTTTAAGGGGTTGCGCGGAGCTTCCAGGTTCCGCCGTGATGTGGCAGATACCCATTCTTGGGAAGAAACGGTGCATGTTCTCGAGAATTGGCGGGAACTCGCCGAAAGGAGTGATTTGAATGGCTGAAAATGACGATGGAAGAACTATGCCGGAAGACGAGATTTTGAGACAACGAACCGAAAAACTTGCCCGCCTTAAAGCCGAAGAAGGGTACGATCCCTTCTTGCACGAAAAATGGGATGTAAAACACAGCGTTGAATATGTAAAGAAAACTTTTGACCACCTAGGACCCGATGAAAAGGCCGAAGACGCAAAGATAGTCACGGCAGGCAGGCTAATGACCCTTAGAAAACACGGCAAGGCTTCCTTTGCTGATATGGCCGATGAAAAAGACCAGATACAATTATATTTTCAGGTCGATTCCCTTGGTGAGAAATCCTACGACTTTTTCAAAAAATGGGTAGACTCGGGGGACATACTGGGCGTGATGGGGCATCCCTTCAGGACGCGTAGAGGCGAACTTTCCATTCTTGTTACTGGTTTCGAGCTTCTTGCCAAGGCTATGCGGCCCCTGCCCGAAAAGTGGCACGGACTTAAGGATACGGAGATCCGTTACAGGCAACGGTACGTCGACCTGATAGCAAATCCTGAGGTGCGCGAAACTTTCAGGAAAAGGGCGCGTATCATCAGTGCCTTGCGGGAAGTGCTGGAAAGCGAGGGAACTATAGAAGTAGAGACCCCCATACTCTCTCCGGTAGCCGGGGGGGCGAACGCAAGGCCTTTCGTGACCCATCATAATGCACTGGATATAGACTTGTACCTGCGTATAGCCACGGAACTATACCTGAAGAGGCTTATAGTAGGTATGTTCGGCAGGGTTTATGAAATCGGGAAAAACTTCAGGAACGAAGGTATCGATATAATGCATAATCCTGAATTCACGGCTCTTGAGGTCTACTGGGCTTACGCCGATTACAAGGACATAATGGACCTCACCGAACGGCTTATAGTTGCCGCCGCTGATGCCTCCGGCAGCAGGAAAATAGTTTACCAGGGGACCGAGCTGAACCTCGAACCTCCTTTCCGGCGAGCGTCCATGGTAGAACTTGTCAGGGAAAAGTGTGGTTTCGATCTTCATGAAACGGGAAGCGACGAAGAAGCACGCCGTTTCGCCAAAAACAAGGGGATAGAACTGAAAGGGGACGAAACCCGCTTTGGGGTCCTGGTCGAGCTGTTCGAGACCTTTGTAGAGGATACGCTTATACAGCCTACCTTTGTTCTAGGTCATCCGACGGAGGTTTCCCCCCTGGCGAAGAAGGATCCCGGAGATCCTAATTTCACTAACCGTTTCGAACTTTTTATCTACGGAAATGAGGTGGCCAACGCCTTCAGCGAGTTGAACGACCCCTTTGACCAAAGAGAAAGGTTTATCCAGCAAGCGAAGAGGAAAGAAGCAGGTGACGAGGAAGCCCACGTTTTCGACGAAGACTATGTCACGGCCCTCGAATACGGGCTCCCTCCAACTGGAGGACTCGGTGTTGGAATAGACAGGTTGACGATGTTTTTGACCAATTCCCGTTCGATCAGGGACGTCATCCTTTTTCCAACGATGCGGCCAAAAAAGTCCTGATGAGCTCCGGGGCGTAAACGAGAGGACCCTATGAACCTGGAAGAGGCTAGAAAACGGGCGGAAAAACTCAGGAAGGAAATAGAGCACCACAACTACCTGTATTACGTCCTAGACCAGCCCGAAATTTCAGATGAAACCTACGACGGCCTGATGAGGGAACTCCGGGAGGTCGAGGAGCGGTTTCCCGAACTTGTCGTGCCAGAGTCTCCAACTCAAAGGGTGGGCGGCGAGCCACTGGACGAGTTTGAGAAAGTCCGTCACGAAGTACCCATGCTTAGTCTCGAAAACGCCTTTTCCGAAGACGAACTGTGGTCTTTCTTCAAAAGGACAAAGTCAGTTCTGTCGAGGGATAAGCTCGAATATTTCTGTGAACTTAAAATAGACGGTCTCGCGGTTTCGCTTCTTTATGAGAACGGACGTCTTGTCAGGGGGGCTACCAGGGGTAACGGGCTTGTGGGCGAGGATGTGACGAATAATATCAGGACCATTTCCTCCGTCCCCCTTAAGACCGTAAAACCCGTAGAAGGCATTCTTGAAGTACGTGGGGAAGTCCTCATGACAAAACGGGCTTTTTCCCGATTGAATTCCCAAAGGGAAGAGCAGGGGCTTCCACTTTTTGCAAATCCGAGAAACGCGGCAGCCGGAAGTCTCAGGCAGCTTAATCCGAAGATAACCGCCGAGAGAAACCTCAACTTTTTTGCTTATCAAGTGCTTTATCCTGAACGGTTTGGCCTGAGGACACAGATGGAAGTCATAAGATGGCTCAAGGAAACAGGTTTCCCCGTACAGGGGACTGAAAAGCCCGCATTTTTGGAAAAAGAGGTTCTCGAGTACATCGCTTTCTGGAACGAAAAAAGGCACGAACTTGCCTATGCCATAGACGGTGTGGTCGTCAAGGTCAACGAACTTGCATTGTGGGAAGTGTTAGGCAGGACTGCCAAAACGCCCAGATGGGCCGTAGCCTACAAATACGCGCCTGAGGAAAAAAGGACACGAGTAAAAGAAATAGAGATCTCCGTTGGAAGGACTGGAACGTTGACTCCGGTGGCGCACCTTGAGCCAGTGAGACTTTCCGGAACTGAGGTAAAAAGGGCAAGTCTTCATAATGCGGACGAAATAAAGAGAAAAGACGTAAGAGTCGGTGACACGGTCTGGGTCCGAAAGGCTGGAGAGATAATCCCCGAGGTCCTCAGAGTGGATATTACAACCCGTCCCGAGGGCCTGAAGCCCTTCGAAATGCCCGACAGCTGCCCTGTTTGCGGGTCCAAAGTGGTTCGACTTCCGGAAGAAGTGGCCGTCAGGTGTCCGAACAGGACGTGTCCGGCGCAACTAAGAGAAGGTTTGATCCACTTTGCGTCCCGTTCGGGAATGGATATCCGCGGGCTTGGTGAAAGGATCGTGGACAAATTGGTTTCGACGGGCATGGTAAAAGATTATGCCGACCTGTACCGACTAAAGATCGAAGACCTGGCGAACCTGGAGCTTGTAGGAGAAGGAATGACGCGAAGACTGGGCGAAAAGACGGCAAAAACGATCCTCCGGTCCATCGAGGAGTCAAAAAAAAGACCGCTGTCAAACCTTTTGACCGCCCTTGGCATCAGGTTCGTTGGCAGCAGCGTGGCTGAACTGCTTGCCGAGACCTTCGGTTCCATAGATGAGCTGATGAAATCCGATGAAAGCAAGCTCGCAGAAATAGAAGGCATAGGTCCCAGGATCGCCGCATCGGTTGCGGCATTTTTCAGGGATGAACAAAACAGGGCCATGATAGAGAAACTTCGTTCTGCTGGACTTTGCTTTACGAAAGAAGAAACACCTCGAAATGAGGAAGGGCCCTTTTCGGGACTCTCTGTGGTTTTCACCGGCGAACTTGAGAGCATGACCAGGAGCGAGGCAGAAAGACTTGTCAAACTGCTTGGCGGTGCAACGTCTTCCAGGGTTACGGGGAAGACAAATCTGGTAGTGGTCGGAGCGAATCCGGGGAGCAAACTGGAGGAGGCCCTAAAACGCAATATCCATGTAGCCGATGAGGCTGAATTTGTAGCGATGCTTAAAGACGCCGGAGCTGAACCATAGGTTGGGAAAAGCCAGCCTTCCGAAAGGGGAAATACCAGATGGTAAGTGAGGAAGAAGTCAGACATCTAGCCAGGCTGGTCCGGCTAGATGTCACTGAAGAAGAAATTCCACCCCTGCAGAAGCATTTCAACGAGATCCTGGAATATTTCCACTCCCTTGGAAACATGGACCTTGACGGACTCGATCCATATGATCCGGAAGAAAGCCCGAGCTGTCCCCTAAGGAATGACGAGGTGCGTTTGTGGGGGCAGAGGGACGCCGCCCTTGAAGCCGCTCCCGAAAGAGAAGGCGATTATTTCAAAGTTCCAAGGATCGTTGGTGAGGTGGGGAAAGAGGATGAATGAGTTTTCCAGTGCAGCCGAAACGGCCTCGAGAATCCGGAATGGAGATATAACGGCCTCGGCAGTAATAGAGGAAACTTTAAGGGTGATTGAAGAAAAAGAGAAAGATTTGAATGCCCTGATAACTTTTCTTCGCGAAGAGGCCCTTCAAGAGGCAAAAGAACTCGACCGCCGCATCGCCGCAGGCGAAGCCGACGGACCCCTACTTGGCGTTCCGGTGGTAGTAAAGGACAACATGTGCACAAAAGGTATCAAGACGACATGCGGCAGCCGTATCCTCGAACGCTGGAAACCGCCCTACGACGCATGGGTAGTGGAAAAACTTCGTGAAGCCGGTGCCATCCTGGTGGGCAAAAGCAACATGGACGAATTCGCCATGGGTAGTTCCACGGAACATTCCGCCTATGGCCCCGCCTCCAATCCGTGGGATATCGAACGTGTTACGGGCGGCAGTTCGGGTGGGAGTGCCGCTTCAGTTTCCGCCGGATATGTCCCGGTGGCCCTTGGAAGCGACACAGGCGGGTCCATTCGCCAACCGGCTGCATTTTGCGGTGTTTTCGGGATGAAGCCTACCTATGGGCTCGTGAGTCGATTCGGCCTCGTGGCCTTCGCTTCCTCGCTCGACCAGATAGGTCCTTTTGCGAGAAATGTCGAGGATCTTGCCCTCATGTTGAGCGTAATAAGCGAACATGACCCGCGGGATGCCACTTGCGTCGGCGCAGACCGCCCCGATTACCTGGCGGCGGCGGAAAGGTCATCTCTCGCCGGGGTGAAAGTCGGAGTCGTGAGAGAATTCCTTACCGCGGCAGTCGAGCCTGAAATCTCCAAGGCGGTATTGGATACCGCGGCGGCCATGAAGGAAGCCGGGGCCTCCCTCGTTGACGTGAAACTCCCGAGTGCGGGGAAGGCGGGGTTGCCATGCTATTACATTCTTGCCCCGGCCGAGGCGAGCTCCAACCTGGCCAGATATGACGGCATCCGTTACGGTAAACGTGAGGAGGCCGGCGACCTGATGGAGCTTTACTTTAAAACCAGAGGTTCAGGTTTCGGGAAGGAAGTGAAAAGAAGGATACTTACCGGAACCTACGTTTTAAGTTCAGGATATTACGATGCGTTTTACCTGCGCGCCCTCAAGGTCAGGCGCCTTATATGCATGGAATTCGAATCGGCTTTCGAAAAGGCCGACTTGATTCTCATGCCTACCGCTCCGTCGCTTCCTTTCCGTAAAGGCGAGCTTGTAGACGACCCACTGCAAATGTACATGAGCGACGTTTTTACTCTTCCTGTAAATCTGGCAGGTTTGCCTGGTCTTTCCATGTGCGTCGGACGCAGCGGAAAGGGTTTGCCTCTGGGAGTGCAGCTCGTTGCTCCGCAATGGCAGGAAAGCCTCATTTTGAAATGTGGTCGCGCCGTGGAAGACGCCTTCGGACCGGCCCCCGTTGCTGGAAGGGGGGGTATGTGATGCCGGAAAACGTTAGGACCGTAATAGGCCTGGAAGTCCACGTACAGCTCGCGACTAAAAGCAAGATGTTTTGTTCCTGCAGTAACGATTATATCGGGGCGGTTCCCAACTCCAACATTTGCCCCGTCTGCCTGGGCCTTCCCGGAACATTGCCTGTTTTGAACGGAAAAGTAGTCGAATTCGCGATCAAGGCAGCCATGGCTCTGGGGTCGAAAATAGCCAAGCGGACATGGTTTCACAGGAAAAACTATTTTTACCCCGATTTACCCAAGGCATACCAGATAAGCCAGTACGACGTCCCCTTGGCAAGCGGGGGCAAGCTCGTCATCGATACGGAAGGAAAGAAAAAAACCATAGGTATAACCAGGCTGCACCTCGAGGAAGATGCGGGCAAGTTGGTCCACCAGGCTATAGACGGCAGGCTGTCCGGGGCGAAGTACAGTCTTGTGGACTACAACAGGGCAGGTGTTCCGCTTATCGAAATAGTGTCCGAACCGGATATTTCGTCGCCGTCCGAAGCCCGGGACTATGTCATACGCCTTAGGCAGCTGGTGAGATATCTTGGAATTTCGGATGGCGACATGGAATCGGGCTCGCTCCGGGTCGACGCGAATATCTCCAGGACTTCCCCGAACGGTAGTTTCGGCTCGAAAGTGGAAGTGAAGAACATGAACTCCCTGAGCGCCCTCGAAAAAGCTCTAGCCTATGAAGAAAGGCGACAGGACGATGTGCTTCGTGGTGGAGGTGCCGTATTGCAGGAAACCAGACACTGGGACGACTCATCGGGGCGTACACTTTCATCGCGAGGCAAGGAAGAGGCCCATGATTACCGGTACTTCCCGGAACCGGACCTACCTTCGGTAGCAATAACAGAGGAGCAGGTTCAAAAGATCAGGAAAACCCTTCCGGAATTACCGTGGGAAAAAGAGAGCAGGTTCATTGAAATTTATTGTTTATCACCGGAAGAAACGGATCTCTTGATAGCCAAAAAAGATATGGCTGAATATTTTGAATCTGTTGTAAAAGCCGGAGTGGAGCCCAGAAGGGCTGCAAACTGGTTCAAAACGGAGATCATGCGGCTCATGAATGAAGGAAGGTTTGAACCTGAGGACCCTGCGATTCCCGCTGACGAACTCGCAAATCTTTTGAAAGCCGTCAACAGAGGTGCGATTTCGAACACCGCAGCCAAAGATGTCTGGGGGAAAATGCTGAGTGAAGGATTTACCGCCGCGGAAGCGATGGAAATGCTTGGCCTGTCCGAAGGTAGTCTCGAAAAAGAGCGTTTGCGGAAGATAATCGAAGGGATCATCGAAGAACACCACGAAGTGACAGAAGAAATACGCTCGGGTAAAGATACGAAGGGGAAAAAACTTAAATTTCTTTTCGGCCTCGTCATGCGTGAAACCCGTGGCCAGGCCGACCCGGAGGAAGTTCGCAGCATCCTTGAGGAAATGGTGCGTTGACGGGCTTTTTCTTGACCCTTAAGATAAAGCGTACGTGGTTTTATTGGAGATACTTGGGAAAAATCAGGTTTTACCTATAGAGGAGGTATATTATATGGCGACGCGGAAACCGGAAAACATCAGGACTGTGGCTCTCGTAGGGCATGGAGGAGCGGGCAAGACTACACTTATGGAGGCCATTGCCTTCAACCTGGGCCTTACCACACGTCTTGGAAGCATCGAAGACAAAAACACGCTGAGCGACTTCAGTGCTGAAGAACAGAAGCGACAGATCTCGATCAATACTTCCGTTTTTTCCGTGGAGCACAACGGAAAAGACCTGCATATCCTCGATTGCCCGGGTTATGCGGATTTCGTTGGTGACCTGCGGTCGGCGATGAGGGTTACGGACAGTGCCGTTTTCGTCGTGAGCGGGGTGCACGGCGTGGAGGTCCAGACCGAAAAAGCCTGGGAATTCGCGGAAGACCTTGGGCTGGCCTCTGTTTTTTACATCAGCAAGATGGAGCGCGAGAACGCGGATTTTCAAAAGACGTTGGAGACAATAAAAAACTACCTGTCCGAAAAGGCTGTTCCTTTCTTTTTCCCCATAGGCAGCGAAGCTTCTTTCAAGGGTGTCGTTGATCTTCTCAGAAAAAAGGCTTATGTCTACAAGGGAGACGGCAGCAAGGATTTTCAAGAAACGGACGTACCCGAAGAAATTAAAAGTGCCGTCGACGCGGCTAGGGAAGAGCTTATGGAGAAGATAGTCGAATCCGACGACGAGCTCATGATGCGCTACCTGGAAGGAGAGGAAATCCAGCTGGATGAAATCCTTCCTGCATTGAGGAAGGCAGTCAGAGAGAGGGACCTTTTCCCTGTTCTTCCGGGCTCCAGTTCCACCAACATAGGAGTAACGCAGTTACTGGATACAATTGTCGATGTTTGTCCGGCACCGACGGATATGTCGCCAAGAAAAGCAGTTTCCGGGGAAGGAGAGATCTCCGTAGAACCCGATGTCGACGGCCCTTTCAGAGCCTTGTGTTTCAAAATCATGGTCGATCCCTATGTCGGCAAGTTGTCGTTTTTAAGGGTCTTTTCCGGCTCCCTTTCCAGCGATAGCCCTATATATAACGTGAACAAGCAAGAAGAGGAGCGTATAAGCGCCTTCAAGTTCATGAGAGGGAAAGAAGGCAACGACGTCAAGGAGATCGTTACCGGTGATATAGTAGCCATACCCAAACTCCACAGCACCGCCGTAGGAGATACCCTAGGCACAAAGGGAGAAAAAGCGGAATTTCCTCCAATACGTTTCCCGAAACCTGTCTATAGTGTCGCCGTCATTCCAAAAAGCAGAAACGACGAAGACAAGCTTGCAACGGCGCTCGGAAAGATGCTTGAAGAGGATCCCACACTCCATTTCGAGAAGAACCCCGAAACGTTGGACAGCGTTTTGTCGGGAATGGGTGACTTGCACATCGATATATTGCTTTCAAAGATAAAAGAACGCTACGGGGTAGATCTTGACACCAGGACGCCGAAAGTTCCCTACAGGGAGACC
>DMCT01000072.1:87919-89603 GCA_003446665.1 Synergistaceae bacterium
GGGCAGTACGGGGACGTACACATAGAATTCCAGCCCCTGCCCAGGGGAGAAGGTTTCCAGTTTGAAGACAAGATCGTCGGGGGCGCTGTACCAAAGTCCTATATACCGGCCGTTGAAAAAGGGCTCAAAGAAGCCATTCAGAAGGGTGTACTCGCCGGATTCCCTACGGTGGACCTGAAGGCGATACTGTTTTTCGGATCTTATCATGACGTCGACTCTTCGGAAATGGCCTTCAAGATAGCCGCCTCGATGGCCTTCAAGAAGGGAGTCTCCGAGGCTTCTCCCGTTTTGCTTGAACCGATCATGAACGTGGAAGTGGTGGTTCCGGAAGAATATCTCGGCGACGTAATGGGAGATTTCAACGGAAGACGCGGGAAAATAATGGGTATAGACAGTCGCGGTCACCTGCAGGTGGTCAAGGCCCAGGTTCCCCTTGCCGAAATGTTCAGGTACGCCATTATACTGCGTTCCATGACGTCCGGGAGGGGAAATTTCACCATGGAATTTTCCCACTATGAAGAGGTGCCTCAAGACATCGCGAAGAAGATCATAGCCCAGGCGGAGGCTGAAGCAGAGGAAGAGAAATAATCTGATTCAAAAACGATTATGAAAAGATAAAACAGCCGGACCATGACAAGAGATGGTCCGGCTGTTTTGCCGATTCTCCGCAGGATCCTAAAGTTCCTTCGTTTCAAGGTTATTGCGGAAGACAAGGAAATAGAAGACGGCTACGAAAAGGATCCCTCCTGCCATGTTCCCCAACGTTACCGGAACGAGATTGCGGAAAAAACCTACGACATCCAAGGCGGCCAGGCGGTCCGGCGTTATTCCCGAAGCTGAAACGACTGCGTTGTTGCCTTTCAGAAACAGGCCCAGGCTCATGAAGTACATGTTCGCGATGCTGTGTTCGAATCCCGAGGCCACGAAAGTCATTATCGGGAAAAAGATGGCGAAGATTTTCCCTACGATATCCGTAGCCGCCATGCTCATCCATACAGCGAGAACCACGACCCAGTTGCATAAAACGCCCCTGAAGAAGGCCTGTACAACAGGAAGAGACATTTTGCCTGCTGCTATCCCTATGGCATTGGCTCCTACAGGTCCGTTACATAAGCCCGAAAGAAAGATCAAAAAGGCTACAAGTACGCTGCCCAGAAAATTTCCTATATAGACCCAGAACCAGTTGCGTGCCACGCCTGAAAAAGGTTGACATCCGGCAAGAGTGCCTAGCGGCATCAGGCAATTGCCTGTAAAAAGTTCCGCGCCGCCTATCACAACCATCATCAGGCCTACGGAAAATGCGGCTCCTCCCAGTAATCGGGATATTCCGACTCCAACGTAGCGGGCTGAGTCCTGGGTTACTATGGTATACAAAAAACCACCGAACGCTATGTACGCTCCCGCCAGGATGCCCAGAACAATCATCTGATGGACGCTCCACCTGCTTTTGGCCTGCGCGGAGGCACAGGCGCCCTTTGCAATCTCAAGCGGTGCCTTGTAGTTCATGAGTAACTCCCCCCGGAATGTATTCTGTGTTCTCATTGAAAAAGCAGGGGAAACCATGGGAGAAATTCCGAGGTTTCCCCGAATATGTAACCTTTTGTTGATCTTGGTAACCGAGCGATCTAGCTTTTTTCTACCTTCACGGCGTTGATTTTGTAAGCCGGCGTTTCAGCCTCTTCAT
>DMCT01000086.1:0-2212 GCA_003446665.1 Synergistaceae bacterium
ATGGAATCAATACACACAGGTTCGTACAAAAGTGGGCATTCGGCGACACCCGACTGTTTCGTAGATTCCTCTATGATTTTAGTCCATCTCTTTCGTTTTACCTGCCATTTCTCTGGATCGATGCGGACTACGCTTCGCTCACAAATGAGGGGGACTATCTTTTCGGCTCCGCTTTCGGTAGCCATGCGCAGGGTACGTTCAAAGGCGTCCGACTTTAGAAGAGCCACGAGAAGCCAAAGGTCATTTTTCACGACAAATTTCCCCTCTCCCGTCACAACACCGATCAGATTTCCATCTTCCATCTCGAGCCGGAGGAGAAATATTCGGCCGTTCCAAAGCCCCTCTATGATGTCTCCTGCACTGCGCCTTCTTACATTAAGAATGTGGTGCGCCTGCTCCCCTTCGAAGACCCAAACGTCAGATGTCTTTTTTTTGGCTCTTTCCAGGCGAACTCGAGGCCGCGACACCCCACCAGTCCCCCTTTTTCGCTTCGTCGACAGTAACCAGACAGTTTTCGGAAAGAATCGCCAAAAATTCTGCCTTCTCTTTAAGTGTCAAGCCGGAAAACAGGGCGATTCCCCTATGGCCAAGGACTTCGGGCACCTTTGGGATAAGTCTGACCAGCGGGTCGAAAACGATATTGGCAATCAAAAAATCCACTTTACCAAAGAACCCTTCCAGTAGGTCTCCCTCTTCAAGAATCACCGTTGCTTCATCTATTTCATTCAATTCAAGATTGGCCCTGGCCTCTCCCAAAACTGCAGGGTCAAGATCCCTTGCAAAGACCTTTTTTGCTCCTGTTTTAATTGCCGCAATGGCGAGGATGCCCGATCCGGTACCTATATCGATGCCAATCCCGCCTTTTGTCACCTGTCTTTCGATTAGTTCAAGGGCTATCTGGGTGCTTTCGTGATATCCTGTGCCGAAGGCAGAACCAGGATAAATCAAAAGTGCTGTCCTGTCCCCTTGATAACTTTCTTTGTGCCATGGCGCCATCACAACCAGCTTTTCCCCTACTTCCAGCGGTGGGAAAGCATCCTTCCACGTCTTGTGCCAGTTTTTGTTTTCGATCATTCCCATATCGACGATATTCACCGAGGGCCAGGGCTCCATGGTCTCCCGTACTCGACCCAGCCAGTATTCCAGGCTTTTAGTCGAACGATAGTAGGACTTCAGCGCCGACTTTCCGGAGGTTTCTATGAACTCCGAACCTATGCTGCCCGAAAGATCCGCCAGCGAAAGCAAAGCTTCCTCGTTTCCATCATCCATCTCGATAGTTATGTACCACCAGTAGCCCTCTTCAGGTTTCATCAGCAGGCCCCCCGCCTTGTCCGTAGAACGAAACAGGGAGGACATCCTCCCTGTTTCTCCTTCCATTATGGCTATAGTACCAGAATATCCGGCGAACAGACTAATCCAGCCATTGGCGAAGTTTTTCCATAAATCCGCCGCCGGACTTGACCGAAACATCCATCTCCTCGGCCAGCGCCTCTATCAGTGCGCGCTCTTTTTCAGAAAGCTTATTTGGCACGTCGACAACTACGTGTATGTAAAGGTTGCCGCTTCCGCCCCGACCCAGACGCGGCATGCCTTTTCCCTTGAGTTTTATTACATGACCGTTCTGGGTGCCTTGGGAAATCTCAAGTTTCTCGGAACCCTCCATGGTTTCAACCTCTATTTCGCTGCCCAAAGCAGCCTGGGGAAAGGTTATATGTTTCCTCAGGTGCAGGTCGTCCCCATGTCTTTCGAATCTCGGGTCCTCTTCGACTTTTATCAGCAAGTAAAGGTCTCCGGGAGGACCGCCTGATGCACCCGGTCCTCCCTCACCGGCAACTCTCAGCCTTACGCCCGTGTCGACCCCGCGGGGGATCTTGACTTCTACCTCCCGGTGTTTGCGTACCCTTCCCGAACCACCGCAATCCTTGCACGGTGAATCGATTCTTTTGCCTGTGCCTTTACAGTCAGTGCAGGTCGTGACGTTCACAAAGGTGCCAAAGGGAGTCCGCTGCTGATGCTGACGCTGCCCCGTCCCTCCACAGGCTGGACATGTCCTGATCTCTGTGGCCGGTTCCGCACCCGACCCATCGCATCTTTTACACTTTTGCCAACGGGGCAAAGTCACCTTGCGCGTCGATCCGAAGTAAGCCTCCTCAAGAGAGACGGAGAACGTCATCTCCAAGTCTTCGCCTCGTGAAGGGCCCCGTTGGCGCGT
>DMCT01000086.1:2481-6401 GCA_003446665.1 Synergistaceae bacterium
TGTCTTCGCTTTTGCGGATCACCCAAGACTTCGTAGGCCTCGTTTATGGCCTTGAAGCGCTGCTCGGCCTCCTTGTCGCCGGGGTTTGCGTCAGGATGATATTTGCGGACAAGCTTCCTGTAGGCTCGCTTTATATCTTCCTGGCTTGCGTCCCTCGGGACACCGAGGACCTTGTACAGGTCCTTTTCCTTGCCGGGCCCGTTCACTAAGCATCACTCCCGGTCATGCCTGTCCGGATGCATCTTCAAATTCTGCGTCTACCGTGTCCCCTGAGACCTCCTGCCCACCGCCTGAGTCCTGACCACCCGTTTCCTGCGTTTCCTTGTACACCCTGGCGGAAAGCTCGTGCAGGTCCCTGGTCAACGCCTCCGTTGATTTTTTGATAGCTTCTACATCGTCTCCCGCGGAGGCTTTTTTAAGATCATCGATCTTTTGTTCGATCCGTGACTTCTCCTGCCCATCCACCTTTTCGCCCAGGTCACCAAGTACCTTCTCGGTGCTGTAGACCAGGGAGTCCGCCTCGTTTCTGGCTTCTACCAGCTGTTTTTTCCTCTTATCCGCCTCTTCGTTTTCTTCAGCCTCGCGTCTCATCCGTTCGATCTCTTCCTCTTCGAGCCGTGAAGACTGGATCGTGATGTGTTGCTTTCGGTTGGTCCCCTTGTCTACTGCGGTGACATTCAAAATGCCGTTCACATCTATGTCAAAGGCCACCTCGATTTGTGGTATTCCCCTGGGTGCCGGGGGAATTCCGTCGAGGATAAACCTACCCAGTGAAACGTTGTCGGCCGCCATTGGACGTTCACCCTGCAGGACGTGAATCTCGACCTGCGATTGATTGTCCGAAGCCGTAGAAAAAATCTGGCTTCTGGAAACTGGTATCGCCGTGTTTCTGTCTATTATTTTCGTGAAAACACCACCGAGCGTTTCTATACCCAAGGACAAGGGTGTTACGTCGACGAGGATAATATCCTTATGGTCCCCCGAAAGGATAGCCCCCTGGATGGCAGCACCGACGGCTACGCACTCGTCGGGGTTTATGCCCTTTGTCGGCTCCTTGCCGAGAAGCTCCACGATCTTTTTTTGCACCATGGGCATTCTGGTCGCACCGCCCACCAAAAGGACCTTTCCGATTTCTTCTTTTGTCAGACCCGAGTCCTCTATTGCCCTTTTAGTCGGACCGACGACCCTTTCCAAAAGATCTCTGGTCATATCTTCGAAACGCGCCCTGGTCAGGGTCATTTCGAGATGTTTCGGACCGTTGGCATCGGCGCTTATAAACGGCAGCGAGATGGACGTTTCCGACATGGAAGAAAGCTCGACCTTCGCCTTCTCCGCGGCCTCCCTGAGACGCTGGAGAGCCATCTTGTCTTTCGAAAGGTCCACGCCTTCTTTCTTTTTGAATTCCTGGACCATCCAGTCGATGATCCTCTGGTCCCAGTCGTCGCCGCCAAGGTGGTTATCGCCCGAGGTGGCAAGGACTTCGATAACTCCGTCTTCTACTCCCACGTCCAGAATTGATACGTCGAAAGTTCCCCCTCCAAGGTCGAAGACCAGGATCTTGTGATCGCCTGCTTTGTCCACACCGTAAGCAAGAGATGCCGCTGTTGGCTCGTTTATGATCCTGAGGACCTCGAGCCCGGCGATCTTTCCCGCGTCCTTTGTGGCCTGGCGTTGGGCGTCGGTGAAATAGGCCGGCACGGTAATGACCGCCTGGGTCACCTTTTCACCGAGATAATCCTCGGCATCGCGTTTCAGCTTCTGCAGTATCATCGCCGAGATTTGTTGCGGCGTGTATCTCGTCCCGTCGATCTCCACGGTGAAGTCGCTTCCCATATGGCGTTTTATTGAACTGATCGTACGCTCGGGGTTAACGATAGCCTGCCTCTTCGCAAGCTGTCCCACCAGTCTCTCCTTATCTTTCGTAAAAGCCACAACCGAAGGAGTGGTTCGGCTGCCTTCCGGGTTGGTTATGACGGTAATATTGTCTCCTTCCTTTACGGCAACGCAGCTGTTCGTTGTCCCTAGGTCAATTCCTATTACTTTGCCCATATCTCAATCACCTCTTGATGTCTTTTGCACGACAAATTTCAGCCGTCAATTATCTGCCATTTCCGCCGTTTTCTGACGTTTCTTCCGACCGCTTTGCGACCTTTACCTTAGAAGCTCTCAGCACCTTGCCGTCGATGAGGAAACCGCGTTGAAATTCCTCGAGCACCGTCCCGTCAGGAGCTTCGGAAGTTTCCTCGACTGCTACAGCTTCGTGCAGCAAGGGATCAAATGTCTTGCCTTTCGCTTCTATGGTTTCTACGCCGAACTGCTCCAACACACCGTAAAACTGTGACCTGACCATTTCGACGCCTTTTTTCAAGGCAGTTGCGTCGACGGGGTCTTGTGATTCCAGTGCCCTGTCGAAATTATCCAAAACAGGAAGCAACGATTCCGCCATACTCGCGGCCATACGACGCCTGGTTTGCTCTGCCTCGCGTTCAATGCGATTTTTATAATTGTAAAAATCCGCCGCAGTGCGGGCCGCAGCTTCGCGAAGCAACCTGTTTTCTTCCTTTAGCTGTTCCACGATTCGTTCCATTTCTTCCAGCTTCTTTTTCAGGTCGTTTAACTCGCCTACAAAATCTTCGGCTTTTGCGTTTCCGCCTTTTTCAGGGCAAAGTTCCTCCATCTTCGCCTCCTTGCCCTGGCCTTCCGAAAAGGGTTTTTCTCCGATTTTTATTTCTTTTTCGTGTTTTTTCCCTTCATCCTTGCTTTTTGATGCCATTTAATGGACCTCCCTTGTCCGATGTTTCTTCGTCCCGCGAAAGCCCCCCCAAGATACTCTGTAGAACAGAAATAGCGTATTCGTAATCCATCCTAACGGGCCCTATCAGCCCAAGGATTGTTTTTCGTCCCTTTTCCACCGAAGAGGCCATGAGGACTGAACACTCCCGCATTTGCGTTACGGGATTTTCGTCCCCTATAATTACTGACAGTCCGTTATCGGGCGAAAACTGCTTTACAAGTTGTGCTATCGATGAATCCTCCTCCAGAAGAGCCATTATCGTCTGTAAACGGCTCAAATCGCTGAACTCCGGAAGCCCGAGCACGTTGTATCTTCCGCTGGTAAAATACTGGTACGAATTTTCTGCGAGCATACCGTTCATCTCTTCAAGAGCCTTCCGGCAACTGTCAGCATAAGCCTCAAGTTCCTCCATGACATACCTTTGGAGTACATCGCGGACCTCGTTCCAGGATTTGTCCTGGGCGACCATGTTGACCCGCCTGGAAAGCTCGTCGAGGGCTTCCTGAGTCATATCGAAGGGGAGCGAGACCATTTTGTGATGGATAAGTCCCCCCTTGAGAACCACGATAATCAAAACTGACCGCTCGGCTACCCTTATGAATTCCACTTTCTGCAAAACCGCTTCCTGGGCCGGCCCAAGTGCGGCCAGAGAAACACAATGGGTAAGATTTCCCAAAAGTTTTGTAGTGTACCTCAAAGCCGCCTGGACGTCGTCACGCCTTTTCCGCAGCTCATCAAGCCATTCCGGACGCGTAGCAGGTCGGCTACCCTGGCGCTGCAGTATGGCGTCCACGTATATCCGGAACGCCTTCGGCGTCGGGATACGTCCTGCAGAGGTATGAGGCTGGTAGAGGTACTCCAATTCTTCGAGGTCGGCCATTTCGTTCCTGATAGTCGCGGCGCTACAGCCTTTCAGGTAGCGCTTCGCGATCGTTCTGGACCCTATGGGAACACCGGAACGTATGTATTCGTAAACAACCGCCAATACGATTTCAAGTTGTCGTTCGGTTAGCACTTTTCAACATCCTCTCTAATATTGTTAGCACTCTAGCCAAAAGAGTGCTAACGCAGAAGGATACCAAAAAGTAGGGTACCAATGGAGAGTTTTATTGTCAACACTGGTCAG
>DMCT01000109.1 GCA_003446665.1 Synergistaceae bacterium
GTTGTAGTGGGAATTATCGAAAGGGCCGCGGCTCGGCCGCGATGGAGTTTCTTGTGCGACGCGTCCAGCGTTTTCTGGTCGTTAGTATAGGAATGAGCCGTAGTCATCAGGCCCTTTACGATGCCGAAACGCTCGTGAAGGACCTTAACAACAGGGGCCAGGCAGTTGGTCGTGCACGAGGCATTGGAAAGTATACGGTGTGATTTCGGGTCGTATATGCCTTCGTTGACCCCTATAACGATAGTGGCGTCCTCACCCTTGGCGGGAGCCGAAATCACTACTTTTTTAGCGCCTGCGTCCAGATGTGCCCGGGCCTTGTCCGCGTCGGTGTATTTCCCCGAAGATTCGATGACCACGTCCACACCAAGGTCTTTCCACGGCAGGTCTTTTATGTCAGGGACCTGCAGGACTTTTACTTCCCTGCCGTCTATTACGATTGCGTCGTCTTTTGTTTCGACGGTTCCAGGAAATCTGCGGTGAACAGAATCATACTTGAACAAATAGGCTCTCTGTCCCGCATCGGTTCTACTGTTGGTCGCGATTATGTCAAACAAGCCTTCCTTGTCGTATTCAAAAAGAGCCCTTAACGCCAGCCTCCCGATTCTGCCGAATCCATTGATGGCTACTCGTGTTTTTTTCATGGTTATTCATACCTCCATCCAGAATTACTTGCGAGAATTGATCTTTTCCGTAATGGTACCGGTTCAGCGTCATACACTACGTTCTTTTTGCAGGTCTTCGTCTATCACCCTGAGTATTTCACCCACGCTCATTGCCGAAAGTGCGTCTCCGTGAGCGCAATATGGCATGCTACCGTCGAAATTCTGGGCGATTCCGCCGAGGCATCCGTGGCGGATGTGCGCCTTAAAAGGTCTGACGAAACACCATGCCAGATCCTGCCGGTCCGGATTGAATTTGAGAAAGGCCGTTATGAACTGGCCCAAAAGCCACGGCCACGCCATTCCCCTGAATCGTGCCTTTTCCCTCTGATCGATTCTGCCTTCGCACCTTCCCTTGTACTTGTCATGTCGGGCATCCAGAGTTCTCAGGCCGTAGGTCGTATAAAGTTCTCTCCAGCATGTTTCTGTAATGGATCTCCCCAGTTCAGGATCGAGGGGGCTTACTGGGAGCGAGACGGCAAGTATCTGGTTGCATCGCAAGGCATCATCCACGTTTTCACCGTCGACCCAGTCTTTGAGATAGCCTTTATCGGACCAAAAAACTTTAACGAAAGATTCTCTGACGGATTCGGCCAGATCTCCGAAGGTCTTTTGCGCATCCGCGTCACCGAGTAATTCGGAAAAATGTTCCATTTTTCGCAGTGCATAGTACCATAGAGAATTGACTTCCACGAGCTTGCCCTTGCGACTTACCACTGGCTTACCGTTTACGGAACCATTCATCCAGTGTCTTTGAGGGTTATCCGATGAAACCGAAAGAAGTCCATCGGTGTCGCAACGCAGATCCAGCTCGGGTACAGGTTTCATGTACCTTTCGACAAGTGCCTTTAGGTCCTGCCACCATCTTTCTACGAGTTCAATGCTTTCAGCAGCCTCAGCCACCTTGTCGACGGCGTAAATGAACCAAAGTCCACAATCCACGGCGGTTGTACTGCATTTACCCGTCGCAGGGTCTATTTCCGAAGGCATTATTCCGTTATTGCATTTTGATCTTTCCAACCAGTTTTCGAGGATTCTCACAGCCGTTTCGATCTTTCCCGAAGTTATCGAAAGGCCCGGAAGGGAGACAAAGGTGTCCCTGGCGGATTCCCTTGCAGAAGGGTATCCTGTCAGTATGGCAGGTTTACCTTCTGTATCCTTTGCAAAACAATGCATTGCACTTTGGAGAAGTTCCGACGTGAATTGAGCCTTCTCGACGATACGGGAATCATGGGTCCTGTTTTTGATCCACTGGATCGTCTCTCTTCCCATTCTTTCGAGAGCATCAGGTTCCATTGTGACGGGATCAGAGCCTGCAACCAGGTATACAATGTCACCTTCTGACATGTCTAAAGCAAGTACACCGGGAGACCATAGATCTTCCAGCCTGTCCTGCTGCCCGCATTCGTCTTGCGCATAAAAAACGTTTTCAAACCAGAGAGGTTTATACTCCCATTCACCGTGGGTCCCATAAATATGGCTCTGAAAGCCGTTCCCGTTCACAGACATTACCCTGTCTCTGATTTCAGCCTGAAATGCGTCGCCGAGAGTATCCTTCCTGTTGACAGTAGACACACCCCGATGGGCGCAAAGGGGACGTATTTCGATCTGCACCGATTCCGGACTCGCGAGAAGCTCGTATCTTATGACCGTACTCTGCGAGTCACGCGGCATAAAGACCGTTTTTTTCAGCAAAGTGCTGTGGATGACAAATAACGTACTGGGAAGAGGATATGACTCGTATTCTTGTATATACCGGAATCCGTCTGGATACACCACATCTTTATATTGATTGGTCGAGAGTTGGTATTTCTTGCCTCGCGTGAAAAGCGTTTCCTCGACCTTACTTACAAGAACAGTCGAGAGGGCCGACCGGTCTTTTCTCACAACCAACAAACCGTGTTCTCTTCTCGTGTTGGCGCCCACTACGGTTGAGAAACCGTAACCGCCTTGACCGTTTGAGACGAGAAACTCCCGGCCGGCACCTTTTTCGAAGGTGTTCACGTCCGCTTTGCCAAGGTACATCGCAATCATCCCCCTCTGCCGTTGTCGTTTTATTGGCACGACTCTTCGGCAATTTGTTTCATTCTCTTCCATCTGTATTCTATCGTACTTTTGCTTACAGGTTTTTGCAAAAGCTCCCCGAGTTCCTTCAAAGTAGCCGTTGGATTTTCTATTCTGGTTTCCGCAAGATTACGGTATTCAGGTGGTAGCTGCTGTAACCTGCCTGTCTCCAGCAGTTTAAGGGCAACCGCACGCTGCGTTCGAGCTGCATCGAGGGTTTTTTTGATGTTGGCGGCATCGCAGTTCACAAGTCGGTTCGCCCTGTCTCGTACCGATCTCAGCAAGGCTTTTTCCTCAAGCTCAAGAGATGTCCTAAAAAGATTTATCGCCGTCAGGGTAGTGACTATCCCTTCTTGGTCCCGTATGGTCAATTCGCGTAGTCCCTTTCTTTGCCTTAGTCGCAAGGGAACCCCGTGGCGCCTGAGTATCGATGCAGCCTTGTCCATTGCCCCTGTTTCATGATCTTTCGTATTTCTGAAGACCAGATAATAGCCTGAACGAGGGAGGTACAAGGAGGCGCAGGCTCCGAAAAAACCCCTGAGCCATGCTTGCTCCGTTGTCGTGGACGCAGGAGATTTTAAAGACTGAAGCACGTAATCATAGACGGAGAAAGGGAGCTTGAGGATTATCTTGCCGTGGAAGGACTTCGGAATGCGAAGAACCGACGAAAAAGGGACCTCACCCGCCCATTCCGAAAAATTCCAAATTTTGCGGAGACGCTTGAAGACATGTAACCTGCTGTTTGAGCATATCATTTCGTCTTTTCCGGCTTTTTGGGACATTCCGCAGACAATGCCCGAAATTTCCACGGATTCGTGCCCGAAAGGCGGCTCTCCTTCGGTCCACTCATCCCATAGCAGGCTTGTAAGGCGTTCCATCAGAGGTTTTCCCTGACCTCCCTTACTATTTTTATTATTGTTTCGGCAAGTTTCTGTGTATTGTGCCTGATGGTTCCCGTCATCGTGATGTTGAGGAAATCTCCCTTCAGGATTTTACAGCCAGCTTGGTTTAGCGTTTCTTCCTGTTTTTCGTCCAAGAGCAATGCATCCGCTCCACTTAACCTGTATGGTTTCAGATATTTATCGGGCACCTTGCCTGTATTGATAATCACATAGTCGGGATAGTCTCCAAGCCCTCGGCGGACCCATTCGACGTGGTCGAGGATATTCATGCCCGTGGTCTCACCAGGCTGGGTCATAAGGTTGGCTATGTATACCTTTGGAGCCGGTATTTTTAAAAGTTTTTCCGAAACCTCTTTGATCAGGAGGTTAGGCAGTATGCTTGTAAAGAGGCTTCCAGGGCCCAGGACCACCACGTCGGCCACATCGAGAGAGGCAATCACATCCGGAACGGGTCGGGCGTCCTTTGGTTCTATCCAGACTGATTCGAGTTTGAACCCCTTGTCCGCGATTTCCAGTTCTCCCCTGATGATTGCTCCATCACTTGTTTGGCCGGCGATTATGATTGCCTCGGTCGTTACGGGCAGTACTCGTCCACGAATGGCGAGCAGGTTGTTCAGTTCCTCTACTGCAAGACGGAAATCACCGGTCAGTTCTGTAGTGGCCAGGAGTATGAGGTTGCCGAGGTTATGGCCGGCGAGTTGTCCCCTGTCGAAGCGAAAATTGAGTATGCTGTTGAGCGAACTGTCGTGTTCAGCTAGTGAAACCAGGCAGTTTCTGATGTCTCCCGGAGGCAACACTCCCCATTCGTTCCTCAGGCGCCCCGAACTGCCGCCTTCGTCGGTAACTGTAACTACGGCTGTAATATTCCGTGTATAAGATTTCAATCCCGCGAGCAAAGTGGAAAGTCCAGTTCCTCCGCCGATGGTCACTATTTCAGGTCCTTGGGTCAGACGATATTGAACCGCCTTTAACATGATGTTTTTGGTTCGCTGGTCTTTTTTTTGCTTTTTGGAGAGCATTTCTTCCTGATCTTGTCGTAAAAACAGAAAGAGAATGAAGACTATTGCTCCCCCTGAAAGCAATCCCAGAGTAAAAGCGGGTAACCAGTTCATTATGTCCCCACCTGCTCCTTGTCGATATCGCGATGACGGACCATGCATTTTCCTGAAGTGAAATCTCTTGCGATTTTTTCCACGATAACTACAGATCGGTGGCGTCCGCCGGTACACCCTATCGCTATATGCATTTGATGTTTGCCGGTGTTGACATAAAGTGGAAAGGCGAATTCCAGCAAGTTAAGTAGCTTTGCGATAAATTCTTCCGTTTCGGCAAAACTTTCCATGTAAGTCTGCACTTTTTCGGATTTTCCTGAAAGCGGTTTGAGTTCCGGAACGTAATAGGGGTTTGGCAGAAACCGTACGTCGAAGACGTAGTCGCTGTCCTGTGGTATTCCGTATTTGAAACCGAAGGATGTAAAAAGGACGATCGGGATGACAGGAGAAACATCCAGCTCACAGCCGAGTTTTTCCCTCAAGCCTGCGAGGTCCGTATTGGATGTGTCTATGATACTGTCAGCCCATTCAAGAATCGGTGATAATTCCACCCTTTCGATGCCTATGGCTTCAATAATGGATATGTCGAAAGCCAACGGGTGTCTCCGCCTGGTCTTTTCGAAACGCTGCAAAAGTACCTTCTCCGATGCATCCAGAAACAGTACAGTCACGGAGACGCCCTTTTTTCTCAGCATCTCAATGACCGAAAACAGGTCTTTCAACAAGCGGTCGCCGCGAACGTCGACAACGGCGGCTACTCCATTTTGGACGGCCCCCTCGTGACGCGAGAGTACCGAGAGCAATTGAGGTAAAAGCGCGGGTGGAATGTTGTCTATGGCATACAATCCCCTGTCTTCGAGCATGTGTAGTGCCGTCGATTTTCCTCCACCGGACATGCCTGTTATTATTACGCAACGACTAACCCTTTGCCCAACTGCCAGGGAGTCCATCCTTTCATCGGGATTAATGCCCACCACATTCTCCACCTCTTCCGGAAGCCGTCTCAATGGCATGCCTGAGTACAGGAGCCACGGATTCAAAGCATTGAAGCGCCCCTTTTCTGCTTCCGGGAAGAGCTATTATCAAGGTTTGGCCGACCAGTTTCGCCACTGACCTGGAGAGTATGGAACGTAGGGTGAAAGCAGAGGTCTTCCATCGCATATATTCGGAAAGGCCCGGTACGTCCTTCCCGGGGAGGCCTGAGATGGCCTCCGGAGTGACGTCTCGGTTCGATAGTCCAGTGCCGCCCGTGGTAAGCACGAGGTCCAACGGAGTTTCTCCAATTGTCCATCTGTTTAACACGGCCGAGATATCCGATATATCGTCGGGTACGATTGCCCTTTCGACAGGGATTCCACCGATATTTTTCAAGGCCTCCGCCAGAGCGGGTCCGGAAGTGTCATCTCTTTCTTTCCTGCTTCCCTTGTCACTGACCGTAAGTATCCCTGCTTTTAATGGTTCCCAGAATTCTACGGTACCTGATACGACCGCGAAGCCGGGTTTTATGACCTCACACAGTGTTTTCCCTTCCTCGTCAAGGTTGCATTCAAGAAGTGCGCCATCCTCGTGAATCAGGAGAAAACCATGATCGGGCAAGGGGAAGAGGCCTGCCGAAAGGCAGACCACGAAAACACCTTCGACGCAACCTTTGTCTTCTCCCGGGGGAGTTAACAATATATCTTTATTAAGTCCGTTTACGCATGTGCGTCCTGTTGAATCGGTATGGAAGAAGGATAAGGGCAAACTGTTCTTTTTGCCGCTTTCGGAAAGGCATAGTATTCTGCTTTTCATTTTGTGACCTCCGCCAAGTATTCCCCGGATTTGCCGCCTCTTTTCTCGAGCAGCCTTATATTTTTTATCTGCATGCCTTTGTCAATGCCCTTGCACATGTCATATACGGTCAAAGCCGCGACGGTTACCCCCGTCAGTGCCTCCATTTCAACACCGGTGACTTCCCTGGCTGAAACGCGGCAGGTGATGCGGACCGATTTGGGCTCCTCTTCGAGAACGCACGCGACAGATACGCTGTCCAGACGGATAGAATGGCACAAGGGGATAAGTTCTTGTGTTCTTTTACATGCCATGATTCCCGCCGTTTCAGCTATTACGAGTACGTTACCCTTTTTCGTCGTACCTGAGCTCAGTGCCGTCCAGACGGCAGGCGGAAGGAAGACGAACCCCTCGGCAACGGCTTCCCTGAGTGTTTCGTCCTTGTCGCTTACGTCGACCATCCTGGGACGCCCCTTTGAATCCAGGTGAGTGAACTCCTGCATTACTTCTATCCCCCGATCTGTGACATGTGCCGCTCGCTATTTTCAAGGATTGTCCAGCTTTCAGGTTTCAAAAAAGCTGCTTCACGTATCAACTTCTGGAGTCCCTGCTCGTCACGCCGTCTCAAGGCGGGAAGAAGTTCCACACCTTCTTTCGCAAACAGGCAAGCTCGCAGTTGTCCTGTTGCTGTCACTCGCAGCCTGTTGCAACTGTTACAGAAGTGGTTCGTTACGGCCGCGATTATGCCGATCTTCTGTCCCGTTTCCCTGTTTTTATAATACTTGGCGGGACCGCCTGAAGCATTGTTCGACGCCTGTGCTAAAGCCATCCATTGCTCAGGGCCTCCAGGCATATTTTCGAAAATTTCGTCGGAGGAAATAAAACTCTCTTTTGTCCATACTTCTTCGTCAAGCGGCATGAACTCGATGAACCTTATAACGGCCCGGTTTTTTCGCGCAAACCTTATAAGTGATTCGACCTCCATGTCGTTGAATTTCCTTATGAGTACCGTATTGATCTTTAGAGGTATACTTGTTTTTTCAGCCAGAGTACTGATCCCGTTGATTACGTCGTCATATCCGTCAGAACGCGTTACAAACCGGAACTTGTCCCTGTCGAGGGTGTCCAGGCTTATGTTTATCCCGGAAACACCGCTGGATTGGAGATCCTCGGTGTAAGGTTTCAACATGGTTCCGTTCGTAGTTACAGTAACTTCCAATTCGCTATGCAGCTCCCTGATGTCTTTTAAAAATGACACGAATCCTCGCCGGACAAAGGGTTCCCCACCAGTAAAACGCACCTTGCTTATGCCCATAGGCAACAGGGCTGAAACAAGAAATTCAATGTCTTCAAAAGACATGATCCTGTCGTGCGGTATCCACTCTATACCTTCGGGAGGCATACAATATCTGCACCGGAAATTGCATCTGTCGGTGATGGAGATGCGCAGATAGGTAAGTTTACGCCCGTGAGAATCTGTCAGTTTTTCCATATGTATCCTCCCATTGCTTCTACGACTTTCCTCCATGAAGGATCTTCGAGCGCGTCCAATGAAGCGGCAACCCCCGGATGATCGAGAAACTTTCGGGGAACGTAAAGTTCAAAAGGTTCTTCGGCTACGGGGATAAAGTCCAGGTCCATTGCATCGGCTACCGCCTTGATGGCGAGTGCCGTGTCAGCGGCATTTGCCGCGACACGCCCAGCCGCATCGAGGTGGGTGATAGCGATGGTTTCGTATCCCCTGACATTCTGACAGGAAATGTGGGCTTCCGTAAGAAGCGCATCCAGGAGAACCCTGGTTCCTGCCCCGGACTGCCGGTTGACAATGGACACATCTTCGCGCTCAAGATCATTCACGTTTCTTAGACCCTTCGGGTTGCCCCGCGGTACAAGAAAACCCTGAAGTCTGTTGTAGACATGTATTCTTTTCCACTCATCTGCTCCGGGAAGGGATTCTATATAGGGTGTATTGTATCGGCCGCTCTCCGGATCCAGCAGGTGGCAGGCAGCCATGTGTCCTTCACCTCTGGCGAGGGCCATGACTCCTCCCAGACTCCCCACAGAACGTATCACCATCTCGGCGCCGCGGGCTTTTACAAAGCTGGGAAGTCTTTCTATCCCTGGATCGTTGGAGCCTTGGTAGAGAGCGCGTTTCTCCCAGTCAACCTTTTTGACCATCCATACTTGAAGCGGACTGCCTTTTGGATGTTCCAGGGCATTTTCGGGAAGAAGGGAAAAACCGTCGGCCTCGGCTATAGACCACATGGTGCTGGAACCTGAAGGCATTATCCAGCTGTATTTTTCTCCATCGATATCTGCACACTTTACCCTTAGCCACTCGGCAATGCCCTGGGAAGACGAATGATGCACCAAAAGCTTTGTCGTTATTTTTTCTGGTGATCCCAGTCCTTCAGTTATTGGTATTTCTCTTGCAGGACCGCTGCCTTCGAGAAGCTTGAGTATTGGATAGACGAACGCCCACGTCGCGACCAGCGCAGACATGGGGAATCCGGGCAGGGCTAGCAAGGGCTTGCCCGAGGCTTTGCCGAGTATTACGGGACGGCCAGGTTTCATCCTGATCCACCTCAGGTTAAGTTCGCCGACACTGGAAATGATTTCTGCGCTGTAATCACGTTTCCCCTTTGCGGTGCCAGCGCCCAGAAGGATCATATCGTAATCTCCAAGGACTTCGCGCACTGTATTTTCGATGACATCAGGGTCATCAGGGAGAACGTCAGGGTGTACATCCAGAGGATATCCCCACTGGTTGAAAATCCCTGAAAGAAGCAGCGAGTTTGTCTCTGGTACCGTACCGGGTCTGAGGTCCCCTTCGCTTTCAATTGTCTTCAGCGAACGAATTTCGTCACCCGTAGGGATGAAAAGCGTCCTGGGCAGGGGTAAAACCTGAATACGCCTGTATCCAGCAGCGGCAAAAAGAGCCTTGTTGTATGGAGTGATCCTTTCTTTTTTGCGGCCTATTATTTGTCCCCTGGAAATATCCTCGCCCACTGGTCTGACGTTGGTTCCCTTGCTGACGGCTCGTGAAAGGAGAATCGTGCCATCTTCTTCAGTGATGTCCTCTATCATTACGACTGCGTCATAAGGTTCGGGAACCCAGCCGCCAGTGTTGACCCAATGCACCGATTCGGCGGTCAATCTGACGGGACGTGCGGTCGAAGCATGCGCGGTGTCGGAAGCTCTAACGGCGTACCCGTCCACTGCGGAAGCAGGATAGTGAGGGATGTTACGAAGGGATACGACGTCGGAATGAAGCCTCCTTCCCATGCAACGGTCATCGAAAATATCACTTGTCTCGATGCGGTTCAAAGGTTCGAAAAGCTCATCCAGAAGCAGGGATATTTCTTTTATGCCGATGTGTTGGCGCAAAGACGCTACCATAACCATACCTCCGTCGGAGTGCCTTTTCGTATGGTTTCCTGGTCTACAGGCACTCTTACGAGTCCCGTCGCCTGGACCATGGAGGCAATATAACCGGATTTGCCTATTGCAGGCACGATGCGGTCGTTTTCCAGGTAGGCAGGGAAGAATTCCTCAACGCCGGTTCTTCCGTACAGGTCCTTTGCAAGCTCTAGAACCACCTTTTTGAAAACATTCCTTTCAGTATCTATTTGCCCTGTTGCCATTGAGATCATAAGGGGCAGCACGAAGGTCCACATGACGACAGCGCATGAAAGGGGGTGGCCGGGCAACCCGACCGCTAATTTCCTTTTCCGCCTATTGCCGCCCACAAGGGTCGGTTTCCCGGGTGAGATATTCAGTCCCCTGACTATCAAACCGGGGTCTTCTAGAGAAGCTATAGCCTCGCTTGTGAAATCCCTGGCGCTTACCGATGATCCACCGCTTAAGAAGATTACGTCGTTTCCTTCAAGAGCAGCCTCTACGCGGGATTTCAGTTGTGACGGATCGTCGGGAACAATGCCCTCGCAGGTCCACGAAAATCCGTTATTTTGAAGGATGGAAGCAATCATGCCCGAGTTCGTGTCACGGATCTTTCCTGGTGGCAAAGGCTTCATTTCAGGAGGAACCAGCTCGTCTCCTGTACTTATTACGGCTATTTTAATCCTGAAAACAGGTACTTTAGAGAAACCGAAGGCGGAAAGAAGATTTATGCTTCGGAAATCAAGTAAAGAGCCCTTGGACAAAAGCCTGTCGCCGATTTTTATTTCTTCACCCTTAAGAATAACATTTTCTCCGCTTTGAAGAGAGCGCCTGACTTCCAGCATATTGCCCAGAAGAGATGTGTCTTCTATCATAAGCACCGCGTCGGAACCTTCGGGCAGAAACCCTCCGGTAGAAATAGAGGCAGCTTCGCCGGGCAAAAGCGAGAAATCCGGTTGTACGCCCATGGGGACTGAGCCTTTGACCTTGAGAAAAACAGGCGCTCCAGTCGACGCTCCGATAATATCGCGGGAGTTTAGAGCGTACCCGTCCCTCAAACTCCTATTAAAGGGAGGGTGTTCTTCGGGCGCAAAAACATCTTCCGCCAGCCTGCTCCCGATGGCCTCCACCAAGGAAAGTTTCTTCGTTTCGAGTGGCCATGGAAAAAGCAGTCCAGAGGCAACCTCCCCAAGGGCGTCTTTTCTGGATAATGTCTCGGTGACGAAGCGATGCATAGCGATTTCCCGATTCCCGTTTTCCGTTTTCATGAAAAAAGGTAACCCATCATCAGTCTTGGTTAATCCTGGTATGTAACGAGCGTCGGGTATCCCTTGGAGGCCAGCGTTTTTTCGAGCTGTTCTGCTGCCTTGCGATTATCGCCTGCTTTTACCCTTACCCTGTAGTATTGTTTTCCTCCCACCTCTGCGGGAATCACAAAGGCCTCGAAGCCTTCCTGCCTCAACTCCGATGCTACTTTTTCGGCCGAATCACGAACCGTGAATGCTCCTACCTGGACTCCCCAGAAACTTGTCGGGGCAGTCTGGGGACTTGCAACAACCATTTGGGCGGCTCCTGCATTAGTTTGATTCCCGACTGTTTCCTGCCTGCCGGCCTGGCCGGTTGCAGCCTGGGTATTTTTATCTCCCGTGCTTATACTGGTCGGTGTTTTCCCTTCCTCATCGGAAATTTCAACAGGTACAGCCACTACCTGCATCGGTTTGGCATCGGTATATTCAGGTTTCTTTTCCGGCTCTTTCGGCATTTGAGGAGGTTCCTGTGTCGGCCATACCGTATCTTCCACCTGATATTCGCTCAGGGAAAACTCCTCCGGTGTCTGGAAGAACAAAAGGCGCACGCCGAGAATGAGAAGACCCAGTGCGAGCAGGCCTACGAGCGGCAGCATGATATGGCCGAAGGAAAAGATCGACCGGCGTTCCTTGAATTTTCGTCCTCTTCGCATGTTCACACCCCTTCACCTCGATCCGGGATATTTCTCTGAAATCCCAAAAGTTCCAGTTGTCTTTTTACCAGTATGGTATCATGACGCGCTTTTTTCTTTCTTGTAAAAACAAGATCGGAATCTGCAAGGCACCAGGCCAGATTATACTCTTCATCCGCTTCACGGTAACTGGGGAATCGAAGTTCCACCCCGCTTGTCCCCGTTTTCAATAGATTCTTTCTTAGAAGCCTTGTCTTTGTTTCTATGGTTTCAAGAGAAGAAAACTCATTGTCCTGCCAAGGCGTTTGCGGCTTGGGTACGAAAATGCTGAAAGAAGCCACCGTTTTCAAACCGGTTTCTCTCCGTACGAGCGATATAAAACGCGCTGTTTCAAGGATATGTTCTACGGTCTCATTTGGCAGACCCAGCATGAAATACATTTTCGTTTTAGTTATCCCTTTTTCTCGCGCCAGTTTCAGTTTCTCGATAATCAGTTCCTGTGTAAAGGGTTTCCCGCATTTTTTTCTGAGTTCGTCGTCGCCTGTTTCAGGCGCCACGGTCAGTGTGCGTTGACCGCTTTGAGACAGGACTTCGAGCATTTCCGGGGTAAGAGAATCCAGCCTCAGCGACGCAAAGGAAACAGAAATATCCTGCTGTCGGACTGTGGCAATCACATCACTTATCCAGGGGTAATCCCCTGATTCAGGCGCGATGATTCCAAGGCGCAAAGCCCCGTATTCTTTCGCGGCATCAATATCTTTCAGGACGAGATCTTTCGGTCGCGTCCTGGGCGGACCAAAACAGGCCGGGATAGTACAAAAAGGACATTTCCTGTAACATCCTCTCTGGGTTTCTACCAAAAAGGAGTCGGGGAAAACGCTTCTGGGTGTTATCCAGGTGCTTTTCCCTGCCGCTGCACTCAGATCCAGACAGATGGACTTTTTCCTTGACAGCGGGCGCCCTTTCACAAGTTGTTCAAGATGGATGGGGGGAACGAAAAAAGAAGCATTCTCAGCCAGGGTTTCCCATAAACGCCTCCTGTTTCCATGATGCCGAAAAAAATCCCTGACTGCATCTACCAGGTGGTCAAAAATCTCTTCTCCGTCGCCTAGGGCTATAAAATCCGCATATTTTGAAAGTCCGAGGGGGTTGATATACGAAATGCCTCCCCCAACCCCGAGTATAGGACTGTCTTTTTCCTCGCGTTCGATCCAGGTTGCCGGAATTCTCCATTTTTTGAGCATTGAAAGGAGAGACGTCATATCGGGTTCATAGACCACCGAGGCGGTCAATAACCGAAAGTCACTGATCGGGCGGTCGTTTTCCACTGATATATCCGGGAAAGGGCTTTTGAAAAAACGTTCTGCGGCTACACCTCGTTCGCGTAAAGCCCTGTAAACTGAGTGCACACCAAGGTTCGCCATTCCCACTTCATAGCCTTGCGGGTAGACGAGAGCCCATAAAGGATCTCCTCCAGAGGGTAAGTCGCCAACCTTTCGCTCCTTTAGGCGGAAATCAACCCATGATTTCCTTGATGACACGGGAATCCGTCCCGGATCTTGTAATAGTTTTTTCAGATCCCTCGTAAAAAGGATCTTTCAAGACGTTCATTCTTTGCGGTCTTTCCTCAGGCGAAGCACCGATGGAAAATCTATATCATTCCCGGGTACGCCACCGAGATTGAAAACCTGTTCCTCCCCTGCCATCCTGACATCGGTTTCAGTCAATTCGAGACGGACAGGCATTCCGTTGACCCTTTTCCTATCCTTTTTCCTCACCCCACCGGTCGGGAATCCCGTGGCAATTACGGTAATTTGTATCTTGTCCTCGTCCATTTCCGGGTCTACCACATGACCCCAAATGATTGTGGCTTCGGGGTCCGCCGCTTCGGTTATGATGTTGGCAGCCTCTTGTATCTCATGAATGCCCAGGTTTGGGCTTCCAGTTACATTGAATAATATTCCCCTTGCTCCACCTATCGGGGAGTCCATGAGAGGACTGTTGATGGCCGCCTGTGCAGCTATGATCGCCCTGTCATCGCCGTTTCCTTCTCCAATACCCATTATGGCCGTTCCGGAATTCTGCATGACTGTCCTGACGTCCGCAAAATCTACGTTCACCATGCCGGGCCTTAGAATGAGGTCGGTCACCCCCTGGACTGCCTGCCGAAGGACTTCGTCGGCTAGCTTGAAGGCATCCGAAAGGGTCGTCCGGCGATCCGTGATTTCCAGGAGCTTGTCATTCGGAATAATGATCAAGGCGTCTACTTTTTCTTTCAGATGAGCTATTCCTTCTTCCGCTTGTGCGATTCTGCGCTTTCCTTCAAACGAAAAAGGACGGGTGGCTACGGCAACCACAAGAGCGTCCGTCTCCTTGGCGGCTTCGGCTATGACAGGGGATGCGCCAGTTCCCGTTCCGCCGCCCATTCCCGCCGTCAGGAAAATCATGTCCGCACCGTTCAGAATTTCCCTTAATTCATCTAATGATTCCTCGGCGGCGCGAAGACCAATTTCAGGATCCGCTCCCGCCCCCAGACCTTTTGTCAACTCACGTCCGAGAACAATCTTGATGTCCGCTTCGGAAAGGCTTAAATGCGCCACATCGGTATTGGCGGCAATGAATTCGACACCACGCACACCACTTCTGACGATGTGGTTAAGGGCGTTTCCGCCACCCCCCCCGACTCCCACAACCTTTATGATTTCGTGGAATTGCCTCTGGGCTCCATCTATTTCAAACATTTCAAACATTACTCTTCCCCCCGGCTTCTCAAAACAATTCTTTCAACGTTTTCTTGATAACATCGACAAGGTTTTTCACTGGAGCTGTGTAACCTTGTCCACTCCTGATCTTTTTTATTCTCTCGGCTGTTGGAGACTGAAAAAATTCCCTGTCTGGCGGTTTGGGCACCCCTTCCTTTCCTTGCGGGTCGAGATACCTGTATGGAAATTTTTCTTTCATCTGGATATATCGCAATATACCTGCCGCCGTGGTGAATTCCAGGCCATTTCGATCAGGTGGCATCGCATCGGCTGTAACCGGGTTCCCGGGTCTTACTGGAAATCCAATGATTTCGTTCAAATAATCAGACATTCCCTGGGTTTTGGCTACACCTCCAGATAAAACGATACGGGAGGGAAATCCACCTAGTATCGATTTTTCCAGTTCGGTCTTGAGTAAATCAAGCCATAATTCAGCAATCCTGGGGCGTACCACCTCCAGAATCTCTCCTACGGTACAAAGGTAGGGTTCACCGTTTATGTCGAATTCGAGTTCGTCATCCCAGTTATCTTCGGGCTCGTTTAGCGGGATCAGGCGTTTTAGCATTTCGGATTTCGAGGGCGGAAGTTTCAGAACGTAGTTGAGATCGTTGGTTATGTGATCACCGCCGATGGGAAAGATGCCTGCGCAAAGAGGCATTCCTCTCTTTATGACCGCGTAGGAAGTAGTCCCGCCGCCTGAATCAACAGCAAGGGCTACCTTTTCCATATCTTCTTCCCGTAGAGAACCGAAAGCGGAAGCTATGCATTTGTGTACTATCCCTTCGACATGAAGCCCTGCTTTCTCCGCACATTGGACGGCTAAGCGGGCTTCTTTTTCGGAAACAGAAAGACACGTCATGCTGACATCGAGACGCGCACCCTTTTGTCCGACGGGTTCAGCGGTGGTTTTTTCTCCGTTGATAATGTATTCCAGAGGGTAAGCGTGGATTATGATGTCCCCCTCGCGCAGCGGGGCTTTGGAAAGTGCTTCTTCCATGGTTTTTCGGACATCTGAAAGGGTTATGGTGTCCTGGCTTTCGCCGAGATCCAGTGATCCGTTGCAACGGAAACAAAATAGGGAGTTCAACCCAAGAGACAGATAAGCACTCTTTATATGAAGGCCTATCATACTCTCCGCATCGTCAAGAGCGTTTCGTATCGATTCGATTACTGCTTCCGGTTCCAGAATGATTCCTTTCCTGATTCCCCTTGTTCGGGCCTTCCCAACGCCTATGACGTGAAGTTCTTCATCCTGAGCCGGTTTTTCCGCAACCAGGACGGCTGTTTTCCTGGTCCCGATATCGAGGCCTGCGAAAAGTTCAGGGTCTTTTGATGTCTTCTTCATTATTTACCCTCCTCCAGAAAGAGGAATAGGACTTGAGTTAGATTCAATGTCAGTTTTCTGTTCTTACGAGGATCTTTCCGGAATACGTCCCGTCGATATAAATCTCTCCGCTTTTTGAACCGGTTTGCATAATGATCTCCCGAATAGCCGGGAAAGTATATTCCCATTCTTCCGGAGAGGCAGGAACCAGTATTTTCACTGTGTTTGAATCTTTTCGCATCATAAGTTCGAGTAACAGGGTCCCACCGTTCTGCAGAATCATAATGGAATTTATGTCGTCATAAAAGCCGAGCGATTGCAAGGATTCCTTCCACATTTTCAATTTTTCGACAGGAGCGCGCGACACCAGTACGCTACTTTTAGTCATCCTTTGCGATGATCCTGACACAAGATCATACATTGTTTCATTCCAAACAAGAATAGGGCCCTCCCGAGGTTCCTGGTGCAAAATTACGCTATTCATCTCATGATGCACGGACCAGACTCTGCCATCCAGAGAAAGGTACCACTCGCTTCCATTCCAGAATACCATGAACCAGGGAGTCAATGGAGTGACTTTCAGCCTGAAATATCCCCATCCGGCAAGCTCGAGGCGGGCCGATACGGGAACCTGTTCCATTATGTTTTTTGTCAGTTCCCGGCGATGAAACAAAAGGAGAGGCCAGAGGCGTTTATCTCTTTTCGGGATCTGATCCCACACCTTTTTATTGGAGATTATAGCCTGTGGCTGCACTTCGATGCCTTTAAGCCTGAAAAGCTGGAAGCGCTCTTCAAGCCTGAACAGACTACCTGTGAGCACGGCGACCAACAGGAGGCCAATCAAAAATTTCTTGATCATTTTCCCCATGGTCCGCCGAGAAGTCGTATTTCCAGTTCGAGCCACACTCCCGAAGATTCGTAAACCCTGCGCCGGCATTCTTCGATGACTGCATAAACGTCGCGAGCGCTCGCGTCCTTCTCCACCTCCAGAAAATTAGCATGAATTTCGGAGACCTTGACGCCGCCAAGCCGTAATCCTTTGCAACCTGCCAGGTCAAGAAGCCTGCCGGCACTGATTCTTCCATCGGGATTCTTGAAGACGCAACCCGCTGTTTTCGTCGAACGTGGTTGCATACTTCGTTTTTTCTGGAAACTCTTGATGGCGGACCGAACTTGTTCAGCATTTGCGGTTCTCAGGTTCAAGCAACATCGTGTTATTATTCTTCGGTCCAGAGAAAGGCTACACTTGCGGTAGGAGAAGCTTATTTCCTTTTTTAACCAGGTCCGGGAGTTCCCGCCTGGTTCTATGGTTTCGACCCACTCGAGGACGTCGCAAAGACCTTTCCCGTCAGCCCCCGCGTTTCCAGCCAAGGCGCCTCCGATGGTACCGGGTATACCAGATGCGAACTCGAGACCCGACCACGCCGACTGCATTGATAATTGCAGGATTTTAGACAGATGTACGCCACTCTCGGCGATGATGCGAACCTCTTCCTTTTGTATCTCCCATTTCAGTTTGTGAAGTCCGATAGAAGAAACTACAATCCCGTCAAGTCCTTCATCGTGTACAAGTAAATTTGTACCACCGCCGATTACCCAAAGAGGGACATCTTCTGCGTTAGCGAATTCCGAAACCTTTTTAAGGTCTGCCATGTTCCGTGCCGACAGAAAAACCCTGGCTGGACCTCCTATTCCCAGGGAAGTTTTCCCTGCCAGAGGAACATCACGTAAAAGATGTGAATCGATTATCCTTTCAAGTCTCGAGAGCCACTGCATTTGTAGGCAAACCGGTTTTTTGAAGCTGCTGTATTACCTTCTCGCCGACGGTAAAAACGTCTCCAGCGCCAATGGTGGTGATCACGTCGCCGTCTTTTATAAATTCGCAAACCTGAGCGACAACTTCGTCCGATCCTGAGCAGAGCCTGAAATTACGTAGTCCTTTCTGATTCATGAGGTCGCCGATCAGGTTCGAGTCGATTCCCTCGATAGGCATTTCGTCCGCAGGGTAGATCGGCATGAGGAATATTTCGTCGGCCAGGGTGAGGACATCCGCGAATTCCCTGTACATGGCTGCAGTCCTGGTAAATCGGTGGGGCTGGAATACGGTCATAAGTCTTCTGCCGGGGAACATTTTCCTCAGGGCTGTAAGCGTGGCAGCCACTTCTTTCGGGTGATGCCCATAATCATCGAATACGTCGATATTCGAGATTTTGCCCATGTGCTGCATTCGTCGTTTCGCACCCCTGAAAGTCTGAAGGGCTTCTGCTGTCTTTTCAAAAGGGATAAAAAAGCAGGAGGCAACAACACAGGCGGCAAGGGCATTCAGTACGTTGTGGTCACCGGAAACCTGCAGTGTAACAGGACCAATTTCACGGCCTCGGTGCAAGACCTTGAAGTTTATGCCCCCCCCCGGTTTATGAACCACTTCGTGGGCTCCCCAGTCCCATGAACTGCCCCAACCATAGGTGATCACTTCACCCTTGATGCCTTTTTCGAGTAGCGCGGTCAAACCTTTGTCTTCGCCACACACGATAGCCTTTCCGCCTTTTGCCCTGTTGTCCAGGAAACGCTCGTAAGCACTCAGGACAGAGTGAAGTGACGGATAATAATCCACGTGATCCCAGTCCGCATTGGTTACTACGGCAACGTGGGATTTGAATAGTTCGAAGGAACCGTCGCTTTCGTCCAGTTCCGCTATCATATGTTGTCCCCTACCGAGTTTTGCGTTGCCTCCGATGTCGCAAAGCTCTCCGCCTATCGCGACCGTCGGTTCCAGCCCAACGCTTTCGAAAACGCATCCCACCATGGAGGACGTAGTCGTTTTTCCGTGAGTACCGGAAATACCTATGCCGATGCGCCGGTTGAAAATCCAGCTTAAAACTTCGGCCCGCTTGAATACCGGGACGCCGTTTTTCATTGCGAAAAGAATTTCGGCATTCCCTGAAGGTATGGCACTGCTGCATACGAGAGCGTCCGGATGGAACTCCTCGATATGTTCCCGGCTGTGTCCAATCCGGAACTGAATCCCGGCAGTGTTCAGCTTGTCTATATAACAACTGTGGGCAACATCACAACCGCTTACATCAAACCCCATTTGCCTGAGCAAAAGAGCCAGACCGCTCATTCCTGCCCCGCCGATGCCCATCAGATGTATTTTTTTGAATCGGTCGAAATCACAAGCCGGTTGATTCAACGGCAACATCTCCTTTCGGAAAAACTACGTCCCAAATAGCCGCCCCTGTGCGTTCCGTTTCGTGAGCCGCTGCAACCGATTTCTTTCGGCGCTCCAGGGATGGCAGTTTTTGAAGACGGGCAGCCAGTTTTTCGAGGCTTTCACTGTCTTCTTCCCATGTGAGTCCATAACCCATCCCGGCAAAGACTCTGGCGTTTTCGGTTTGGTGATCGTCTGACGCATCCTTCCAGGGAACAATGATGGAAGGAATTCCATACAAAGCCAGTTCAGCCAGTGTTGAAGCTCCACCCCTGGAAATTGCACAGTCCGCCAATGAATATAACGGGCCCATGTCCCACATTCTTGAAACGATTATTACATTTCCTCTTCTTACCGTTTCTTCTCGTGCACTTGCCACAAGGAAAGTCCACCCACTGAACTGTTCGAGTTCCGCGAGCCTGCTTGCCAGGACGTTTATGGTAGCGCTTGCGAGTGATCCGCCTAAAACCAGTACTATAGGACCCGCTGGAGGCTTGTCTTTACAGTTGAGTTTAAGCCAAGCATCCTCAGGGGGCAAATACCGGAAATTTCTTACGGGGATTCCGGTGTAGTGCACATTTTGCCCCTCGATTTTCCGGCACGTCTTCCATCCACACAGAACGGGCACTCCCCAGGATGCCGCAAGCCTTGTTACCTTTCCAGCAACGGCGTTTTGTTCGTGGACAAACGACCTGATACCTGAAAACCTTGCTGCGAAAAGAGCGGGTAACGAAACATATCCTCCGAAAAGAAGGCACGCATCAGGCTTCCAGGTCAAAAAATCCCTCATGCAGGTAAAGGTCGAAAGAAAAAGCCCCGATGATCGCATGGTCCGGCGAAATATGTTACCCGAAAGAGGAGAACCGTCAATAGGAAGGACTTTGGAGGGAATTCCGTTTGACCGGAATATTTCCCTTTCCAGGGGCCGAGATCCGCAGTAAAAGCGTATTTCAGTTTCGGGATGATGTTCATATATCCACTCCGCGAAAGCGATGGCCGGTACAACATGTCCACCTGTCCCGCCTGCTACTATAGCTATTTTCATCCCGGTGGTTTCTTCAAGCGGGGTCTTCTTTTGTCCCATCCTTGATGCTCCTTAAAATTATGCCCGTCTTTGCCCACAATGTTACCAGGGCACTTCCACCGTAGCTTAGAAAAGGAAGCGGAATTCCTGTCAGGGGCAACAGTTTCATTACCCCTCCAAGGTTTATGAAAAGGGTCAGAGCAATGGAAAGGGTTCCGCCCCACAAAAGTGTTCCCGCAAATGTTCCACGCAACCTGCAGTAAGCCATCATCAAAAGGAAAAACCAAAGAAAGAACAGACCAAGGACAGTCGCTGTTCCAATGAACCCCAATTCTTCTCCGATAGCAGCGAATATGAAATCAGTATGAACCGCAGGAAGGTATTTCAGTTTCTGCAAGCCCTGCCCCAGACCTACTCCCCAGAGATCGCCATTGGCAAAAGCTATGAACCCCTGGATGATCTGGAATCCGTTTCCAAGGGGATCCTCCCAGGGATCGAGAAAGGCCATGATTCTTCGCATCCGATAGGCGCTTGTCACAAGCAGTGGTAAAAAGACTGTTAGGGCTAGGACTAGTCCGAAAAAAAGCGGGTATTTCCAGCCGTACAGCTCTACGTAAAGCCCCATGAGAAACGCGAAAAGAAGAACGGCACCGCCAAAGTCCGGTTGCAGCGCAAAAGGCCAGGAAGAAATGAAAAAGATAAGAAGAATCCGGGAAAAAGCATGTAAAGGCGAAAGCCCGGGGGCATGCAGCTTTTTGGCTCCATGCAGTATGACCGCCAAAAAAAGAAATTCCGATGCCTGAATGGAAACGGGACCCACGCTGAGCCATCGCGTAGCCCCTCCCGCCGCATTGAAAAATCCGGGTACGAGGGTCATAATCATCATACCCACCGCAAAGATCCACAGGATACCCGAAAGACGTTTCCATATCCTGATCGGAATACAGTAGCATGCCACCATGGATGCCAACCCGAGAAGAAGCCACTTTATCTGCCTTATGCCGTAAACGAAAGGAACATCCCATCTTGAAACGGAAAGGTTTGTCGTTACGGAGGTAATCATTACGATACCAAGGGCACTCAAGAGAAGGGGGATGAGCCAAAGGAAGAAAGTGGAACCATTTCCTCTTTCGGGCATTCCCTCTTCAGCGACAAGGTCTTCTTTCGCCAGGCTGCTTTCCGGCTGCTTCATGAAGATCCTCCATCCATGCTCCTTACTATCTTCTTGAAATGTTCTCCTCTTGCCTTGTAATTTTCATACATATCCCAGCTGGTGCAGGCCGGCGACAAGATGACCGTCGTCCCCGGCGAAGCTCTTTTTGTTGCGCTTTCGACAGCTTCTTCCATGGTATCGACCTTGCAAAATGATTCGTATCCAGCCTTTTGCAAAGCGTTTGCTATGCGGTCCTTTTCCTCCCCTAGCAGTATCGAGGCTAAGGTGTACCTTGCAACCGCTTCGGCCAGCGGACCGTATTCCTCACCTTTGCCTTTTCCTCCAAGGATCACCACAAGCGGTCCCTTGATTGAAGACAGGGCAGTTACTGTCGCAGCCACGTTGGTTCCTTTTGAATCGTCCACGTAGGTTATGCCGCCGATTTCAGCTACCTTTTCGCATCTGTGTGGCAGCGGGACGAAAGTTTTTAGTGATTTGGCGATTTGCAT